>NZ_CP033040.1:2185000-2507441 GCF_004293625.1 Thiomicrorhabdus indica | reverse complement strand
CTAAAGTTGAAGATAAAACTGCTTTCTTGTGTGAAGTTGAGCAAGCAGGAATCTTTACGTTGGTTGGTTTTACGGAAGAAGAAATGGGTTACATGCTTGGTTCTCAATGTCCAAATACGTTGTTCCCTTATGTTCGTGAAGCGATTTCAGATCTAGTAACGAAAGGAGGCTTTCCTCAGTTGCTATTGGAACCAGTCAATTTCGATGCGATGTATATGGAGCATCTTCAAGCTCAGCAACCGTCAGAAACCGCTCAGTAAAAGAGTTGATTTAGTTAGAAGAGATTAAAAGGCGGTTTTACCGCCTTTTCTTTTGGTGAAAAGATATGTCTGAAAATACTCAACTGCAAACGGCAATATCCTCAGAGCATTTACCGGCCGGTGGTGTTTGCAAGATTGCTGTTTTAGGAGCGGGTGCTTGGGGGACTGCTTTGGCAATTCATCTTGCTAGGGTTGGTCATGACGTTAGACTTTGGGCGCATGCAGAATCGAGCGTTCTCCGTATGCGGTCAGAACAAGAGAATGCTCGTTATTTGCCTGGAGTTAAGTTTCCTGAGAATTTACAGGTGTCGAGTAATTTGAAGAGTTTGGTTTCCTGTGTGGATGCTGTTTTGGTTGTCGTTCCAAGCCATGTCTTTCGAGAAGTGCTTGAAAAGTTGAAACAAAGTATACCGGCCGGTGTTTTTGATGAGCTTCCGGTTGCTTGGGCGACGAAAGGGTTTGAACCTGATTCTTTGTTATTGCTTCATAAAGTGGCCAAGCAGGTTCTGGGCGAGAATGCTAATCTTTCTGTATTATCAGGACCTACCTTTGCAGCGGAAGTTGCATTGGGGAAGCCGACAGCAATGGTGAGTGCTTCAAAAGATGCCAAGCAAGCGGAGTTTTGGGCTCAAATATTCCATCATCAAAGCTTTCGCATGTACACTCAAACAGACATGGTCGGCGTTGAAATAGGTGGCGCCTATAAAAATATCATGGCTATAGCGACTGGAGTGTCTGATGGTTTGGAGCTTGGGGCGAACGCTCGTGCAGCATTAATTTCCCGTGGTTTAGTTGAAATGATGCGTTTGAGTCAGGCGCTTGGTGGGCAGGCTGAAACTATGATGGGGTTGGCTGGATTAGGTGATTTGGTTTTAACGTGTACGGATGACTTGTCTCGTAATCGTCGCTTTGGTTATCAGCTTGCGCAGAAGGGCGCTGAAGTTAATCAAGTGATTGAAAAAATCGGTCAGGTCGTTGAGGGTGTAAAAGCGGTTCGCTCAGTGAAGAAGATTGCGGATAATTTAGCGTTGGACTTGCCGATTATGCAGCAAGTATATGACTTAGTTGAAGCCAAAATTACTCCGCAACAAGCGGCTGTGGCTTTATTGGCAAGAGATGGAAAAGCGGAGTCGAGCTGAGCACAGCATTTGATGTGCTCGATTTGGCTTAGTTCAGTTCCATATTAAAATCGAGTTGGCGCCACGCTTCATAGGCCATTACTGATACAGCATTGGCAAGGTTTAAACTGCGACCGCCAGGTACCATTGGGATGGTCAAGCGTTGCTCAAAGGGTAAGCTTTCAATAATGTCCATCGGTAAGCCGCGGCTTTCTGGACCAAATAAAAACGCGTCACCGTTTTCAAATGTCTCTTCGGTATAATAGCGTGTGGTTTTAGTGGTCAGTGCAAAAACACGATTCGGTTTTATTGTATCCAAGCAAGCTTGTAGGTTTTCATGTTCATGGACCTTGGCGAGTTCTTTATAATCAAGTCCCGCTCGGCGAACCTTTTTCTCGCTCAAATCAAACATGATAGGGTGAATTAAGTGAAGGTGTGCCCCCATGTTTGCGCTTAAGCGAATTAATGCGCCAGTATTTTGAGGGATCTCAGGTTCGTAAAGAATAATATGAATCATATAAATAAGTTCCAAATTAAAGTTGGACTAAATAAAAGTAATGAATAGGTAGTCGTTTATGGATTTGTCAGTTAATTTGTGTGGCATTACGTTTCAGTCGCCGGTGGCGATGGCATCGGGTAATGCGGGGTACGGCATAGAATACCAAGCAGTCTCTGGCTTTTCCAATAAAGATGTTGGTGCGGTGTTTTTGAAAGGCACAACTTTGCAGCCTAAGTTAGGGAATAAGCCTGAACGAGTCATGGAGTCGCCGAGTGGTTTATTAAACTCTGTCGGTTTGCAAAATCCAGGGGCGAAAGAAGTCATCGAACAATATATTTCAAGACTGAATATGGAAGACA
Organism: Thiomicrorhabdus indica; assembly: GCF_004293625.1. Taxonomy (NCBI): domain Bacteria; kingdom Pseudomonadati; phylum Pseudomonadota; class Gammaproteobacteria; order Thiotrichales; family Piscirickettsiaceae; genus Thiomicrorhabdus; species Thiomicrorhabdus indica. The sequence goes on along the minus strand of NZ_CP033040.1, from coordinate 2,505,205 downwards.
CTCGCTACATCATTAATGTATCGGGATCTTCCATTGAAGAATACGCTCAAGTTGTTGAGATGTTTGATCAAACTGCACTGCCTGCGATTGAAATTAATATTTCGTGTCCGAATGTGAAAAAAGGTGGTGCAGCTTTTGGTAATGATCCTGACATGGCCGCAAAAGTTGTAGAAGCTTGTCGTGCGGCAACTTCAAAGCCATTAATTGTTAAATTGTCACCGAATCAGACTGATATTGCGGAAGGCGCGCGTCGAGTGATTGATGCGGGTGCGGATGCATTGTCTGCAATTAACACTTTAATGGGTATGCAGATCGATATCCATTCACAGATGCCTACTTTAGGGAATAATCAAGGTGGATTGTCTGGTCCTGCTATTAAGCCGGTTGCTTTGCTAAAAGTGCATCAGGTCTATCAAGTGGCCAAACAGCATGATATTCCAATTATTGGGCTGGGTGGTATTGCCTCTGCTGAAGATGCGATTGAATTTTTCTTAGCAGGTGCTTCGATGGTTGCGATAGGAACCGCAATTGCTAAAGACCCTTTGATTGTTAAAAAGGTTAATAAGGGTGTTGCGAAATATATGAAGCAGCATAATGTGAATTCCGTTGCAGAGTTGACCGGCCGGTTAAAGTTACATACAGATACCGTTTTATGCGGTTAGAAAAGTCTTTTTTGTCCAATTTCTGCGTTGTCGGCTTTTTCTCAAATCTTATGTATTGTCTATACACTTCGATTTTCGAAAAAACTTTACGTCTTGAACTTGAATCAAAAAATCTCTTTTCTAAAAATAATTTAGAATTTAAAAAACTAAGTGATTATTAAGAAACGATGAAAACAGTAAATGAGCAATTAGCCATCATTAAACGTGGTGCAGAAGAAATTCTAGTCGAAAAAGAATTAATCGAAAAACTAGAGACGGGTAAGCCTTTAAAAGTGAAGGCTGGGTTTGATCCAACAGCGCCAGATCTACATTTGGGACATACTGTCTTAATTAATAAGTTAAAACAATTTCAAGATTTGGGTCACGAAATTTTATTTCTAATTGGTGATTTCACCGCGATGATTGGTGATCCGACAGGTAAAAGTGTTACACGTCCGCCTTTATCTAAAGAAGATGTACTGCGTAATGCTGAAACTTATAAAGAGCAAGTGTTTAAGATTCTTGATCCAGCTAAAACCAAAGTGGTTTTCAATTCGGAATGGATGTCCAAGCTTTCCGCAGCAGATATGATTCAATTGGCTGGAACTACGACAGTAGCGCGAATGCTAGAGCGAAATGATTTTGGCGATCGTTATGCTTCTAATACCCCGATTGCGATTCATGAGTTTTTATACCCATTAGTTCAGGGGTATGACTCAGTTGCAATGGAGGCAGATATTGAATTAGGTGGAACGGATCAGAAGTTTAACTTGCTAATGGGGCGTACACTACAACAGCATTATGGTAAGCCTGCACAGTGCACTTTGACCATGCCAATTCTTGAAGGGTTAGATGGCGTGCAAAAAATGTCAAAATCACTAGGGAACTACATCGGTATTAAAGATGAACCCAATGACATGTTTGGTAAGGTTATGTCTGTTTCAGATGAATTGATGTGGCGTTACTATGAGTTATTGTCATTTGAATCGCTAGAAACCATTGAAGGGTTAAAGCAAGCGGTAGCCGAGGGAGAAAATCCTCGTAATGTCAAAGTGAAGTTGGCAATGGAATTGATTGAGCGTTTCCATAATAAAGAAGCCGCAGAATCTGCATTAAAAGACTTTGAGACAAAATTTTCTAAAAACGCTATTCCGGATGAAATGCCAGAAGTTTCATTAGAAGGTGAAATGCCACTTGCGAATTTATTAAAAGAAGCGGGCTTGGTTGGATCCACTTCTGATGGTCATCGAATGACAAAACAAGGCGCTGTGAAAATTAATGGTGAGAAAGTTTCTGATTCTCGTCAAACTATACCGGCCGGTACAACTTCGGTTTATCAAGTTGGTAAGCGTAAGTTTGCTCGAGTAACGGTTAACTAAGTTTAGTTTTTGTCATATATGTAAAGAAAACCCGTTTTGAAAACATTCAAAACGGGTTTTTTTGGTTTATGGAAGTCTAATGAATAGATTCATTTACCGGCCGGTCCGGATTGGTTAGGGGAATAAAAAGAGTTTAAAGCGTATTTTGTGAATAAATCTGTGGATAAGTTTGTATAAAGAGGATGTTTTTGTGGGTAAGTAATGGAGTTGAAATTAATTTAAACTTTTTTCAATTTTTTGTAAAAAAAGACTTGCGTTCATTTTAGAAATCCCTAGAATACGCACCTGTCTTGAGGGGCAGCGGAAACAAAGCCTTCTCAGAGATGAAAAAAATTTGGTGTTAATTGTTTGATTTGATTGAGGATTTTGTTTCTTGGTTGAATTTTAAAAGCAAGCAGTTAACCATCGCGATTCTGGTTTGAATGTGATGAAAATTTTTTGAAAAAAGTTTGAAAAAACATTTGACAAAAGATTTTAGCTTCTCTAGAATACGCGGCCTACCAACGAGTCACGGTTTGAAATCAACAGTGACTAAGTTGTGGATAAGTTCTTTAAAAATATGGTAATTCAGAGATAATTTATGTGGAAACTTCTTAAGTGAGTACGCATAAAAAATCTCGAAAACTGACAAATATGTAACTGGTAATAAATTTATTTATTTATCATGCAAACTTGTCAATTCCGAGTGTTTATATCCGGAGACGGAATTTAAATATATCTAGCAAGATTAAACTGAAGAGTTTGATCCTGGCTCAGAATGAACGCTGGCGGCAGGCCTAACACATGCAAGTCGGACGGAAACGATAGAGAGCTTGCTCTCTAGGCGTCGAGTGGCGGACGGGTGAGTAATGCTTAGGAATCTACCCAATAGTTGGGGACAACATGTGGAAACGCATGCTAATACCGAATGTGCTCTACGGAGTAAAGGTGGCCTCTACTTGTAAGCTATCGCTATTGGATGAGCCTAAGTGAGATTAGCTTGTTGGTAAGGTAAAAGCTTACCAAGGCGACGATCTCTAGCTGGTTTGAGAGGATGATCAGCCACACTGGGACTGAGACACGGCCCAGACTCCTACGGGAGGCAGCAGTGGGGAATATTGCACAATGAGGGAAACCTTGATGCAGCCATGCCGCGTGTGTGAAGAAGGCCCGAGGGTTGTAAAGCACTTTCAATTGGGAGGAAGGTAGTATCGCTAATATCGATATTGCTTGACGTTACCTTTAGAAGAAGCACCGGCTAACTCTGTGCCAGCAGCCGCGGTAATACAGAGGGTGCAAGCGTTATTCGGAATTACTGGGCGTAAAGCGCGCGTAGGCGGACTGTTAAGTCGGTTGTGAAAGCCCTGGGCTCAACCTGGGAACTGCATCCGATACTGGCAATCTAGAGTTTAAGAGAGGGAAGGGGAATTCCTAGTGTAGCAGTGAAATGCGTAGATATTAGGAGGAACATCAGTGGCGAAGGCGCCTTCCTGGCTTAAAACTGACGCTGAGGTGCGAAAGCGTGGGTAGCGAACGGGATTAGATACCCCGGTAGTCCACGCCGTAAACGATGTCAACTAGTTGTGGGGCATATTAAAATGTTTCGTAACGTAGCTAACGCGATAAGTTGACCGCCTGGGGAGTACGGTCGCAAGATTAAAACTCAAAGGAATTGACGGGGGCCCGCACAAGCGGTGGAGCATGTGGTTTAATTCGATGCAACGCGAAGAACCTTACCATCCCTTGACATCCTGCGAACTTTCTAGAGATAGATTGGTGCCTTCGGGAACGCAGTGACAGGTGCTGCATGGCTGTCGTCAGCTCGTGTCGTGAGATGTTGGGTTAAGTCCCGCAACGAGCGCAACCCTTATCATTAGTTGCTACCATTTAGTTGAGAACTCTAATGAGACTGCCGGTGATAAACCGGAGGAAGGCGGGGACGACGTCAAGTCATCATGGCCCTTATGGGATGGGCTACACACGTGCTACAATGGGGGGTACAAAGAGCAGCCAGCTAGCAATAGTGCGCGAATCTCAAAAAACCTCTCGTAGTCCGGATTGGAGTCTGCAACTCGACTCCATGAAGTCGGAATCGCTAGTAATCGCGAATCAGAATGTCGCGGTGAATACGTTCCCGGGCCTTGTACACACCGCCCGTCACACCATGGGAGTGGATTGCAAAAGAAGTAGGTAGCCTAACTTCGGAGGGCGCTTACCACTTTGTGGTTCATGACTGGGGTGAAGTCGTAACAAGGTAGCCCTAGCGGAAGCTGGGGCTGGATCACCTCCTTTAAGATAAAAGCGTTACGAGCTTAAGTTAGTTTTCACATAAATTCTTTCTGAATTACACTATTAGGGGCTATAGCTCAGCTGGGAGAGCGCCTGCTTTGCACGCAGGAGGTCTGCGGTTCGATCCCGCATAGCTCCACCAATTACTGAATGTGTTTGAGTTAAGTTTTAAACTTTCATTGAGACATATTCATATATTGGGTCTGTAGCTCAGTTGGTTAGAGCGCACCCCTGATAAGGGTGAGGTCGGTGGTTCAAATCCACCCAGACCCACCACTTTAAAGTAAACCTGTTAATAGGTTTTGTTTAAAAATGACAAGTTGTTTTTAAATGAAAATTTATTAACAGTTTTATTTTGAAATTTTGAAGCAGATGATATAATTCCGCTTCTAAGTTTTTCGAAACTGAAGTTCTTTAAAAAATTGGATAACGATTGATATGACGCCGACTTGTCATATCAATAAGAGTTGATACAACTTCAATATCAACTCGCATTGCTGGAGTGTTTTAAACACTTCAAGTAATAGGTAACGCAATACTTAATTGAGATTACTCAAGCGTATTTGTGTCAGCGTAAATGATTTTAGTTGCATACACTCAGAGTATATTTTGAGTTGTATAGTTAAGTGACTAAGCGTACACGGTGGATGCCTAGGCGGTAGAAGGCGATGAAGGACGTGATAGCCTGCGATAAGCGACGGTGAGGTGGCAAATACCCTATGACCCGTCGATTTCCGAATGGGAAAACCCATCCTTTATGGATATCCTGCTTGCAGGAAGCTAACCCGGAGAACTGAAACATCTAAGTACCCGGAGGAAAAGAAATCAACCGAGATTTCCAAAGTAGCGGCGAGCGAAATGGGACCAGCCCTTAAGCAATGATTACATTAGTAGAATAGTCTGGAAAGTCTAACGATACAGGGTGATAGTCCCGTATACGAAAATGTATTCATTGTGAAATCGAGTAGGACGGAACACGTGAAATTCTGTCTGAACATGGGGGGACCACCCTCCAAGGCTAAATACTCTCTACCGACCGATAGTGAACCAGTACCGTGAGGGAAAGGCGAAAAGAACCCCTGGAGGGGAGTGAAATAGAACCTGAAACCGTGTACGTACAAGCAGTGGGAGCCCTTAGGGGTGACTGCGTACCTTTTGTATAATGGGTCAGCGACTTACGTTCTGTAGCAAGGTTAACCGAATAGGGGAGCCGTAGGGAAACCGAGTCTTAACTGGGCGAATAGTTGCAGGGCGTAGACCCGAAACCGGGCGATCTATCCATGGCCAGGTTGAAGGTGCCGTAACAGGTACTGGAGGACCGAACCCACGTATGTTGAAAAATGCGGGGATGAGTTGTGGATCGGAGTGAAAGGCTAATCAAGCCCGGAGATAGCTGGTTCTCCTCGAAATCTATTTAGGTAGAGCCTCATGTCTTACTGCTGGGGGTAGAGCACTGTTATGGTCTAGCGGCCCGTCAAGGGTTAGCAGCCCATTGCAAACTCCGAATACCAGCAAGTACAATCATGGGAGACAGACTGCGGGTGCTAACGTCCGTAGTCAAGAGGGAAACAACCCAGACCGCCAGCTAAGGTCCCTAAATACTACTCAGTGGGAAAGGATGTGGGAAGGCACAGACAGACAGGAGGTTGGCTTAGAAGCAGCCACCCTTTAAAGAAAGCGTAATAGCTCACTGTTCGAGTCGGCCTGCGCCGAAGATTTAACGGGGCTAAGTAGTATACCGAAGCTGCGGATGCGTTTTTACGCATGGTAGAGGAGCGTTCTGTAAGCCTGCGAAGGGGCATTGTAAAGTGTCCTGGAGGTATCAGAAGTGCGAATGCTGACATAAGTAGCGATAAAGGGAGTGAAAAGCTCCCTCGCCGAAAGACCAAGGTTTCCTACGCAACGCTAATCGACGTAGGGTTAGTCGACCCCTAAGATGAGGCCGATAGGCGTAATCGATGGGAAGCAGGTTAATATTCCTGCACTTTTTATGACTGCGATGGAGGGACGGAGAAGGCTAGGCCAGCTTGCTGATGGTTGCAAGTTTAAGCGCTTAGGAAGAGAGTTTAGGTAAATCCGGACTCTTAATTCTGAAACGTGACGACGAGTCCTCTTTTGGACGAAGTGGTTGATGCCATGCTTCCAAGAAAAGCTTCTAAGCTTCAGGTCATAAAGAATCGTACCCCAAACCAACACAGGTGGTCAGGATGAGAATTCCAAGGCGCTTGAGAGAACTCGGGTGAAGGAACTAGGCAAAATGATACCGTAACTTCGGGAGAAGGTATGCCCTCGACGGTGAATAGCTGTTGAGGGTCGCAGAGACCAGGTGGCTGCAACTGTTTACTAAAAACATAGCACTGTGCAAAATCGAAAGATGACGTATACGGTGTGACGCCTGCCCGGTGCCGGAAGGTTAATTGATGGGGTTAGCTTATGCGAAGCTCTTGATCGAAGCCCCGGTAAACGGCGGCCGTAACTATAACGGTCCTAAGGTAGCGAAATTCCTTGTCGGGTAAGTTCCGACCTGCACGAATGGCGTAATGATGGCCACACTGTCTCCACCCGAGACTCAGCGAAATTGAACTCGCAGTTAAGATGCTGCGTACCCGCGGCTAGACGGAAAGACCCCGTGAACCTTTACTACAGCTTTGCACTGGACTTTGACCTTACTTGTGTAGGATAGGTGGGAGGCTTTGAAACTGTGACGCCAGTTGCAGTGGAGCCATCCTTGAAATACCACCCTGGTAATGTTGAGGTTCTAACCTCGACCAGTGAATCCTGGTCAGGGACAGTGTATGGTGGGTAGTTTGACTGGGGCGGTCTCCTCCCAAAGTGTAACGGAGGAGCGCGAAGTTACCCTCAGCACGGTCGGACATCGTGCATTGAGCGCAAGAGTATAAGGGTGATTGACTGCGAGACAGACACGTCGAGCAGGTACGAAAGTAGGTTCTAGTGATCCGGTGGTTCTGTGTGGAAGGGCCATCGCTCAACGGATAAAAGGTACTCCGGGGATAACAGGCTGATACCGCCCAAGAGTTCATATCGACGGCGGTGTTTGGCACCTCGATGTCGGCTCATCACATCCTGGGGCTGAAGTCGGTCCCAAGGGTATGGCTGTTCGCCATTTAAAGTGGTACGCGAGCTGGGTTTAGAACGTCGTGAGACAGTTCGGTCCCTATCTGCCGTGGGCGTTGGAGAATTGAGATGGGCTGCTCCTAGTACGAGAGGACCGGAGTGGACGATCCGCTGGTGTTCCAGTTGTCATGCCAATGGCATTGCTGGGTAGCTATGATCGGAAAGGATAACCGCTGAAAGCATCTAAGCGGGAAACCTGCATCAAGATAAGTTCTCCCTAGACTATAAGTCTTCTGAAGGGCCGTTGGAGACTACGACGTTGATAGGCTGAGTGTGGAAGTGCAGTAATGTATGAAGCTAATCAGTACTAATTACCCGTGAGGCTTAACTATACAACTCAAAGTGAACTTTGAGTGAAAGCAAAGTCAGAGCAAAGACGCAAATACCTTGAGTAAGCGCAATTAAGTATTACCGAATACAAAGCATAAAAAATCGTTATCCAAATTTGCAGTGTTGGAACACCTAGGTGAACCAGCACAGCACACCGAATTGCTTGGTGACAATAGCAAGATGGAACCACCTGATCCCTTCTCGAACTCAGAAGTGAAACGTCTTAGCGCCGATGGTAGTGTGGGAGTTCCCATGTGAGAGTAGGTCATCGCCAAGCTTATATCCTAAAAGCTGCTTATCCTTCGTTGGGTAAGCAGCTTTTTTTTTGCATATTGACCCGTCCTAAATAAGATTGACACTTTTTCTGAACCGAAAAGGAAAAAGTAATGTCTTCAAACACTAAGCGCACACAGCGCGATTATTCCCTCGCTTTTAAATTGTCCGTTGTAGACCAAGTCGAAAAAGGCGAAATGACTTATAAACAAGCGCAAGCACATTATGGTATCCAAGGACGATCTACCGTTTTAGTTTGGCTTAGAAAGCATGGTAAGTTAAATTGGTCTGACGCCAACGCCATTAACCGACATCTTCGAGGAATCATTATGCCGACGACTAAAGCTGAAAAGACGCCAGAGCAGCGCATTAAAGAGCTTGAACAAGAACTCGCCGAAGAAAAACTCAAAGCCCAATTCTTTGAAGGCGTCGTCAAAGTCATGAAAGAGGACTTTGGAGTTAGCTTGACAAAAAAGCGGTTAGCCGAGTTATCGATCAAAAACAGATCCAAGGGCTCAACATAAGCAATGCTTGTCGATTCTTACAGATAAGCCGTCAGGCTTACTACCAAGGATTACAAAGGCAGCGGCTCAAAGAAAAGCAATACCGGATGATTCTGGATTTTGTACAAGCGATACGTATCAGCCAGCCGCGGATTGGTACCCGAAAGCTACACAACTTGCTATTAGCTAAAGCCCAAGAAGGATTGAAGATTGGACGAGACAAGTTGTTTGACTTGTTACGTTGGCAGCGTTTATTAGTGCCTAATAAGCGAGCCTATCATAAAACCACGCACAGTCATCATCGGTTTTATAAGCACCCCAATCTCATCAAAGAGCAGGGGCAAAGGCGTTTAGCCAAAGCGCCAGAGAAACTCTGGGTTGCAGACATTACCTATTTACCAGTACAACACGGCCAGGCCTATCTCAGCTTAGTCACCGATGCCTGTTCTCGTAAGATCGTTGGCTACCATGTGCACGACACTTTGCATGCTCAACCAGTCCTTCAGGCATTAAAGAACGCAGTGAAAAATAGATTAGGAAAAGGGGCACTCATTCATCACTCGGATAGAGGGATTCAGTACTGTTCAAAACCTTATCAAGTGTTCCATGAAAAACATGGCATTATCTGTTCGATGACGGATGGTTATGATTGCTATCAAAACGCTTTGGCGGAGAGAGTGAACGGGATTCTGAAGAATGAGTTTTTATTAACCAAGCCAAAGGATGTTGATCAGGCTCGACAAATGGTGAAAGAGTCGATTGAAATCTACAATACTCAACGTCCACACTTGGCGTTAAAATACAAAACGCCCGATGAAGTTCATCGAGCGTTTTTTACCTGAAAAAAGTGTCAACTTATTTCAGGACGGGACATATAATAAAATCAATATAAATTAAGTGTCTGACACACAATGCGATTTTACGATTTAAAGCGCCTTCTTACGCGTTCATGTCCAGAATTTAAGACATACTTATTGGACGAAATTGACTCGACCAATCGGTTTCTGAAAACAAAATTCAACGCAAAACTACCCGAACGGAGTGTTTGTATAACACAGCATCAAACTGCAGGCTATGGTCAACAACAACGAGCTTGGGAATCCGATAATGAATCCTGGACATTCAGCTTTTGTTTGCCGATTCAGCTTCCTATTCAACGTTGTGCTGGCTTAAGTTCTGTAATAGGTTTAGCGGTTATTGAGGCTTTATCCAAACAAATTCAGCAGGGTTTACTGATAAAGTGGCCCAATGATATCTGGAATACCGATGGTAAAGTGGCTGGTATTCTCATAGAATCCGTAAAGATTGAAAAAAATAAAACTTGGATGGTGTTTGGTATTGGAATGAATATTTCTTACCAAAAAACTAAATGGTTACCGGCCGGTAAAGATTATCCCTTTTCATCGATTCAGTTATGTAAGCGTTCAGAAGAATTGGTATTTATCTCTGTATTGGAAAACATCTTTGACTATATTCAAAATTTTGAAAGCAACGGCTTTCAGTATTTTATGGAGAGTTTCAAAAAACTTGATAAATTCAAGGATGGCCAATCGGTAATTGTGTATGATAGCGGCACTCCAATTAAGGGTGTATACCGAGGCGTTAACATGCGCGGAGAAGTCGAAATAGAGCTAGGTGGAAACATAAAGACCTATTGTTCCGGCTCGGTATCAATTAGACCGAATTAGATTATGAAAAAAGTATTTTTAGATATTGGCAACTCGCGCATTAAATGGGCAGTTGTTGATAATAGTGATTATCAATTTTATGGTGGTGTTTTACTGACGGATTTTTTAGCAGATCCTGAAAGCCATTTCTTTGCCCATTTCGAGAGTTCTGTAGATCAAGTTTATTATTGCTGTGTTGCCAACGCAAAAAATCTAGATTCGATTAAGAATATTATCCAGTCGAAATGGCAATTGTTTCCTATTGAATTATGTTCACAACAATCGTGCTGCTCTTTAGAGTGTGGTTACGATGACTTTCACTTGCTAGGCTCTGATCGTTGGATGGCTATGCAGGGTGGAATGTCTTTGACCTCTACAAGCAACCCCTCTCCATTTATTGTCATTGATTTTGGTACGGCTGTTACCGTTGATGCGGTTCGGGATGGTAAGCATCTAGGCGGCTTTATTGTTCCGGGATTAACAAGTCTTCGAAATGCATTGGCCAAAGACACAGCTGATTTGAATTTATTTTTGGAACCTAATCAGTCCAGTGATGAATTCGATGCACAGTCAACATTGTTAGCCACCAATACAGAGTCTGGAATTCTTGGTGGCACCTTATATATGACAGCGGCATTTATCAACCAAATTATTATAGATTTAAATGCTCAACTGCAAACTGAGTTTAAAGTCTTTTTAACCGGAGGTGATGCTAAAACCTTTGTGAATTTAATCGATTCCAATGTGATTTTAGAAGAAGATTTAGTTCTAAAAGGGATGCTAAGAATCGTTGACTCTGTGAAATCTTAAATTTTTTAATTTTTTTTTGCAAAGCGTTTGACAGGTTAAAATTTTTGCCTATAATACGCCTCCAGATGCCGACATAGCACAATTGGTAGTGCAACTGATTTGTAATCAGTAGGTTTCAAGTTCAAGTCTTGATGTCGGCACCATTTTATATGTCTATTTTGACATGTCGCCGACATAGCACAATTGGTAGTGCAACTGATTTGTAATCAGTAGGTTTCAAGTTCAAGTCTTGATGTCGGCACCAGTTTCTAAAAGCTTGTAACTCTTGGGTTACAGGCTTTTTTTGTATCTAAAGCTCGGATTGTATTGATTGAATGCAAGCTGATATAATGCAAAAGTTTATTTGAAAAAAATCGGAATCCGAATGGAACAACAATCTAGTTATACTCGTGAAGAGCTGTTGGCCTGTGGTCGTGGCGAATTATTTGGTCCAGGTAATGCACAATTACCATTACCACCTATGTTGATGTTTGATCGAATTACACACATCTCTGAAGAAGGTGGTGCTTATGGAAAAGGACAAATTAAAGCAGAATTAGATATCACTCAAGATTTGTGGTTCTTTGAATGTCACTTTAATGAAGACCCTGTTATGCCTGGATGTTTAGGGCTAGATGCTATGTGGCAGTTGATCGGTTTCTATCTTGGCTGGACGGGTGGCCCAGGCCGTGGTCGTGCATTGGGTTCTGGTGAAGTTAAATTCTATGGTCAAGTTTTACCAACTGCTAAAAAAGTTGAATATGTCATTGATATGAAGCGTGTCATTAAGCGCAAACTATACATGGGTATGGCTGATGCCAAGCTATTTGTTGATGGTCGTGAAATTTACAGTGCTGCTGACTTAAAAGTTGGCTTGTTCACCAATACGGAAAGTTTTTAAGTTATGAAAAGAGTTGTCATTACAGGTGTTGGAATTGTTTCGAGTATCGGGAACAATAAAGAGGAAGTGACAGAGTCTTTACGAAATGGACAGTCTGGTATTGTTTCTGCGCCAGAATATGCCGAAAATGGCCTGCGTTCACAGGTTCATGGTGCCGTTAAGAACCTTGACTTTAAAGACCACATTGACCGTAAGCAATTGCGTTTTATGGGTGATGCTGCCGCATACTCTTACATTGCAATGAAACAGGCAATTGAAGACTCAGGTTTAACTGATGAGCAAATTTCTAATCCTCGTACCGGTTTGATTGCTGGTTCTGGTGGTGGTTCTAATTCGAACTCAACCGGTGCTGTGGAAACTGCAAGAGAAAGAGGGGTTCGTCGCGTTGGCCCTTATATGGTGACCCGTACTATGGGATCAACTGTATCCGCTTGTTTGGCAACACCTTTTAAAATTAAAGGTATTAACTATTCCATTAGCTCCGCATGTTCTACTTCTGCTCATTGTATTGGCACTGCGGTTGAACAAATCCAGCTTGGTAAGCAGGATGTGGTTTTCGCAGGTGGGGGAGAAGAACTTCACTGGACGATGTCTGTTTTATTCGATGCCATGGGTGCTTTATCGACGAAATACAATGACACACCTGAAAAGGCCTCTCGTGCCTACGATGCTGACCGCGACGGTTTTGTAATTGCCGGCGGTGGTGGAATGGTTGTTGTTGAAGAGTTGGAGCATGCTCTTGCCCGTGGTGCAAAAATCTATGCAGAAATCACTGGCTATGGTGCTAATTCTGATGGTTACGATATGGTTGCTCCGAGTGGTGAAGGCGCAGAACGTTGCATGCAAATGGCTTTGTCTACAGTTAACGGAACAATTGACTATATTAACCCTCATGGGACTTCTACACCGGTTGGTGATACCAAAGAAGCCGCTGCGATTCGTAATGTTTTTGGTGACAAGGTTCCAAAAATCAGTTCGACAAAATCAATGTCAGGCCATTCTCTAGGTGCTGCTGGTGTTCATGAATTTATTTATAGTTTGATGATGTTAGAAAATGATTTCATTGCGCCGTCCATTAATATCGACACGCTTGATCCTGAGTGTGAAGGTATGCCGATTGTGACAGAACGTATTGATAACGCTGGACTGAACCGAATTATGAGTAATAGTTTTGGTTTTGGTGGAACGAACGCATCAGTCGTATTTGAAAAGTACAAAGCGTAAGGATCTCTGCTAAATCAAACGCGTTTTAATGAGACCGGAAGTGATTGTAAAATCCTTCCGGTTTTTTTATGCCTGTAATTTATACCGGCCGGTGCATTTTTAATCGATTAACGACATTGTGAAATTTGCTTTGCATACATTCGAGCACGTACGGCCACTTTTTTCGCAACCGCAGGTAACCATTTTTCGTTTAAATAACTTCGATTTTGATAACCTGTATGCCCCTCATGATAAGCCAAATATTGCTTAAAAGGGTCGTGTTTGGAAATGCGTAAACGTTTGTAAGATTGATGGTTGTACCATCCGATGAAATCCATGGCATGCATTAGATTATTCCGTTTGGCGCCCCAATTTTTTGTGTGCTTCTGATAGTCGTACCAAGCGGCATCTGTGGCTTGTGCATAACCAAATGCACCTGAAGAAGTATCTGACGGACGTGCATTCGCTTTAAAACGTGATTCTTGGTGAATAATTGCCAGTAGACTCCAAGCTGGCGTTCCCCAGTTTTTATAAGAGGTTTCAGCCGCAATCTTCCAGTCAGGGTGTCGTTGATAAATTAGACATAAGTTATCATAATTTTCACGGCTCACTTCTGAATAGGCTTTGTGAGGATGTTTTGTAGAAAAAGACGATTGTCCCGGTGGTTTAGAGGTACAGCCACTGAGTAGCCCTATTCCAACCGTTAGAACCATCAAAATTAGTCGATTAAGAGTTTTCATTTTGGACTTTTTTATGAGTGATTTCATTGAAACCATAGTTGAATTCCTGTCGATGAATGACGCGATTGTTTGTGAGAAATTCAATAAACCATTTACCTTGTCGAGCACTGCTCATTGCTTGTTGAGTTTGTATAAGATTTAGGCCTTTCACTAGCTCAAAAGTTTGAGAGTCAATCAACTGATTGCCATAAATCCAGCGCACTAAAATTTCTGCTTCGTTAGGGGATTTGATTTGGCTATTCGCTTTTAGTTGTCGTTCAAATTTAGGAATCAGGCTACTTTCTGGATAGCTCTTGCCGTTTGCCAAGCTTGTGAGTTCAAATTTTTCAATGATTAATTCACTGTCAACGATTGGTTGAAGCTTGAGCGTTTGCGTTTGCGCGAAGGTTTTTGCTGTTTTTTTCAGGTCAGAATAGGCTTCTTCATTGAGCAGTCTTAAATCTCGAGTATTGGCTGGTGTTTCAGAGGAGAAGTCGGTTGTCTGAGGGGATATTCTAGCTTGAAGTTCTTCTCGTTCTTGTTGATAGCTATCAATCATTAGCTTGGCGGTTAAAAGTCCGCTAATCACCATAAAGGCGAGCCAGATACTTCGGTTTTTCCAGTTCGGTTTGCCTTGAGCTTTTTGTTGGATTGCTAAATGGTCATTTGCCTGCTGCCAACCCATTTCAAAATAGTGTCGCATTTTTTGATCTTGACGAAAATCTGTTGGCATATCAAACACAGCTTTACCGTTCAACGCGTGACGGTAGCCACGCTTGAAAGCGTGTTGATAATGCGGATTTTCAATTTCAGGCAATCGCATACATCTTTACCGGCCGGCTATGTTTTGGAAGCCGTCTCATTTTGAGTGAAAAGGGCATTGGTAAAGTCCTCACTGTTGAATGGGCGCAAATCATCAATTTGCTCACCAATACCAATATAACGAATCGGAACCTGTGTCTGTTCCGCTAATGCATATACAATGCCGCCTTTCGCGGTACCATCAAGTTTGGTTAGGGTTATTCCTGAGACGCCAACGGCTTCATGGAACTGCTTGGTTTGGTTCAATGCGTTTTGCCCCGTTCCTGCATCAATGACAAGCATCACTTCATGCGGTGCTGTGTCATCCACTTTTGCAATCACGCGCTTCACTTTTTTCAATTCTTCCATTAAATTCGATTGTGTATGCAGTCGGCCGGCTGTGTCAGCGATTAAAACATCGATGTTTTTCGCTTTGGCAGATTGCATTGCATCGAAGATTACCGCAGCAGAATCCGCTCCGGTTTTTTGAGCGATCACTGGAACATTGTTGCGTTCGCCCCAAGTTTCTAATTGTTCGACCGCTGCTGCACGGAAAGTATCACCCGCGGCTAGCATGATTGACTTTCCTTCATTCTGGAATTTTTTGGCGAGTTTACCAATTGTTGTGGTTTTTCCGACGCCATTAATGCCAACCATAAGAATCACGTACGGGCCACCAGTCGTTTTTAGGAATTCGTCAATTTCCAATGGGCGATTGATTGGCTCCAGAATTTGATTTAATTGTACTTTAAGGGAGGCAATTAATGTTTGAGGGTCGCTTAATTCTTTGCGAGAAACTTGATCGGTCAGGTTTTGAATAATGCGGTCGGTTGCATCAATCCCCACATCCGCAGTTAAAAGAATCATTTCTAAATCTTCGAGTAACTCGTCATCGATTTCTTTTTTACCAAGCACTAGGTTTGCAAGGCTGTCGGTAAAAGTTTTACGAGTCTTACTTAGGCCTTCTTTTAAACGAGCGAAAAAGCCTTTTTTCTTTGGTTCTTCTTCGGGAACGATTTGAGTCCGCGCAGGTGTTGGCGCTTCAGTAACGGTTTCAGTTGGGGCTGGTGTTGGCGCTTCGGTAACGGTTTCAGTCGGCGCAGGTGTTGGGGCTTCGGTAACGGTTTCAGTCGGCGCAGGTGTTGGCGCTTCAGTAACGGTTTCAGTCGGAGGAGGTGTTGGGGCTTTGGTAACGGTTTCAGTCGGGGCAGACGTTGGTGCTTCGGTTACCGCTTCATTTAGCTCTTGTGACTCTTGCTGTTCTGCTTGTGTTGCTTCATCTTGCTTCTTATTTCGGCGAAAAAAACCAAACATTCCGTTATCCTATTCCAGTCTTTATTAATACTGTGGTGTATTGAATTCACAATAATGACAATACACGACAGATATTGAAAAAATTAATGCCGGTTATTATAAAGCAATTTAATCGGAATTAACCGGCCGGTAGAAAATAGAATTCATCGAAAGTTTTGAAGTATCAAACCAATATAAAAGAAATTAGGAGTCCAATATGATCGCAAAGGTAGCGTTGATGTGTGCGGCGGTTTGTTTGCCGTGGCAAATGGCTCATTCGGGGACGGCATCACAAAAAACTGGTCAGCACATCGCCGAAACAGTTGTCACACAATACCAATTGGATAATGGCATGCAAGTGGTGGTAAAGCAAGATCATCGCTCACCGGTTGTAGTGCATCAGGTCTGGTATAAAATCGGTTCGAATTTTGAACAAAATGGCAATACAGGAATTTCTCACATGCTTGAACACATGATGTTCAAAGGCACTGAAACCCATGAGCCTGGAGAGTTCTCAAAAATTGTTGCTCGTTTGGGGGGGAAGGAAAATGCCTTCACTTCAACCGATTATACGGCGTACTACCAAGTCGTTGGTAAACAGCACCTTGAGCGTGTGATGGAGTTGGAAGCTGACCGTATGCGCAACGTCGTAGTCTCTGATGAGGAGTTTTATAAGGAGCGGGATGTTGTTGCAGAAGAGCGACGCTGGCGAGTGGAAGATAAGCCCGGTAGTAAGCTTTATGAACAATTCAAGGCGACCGCTTTTATGAACTCGCCAGCACATCATCCTATTATTGGTTGGATGAGTGATGTCGAAAACTGGAAGGCAGAGGATGCTCGTGCTTGGTATCAAAAATGGTATGCACCCAATAATGCGATTTTAGTTGTGGTTGGAGATGTGCAACCCGACAAAGTGTATGAGTTGGCCAAACAATATTATGGTGTTTATGAGCCCGAAGCCATTACTCCACCAAAGCCTCAAATAGAGATTGCTCAAGAAGGCGAACGTCGGATCACCTTAAAAGCGAAAACTGAATTAACTAAAGTTTACATGGGCTTCCATACGCCAACCTTGGTGACAGCCAAAACGGATACTGAAAAACAAGAAGTCTATGCATTGAGTGTCTTGGCCTCTATTTTGGATGGTGATGATTCGTCACGTATTGCTAAGAACCTAGTTCGAAAAGCCAACGTTGTTGTGGGTGCAGGCGCAGGTTATGACGGTACGGATCGTTTAACCACCTTGTTTACATTTTCTGCTACGGCAGCAGAAGGTAAATCCCCGAAAGATGTTGAAGAAGCGATTTGGGCCGAAATTGAGAAGTTGAAACAGCAACCCGTTACCAAGCTAGAGTTAGAGCGAGTTTTGGCGCAAAGTGAGGCGCAATATATCTATCATCAGGATTCAATTCAATCACAAGCGACGGTTCTTGGATCATTGTTAAGTGTCGGTTTGCCTGCGGATTTATTGGACAACTGGGTGGAAAATTTAAGAAAGGTCACCCCTGAACAAGTCCAAGCGGTGGCAAAAAAATACCTGCATCGTGACAAGCAAACGGTAGCCGTTTTATTTCCGAAGACTGAAAGCCCACCGGCCGGTAAGGTTGCTCTGCTTGATGAAAACAATTCTGATAAAGGAGCGCTGTAAATGAGTTTACTTAAAAAAACCTTTGCGCCATTTATCGGTCATGTTTCGTTTGTGGCAGTTTTTTTGTTTTCCAGTTCAGCGTTTGCTGGTTTGAATATCGAATCTTGGCAGACCAAAGCAGGTGCAAAAGTGATGTTCGTAGAGTCGCAGCAACTACCGATTCTAGATATTCAAATGACCTTTGAAGCTGGGTCTGCACGTGATGGAACGGCTTTGGGGCTGGCGAGTTTTACCAGTGATTTATTGGGAACTGAAACTCAAACCATGAATGAAGACCAGCTTGCTGAAGCCTTCAACGCACTTGGTGCACAGTTTTCTGTTTCTGCTAATCGAGACAGCGCTACGGTCAGTTTACGAACTTTGACTCGACCAGAAATTCAGCAAAAAGCGGTTAGCACTCTGATGGAAGTCCTCGCTAAGCCAAAGTTTGATGCGAAAATTTTTGAACGCGAGCGTCAGCGCCTCTTAACCTCTTTAAAACAGAAGGCCGTTAAGCCGCAAAGTATGGCTTCCGATCTATTGTGGGAGGCGCTTTATGGTGATCATCCATACGCACATCCTACGGTCGGCAAACCTGAATCCTTGCAAGCACTCAACGTTGCGCAGCTTAAGCAGTTTTATCAAGATCACTACAACGCGAAAAATGCAGTGATTGCGATTGTCGGTAAAATTTCCAAATCGCAGGCGCAGCAGATTGCAGAGCAGTTAAGTGCTGCTTTGCCAAAGTCGAATAAGGTACTGCAACCAATTCCAAAACCTAAAGGGTTATCCAAACCGGTTCTTGCAAAGAAAGATTTTAAGTCGACACAAACGTATTATCATTTGGCGCAACTAGGAATTGAACGTGGCAATGAAGACTACATTCCACTGTTTGTTGGAAATCAATTGTTTGGTGGCAGTGGTTTCGGATCTTATTTAATGGAAGAAGTGCGTGAAAAACGAGGTTTGGTGTACAGTGTTTACAGTTACTTTGCACCAATGAAACAAAATGGCCCGTTTATTATCGGGCTATCCACGCAGAATGCTCGTGCTTTTGAGGCGAGAAAAGTAGTTGAAGAGACCCTGGAAAACTTTTTAAAAGATTTTGACAATGAGCGTTTTGCGGCCATTAAAGAAAACATTATTGGTGGATGGCCGCTTCGTTTTGATTCCAATGGGAAAATCATCGGTTATATTTCGATGATTGGTTTTTACGATTTGCCGTTGGATTATTTGGAATGGTTCCCGAAACAAGTTGAAAAGGTTACCAAGGAACAGGTCTTGAAAGCTTGGCGCAAGCATATTCAACCTGAAAAAATGCTAACGGTTATGGTGGGAGAACCAGAATAGTTGTGCACTATTGGTAGAGCTGAACAAATTCTCTGCGACTTTTGAAAGTGAATTTAGCAGAGAATTAATACAGTTACATATCACGGTTCTTTACGCTACACCGACCGAAATTTCTCCCATGTAGCGTTCGCGTTTTTTCGCTTTGATTTTGTCGAGTTCAACAAAAATAAAGGCATCAATGCAATCGGAAAAGTCAGGGTCGATATTAAAATCAATAAAACGGCAACCTTTGTCTTCACACAATTCTGAATACTGCTTAAATAAAGTGGGTACTTTTACGCCTTGCAAGTTGAGTAGGGCATTCAGCTTTTTGTAACTTTCTTTGTAATCCTGAATAAATTCTGCATCTGCAATTTCATGTGTGTTCGCTGATATATCGAATGGACGTGTTGCTTTGACCAAAGATTGGTAGTCACCAAATTGTTTTAAATAAAAGCTGGCAATCATCTCTTTTGCCATGACGGGATAAGCGTTGCTTAGAGTGACAGGACCGAATAAATAGTGAATTTCTGGGTGTTGTTTTAGATAAGCGCCAATACCGTACCATAAATAGTCCAAGCTGCGTTTGCCCCAATATTTGGGTTGCACAAAGCTGCGACCGAGTTCAATGGAGTTTGGAAGATATTTTAGGAGCTCTTCTTGAAACTCAAACAGTGTTGCACTGTAGAACGGTAAGGCTTGATTGGAAGAAAGACTACCGGCCGGTAAAGATTCTTCGGTGGAGATAGGTGGGGTATGTTGTTGTAAAATTTTTGCACAGTTACCTAAACGATAAGCACCAACGATTTCCCAATCCTGTGCATCCCAAAGCACTAAATGTTGATAGAACACATCAAATGCGTCTAAATCTAAGCGCTTTCCAGTACCTTCTTCCACACTGCGAAATGTGAATTCGCGCAGACGGCCAATTTCTTGCATGACCGGCGATTGGGCATCATAGTCAAATAGATAAATCATTTTCCCATCTGAAGTTTCACCAAGCTTTTGACCCAGTTGAATGGCATTCTTTAGGGCTTTTCGCTCGACAGGGTGTGCAATGGTTTCAAGTGTTGCAATAAAGGGTTTTTTGGCCAGTTTTTTCGGTTTGGCTAAACGATAGAGATATTTTCGAAATTGGTTCGCTAGGGTTTTGCCCTTCGTTGGCCAAGTAGCAATCGCACTTTGTGGAATTGGCTTGCCAATATGAAACTCGATTTGCTGGGCTTTTTTATTAAACATCTCTTGCACCAGCATTAAGGTGCCAAGCGGTTTGTATAGCATGGAAAGGGCATAAAACATCTGAGAGTTTTTCGCATCAATCAGGATGGGTAAAATCGGTGCATTGGATTTTTCAGCAAGTTTTAAGAACCCTGCTTTCCATTTGCCATCACGAACGCCATTTGGGCGGATTCGTGAAACTTCACCGGCTGGGAAAATAATCACGGCTTCTTCAGACTGCAAGGCACTAAGCATTGCCTTAAGTTGGCTTTTATAGCCTTTCTCTCCCATATTGTCGACCGACAAAAATACTTCTTGCAAAGGGGTAATCTTGGACAGTAAATCATTGGCAACGATTTTGACATCAGGGCGTACTGAGCGAACGAGTTTTAATAATGCCAGTCCATCAAGTGAGCCAATCGGGTGGTTTGCTACGATAATTACTCGGCCTTCTGCTGGAATGGATTGCAATTGCTTGTAATTGACCTGATAACTGAAATCAAAATGTTCGAGAACTTGGTCTAAAAACGCAAAGCCATTCAGATGTTGATGTGTGAGCATAAATTCGTTAATTTCATTTTCATGCATGAGCGATTTAAGCAGCTTGATGAGTAGCGGGTAAATTGGCTTGTTTTTTAGGTTAGGCCACTTTTCATCAATTGCATTTTGAATATGAATCATTTTTCACGCTCTGGTTTTTGACTTATTATTTCTAGCGATTATCAATAATTCGTTGAAAACTTAGGTGAAAGAAGCATGAAACTCTTTTGACACCCAAGTGACAAAATCTGAGGTCGAGCTTGCAGGCAATAATAGATGTAAGGATGAGGGGCGTTTGATTTCAGTAAATAAAATTGGTGGTGTATTTTAATCTGAGTTTTGTGGTGCAGCTGTGAGTGTTTAAGACTTACTGTTTGTAAGTTCTTCACTTGGAGTTAAAAAGCCACGAAGGGATTCACATAATTTAGGAATATTGATAGGCTTGGCAATAAAATCATCCATATCGGCTTTGAAGAAACGTTCTCGGTCCAAGTCGCTGGCGTTTGCGGTGACGGCAATGACAGGCGTTCGTTTCAGAAACTTTTGCGCTTCAATCTGCCGAATTTGTTCGGTTGCTCCAGTTCCGCTCAAGCGAGGCATATTCTCATCCATTAAAATGGCATCGTAGTGGTTGTTCTCAAAATATTCGACAGCTTCAATACCGTCATTAGCAATATCAAATGTTAAGCCTAATTTACCGATCAGACTTTTCATAAGTAGTTGATTAGTAAGATTGTCTTCTACGATGAGAACGTGGCCTGATATTTTTGAATTTGGAAGTGGTTTTTTCTCTGGTTCTGGTGCATCAGAAGTTGCGTTGGCCTGAACATCAAAGGTAAAAGTGCTACCTTGACCGATTTGGCTCTGGAGAGAGAAGTGGCCGCCAAGTAAGCGAGTTAGGTGATGACAAATTGTTAACCCTAGACCCAAGCCACCGTATTGGCGAGTAGAACTTGAATCAGCTTGCGTGAAAGCATCAAAAATCTTTTTTTGTTGGTCGTTAGAAATCCCTATTCCTTGGTCTACTACGTGTGTGACGAGCATTTGGGTGCTTGGGATATACTCCAATTCGATTCGTACTTTGGTATTTTGGTGAGAAAATTTTAGGGCATTTGACAGCAAATTATTGAGAATCTGCTTCCAATGTGCAACATCCAATTCTAAATTTGATGGGATAGAAGTGTTTTTGTGCACCAACACCTCAATAGATTTTTGTTCGTATTGTTTACGGTGTTTATCCAGTACAGATTTGATGACTTCAGTAATATCACACGTTTGCTGCTGTGTTTGGATTTGATGGTTTTCAATTCTGCTTAAGTCAAGAATATCATTAATAATGCTCAACAAATGATGACCTGATTCATCAACGACTTCATGAAAATACAATTTTTGTGGATCAGTTTCTTTTTGTTTGAGGATATTGGTAAAGCCAAGAATGGCATTCAAAGGTGTTCGTAGTTCATGTGAAATCGTAGCCAGAAAATTCGATTTTACGGTGACTGCTTCTTCTGCGACGTTTTTGGCAATGGTCAGTTCGGTAATTAATTGGTTATTTTCAAAGTTTGTCGTGAGCGTTTCGAGAATTAATTGATGTTGTTGCAATCCGGTTTTAATAATAAATGCCATGAATAACAGTAACATAATGGCAAACGCTAGACTCTGTTCGCCATGAGAGAAAAAGAGCTGGAATTCTAAAGGAATTAGAATTAAGGCGATAAAGGTGAATAAGAGTTCTTTAATAGAAGAAAGTGATGAGAGACTTCCCGCAGCAATTCCTGCGATAGAGACCATCAAAACGGTTTGCCCTATGGGATGTTCTGAAAAGAAAGCAACGCTGGCAAAACCCCACAGGCCAGCAGTCAACAGAATGAGCAAATAATGTTTTGAAGACGAATCAATCAGGTATTGGTGCGCCTTGTGTTGTGTCTGGAAAGCGGTTTGTGTTTCTATATCCACATCGTGTTCAGATTTGAGATCACTAAACTTGGATTGTAAATGTTCGCTGTGTAACCAGCGTGTGACGGAAACACCAATCATTGCTGCTAGCCAAGTGTAGAGCCAAATATTAACGGACTGGTTGGTATAGTGTGTGTAGAAGAGCGCAAAAACAAGGCCAACAAAAATATTTCCGAAAGCACTTTGAACTGCGTTGTGTAACACTATCTGAATTTGACTGGATTTAATTTCCGTCTCAAGTTGAGCGAGTTTTTCAAGTTCTGAGTTAAAGTGCGTCACAATCTATCTCGGGTTTAAAAGCTTAAGACAAAATATCACACAATTTTTGTTGGTGTAAAACTTAATTTAGAGAAATTCACTGGAATCAAGAGTGGTGTTTAGGTTCGAAATCGCTTAAACAGGTTCGGCGCCGCTGAACGGTGGAGTTTTTAAGTTGATACCGAATCGAGTTAGAATTTTCGACAGCTACTGACTTAAAACGCAGTAAATTGAGTCGCTAAGGTTAATAGTATGCTTTTACGATTGTCGTAATAAGCTCTTTGAAATTAATAAGTTAAATGATTATGAATCGAAAAAAAAACCGGCAGAATACTCGCAACAGCAAACAGGTTTCTCAATCGAAAAGTAAACGGTCGACTAAAAATGTTTTGGGTGTTCACTCATCTCAGGGACAGGTAAGGGTGATTGGTGGCGATTGGCGCGGCCGGAAATTGCCAGTACTGGTGTCTGAAGGCTTGCGTCCGACATCAGATCGTGTACGAGAAACGATTTTCAACTGGTTTCAATTCGATGTCCCCGGCGCACGCTGTTTAGATTTGTTTGCAGGCACGGGGGCTTTGGGACTCGAAGCTTTATCAAGAGGAGCTGCTTTTGTGCAGTTTGTGGAGTTTTCACCGAAGGTTGCCAGCCAGCTAGAGCAAAATTTACACACTTTAAATGTGTCTGGTGAACGAGTAAATATGCTCCAAGCTGATGCGCTTGATTGGCTTGAGCAGCCGATAGCTAAAGCATTTGATCTGGTTTTTTTAGATCCTCCATTTCATAAAGATTTTTTGCCCTCAATTTTGCAAAAACTGTTTGAAAATGGCTATGTGGATTCGAAGAGTATTTTGTATTTAGAACAAGAAAAATCTCAAGAGTTACCTAGTTTACCGGCCGGTTGGGAAATTCAAAAAGAGAAAACCACCTCGCAAGTGCGCTATGGATATTTTGTTTGTAAAGCGAGTGATTAGTTTTTTACCGGCCGGTGACAATTTGTCATTGTTTTTCAAAAGAAGAGAAGATTAAGTAGGAGAAAAAATGTCGATTACTGCGGTTTACCCAGGAACTTTTGACCCGATTACGTGTGGGCATTTTGATTTGATTGAACGTGCTGCGCGGTTCTACGATAAATTAATTATTGCAGTGGCAAATAATCGTAATAAAACTTCTTTGTTTTCTCTGGAAGAGAGAGTAGCATTAGCTAGTACTGTCGTGGCACATATGCCGAATGTGGTTGTGGTCGGCTTTGATGGCTTGTTGGTAGATTTTGTACGTGAAGTGAAGGGCAACGTGTTGTTGCGTGGTTTGCGTGCGGTCTCGGATTTTGAGTATGAGTTTCAACTAGCGTCGATGAATCGCAAACTGGCGCCTGAAGTGGAAACCATGTTTATGACACCGGCCGAACAGTATTCGTTTATTTCGTCCTCTTTAGTTCGAGAAATTTCGGCTTTGGGGGGGGATATTTCAGAGTTTGTCCATCCACAAGTTTCCAAAGCACTGTTAAGCAAGCACGCCAGCGAATAATTTACCGGCCGGTAAATAAACAGGGTTTTTAAATAGTTATAAACTTTTGATTTTTTAAGTGTGATAGAAAATTGCTATTACTGTCTTGTAAAAGTTCAATTAGACGATAGTTGGCTATTTGGTTATTCTATGCATTACTTAATTAATTCAATGACTAGCGAGCTTAGTCACAATTGAAGTTTGATTTATCCCATCATCTTTCTTAGGAGAAAATAAATGGAAGTTACGACAAACACAGGTCTACCACAATTAAATGCACCAGCTCCAGCGTTCGACGCAGTGACTACTCACGGTCGTAAAACACTAGAAGATTACAAAGGGAAGTGGTTAGTGCTTTTCTCTCACCCAGCGGATTTCACTCCAGTTTGTACAACTGAATTCATTGGTTTCCAAAACCGTAAAGCGGATTTTGATGCAATGAATTGTGAACTTTTAGGTCTTTCAATTGATTCTCACCACTCTCACATTGCTTGGGAACTAAACATTAAGCAAAACTTCGGTGTTGAAATCGAATTCCCAATTATTGCTGACCTTGATATGAAAGTTGCAACAGCATACGGTATGGTTCACCCTGGTGCAGCAGATACTTCAGCCGTTCGTGCAACGTTCATTATTGACCCAGAAGGTATTCTACGTGCAATGGTTTACTACCCAATGTCAAACGGTCGTCAAATTGATGAGTTTGTTCGTTTGGTAGAAGCGATGCAAACTTCTGATGCGAATGCTTGTGCAACGCCTGAAAACTGGCGCAAAGGTGACAAGGTCATCGTTCCTCCAGCTGCGACGGCTGAAGAAGCCAAAGCTCGTATGGAATCTGGCGAGTATGAGTGTAAAGACTTCTACTTCTGCACAAAATCTCTGTAATTAGCGATTTGGATGCTTTAGAAAAGTTATCACAAATGGATTTGTGAGCAGATTAAAAACCACAGTCTTCAATAAGGCTGTGGTTTTTTTGTATAGACAAACTCTACTCGTGTAGGCTGCAAAAGACTTTTTTCTGCGAGACGTTGTTCATTTACTGAGAGTAAACTCCGCTACGTTTCTCGACAAAAATCTTTTTCGCTGTGTCTTAGCGAGTTTTCAAGTTAGAAAGGTTGGAGTATTTATGAAATTACGTTCTTTATTTTTAGGCGTCGCACTGGGTTTGAGTGCTTTTGCGGTACAAGCACAAATACAAACTTTACCTGCGACTCAGTTTCAAGACGCCAATGAGCAAACGATTGAGCTAACCCCACAAACCAAATGGGTGCTGTTATCCAGTGAAAAAGCGGCTGGTAAAGCGGTAAAAGAATCGCTTGAAGCCTTGGAAATTACCGATGTAGAAGCCGTTGGTGGACTTTACATTGCCGATGTCTCCGCTATGCCTGGATTCATTACCAAATTATTCGCGATTCCGAAAATGCAAGATTACAGCTTCCGCATGGCGGTCGTGAATGATGAAACACAGTTGCAAGGTTGGCCGAAAAAAGAAGACCATGTGACTGCAATGAAACTGAATAACTTATATGTTGAATCGGTTGAGTATTTTGATAATGCTGAAGCTTTGCAAGCATGGATAAAGGCTCAGAAATAACTGGATTCCACTTGCCAGAGTTCCAATGACATTAAAATATGTTACCGGCCGGTAGCATATTTTAATTATCTAGATGTCATGAGTGCTTTTAATCAATGCATTGGGTTTGCCAATATGGTAGCCCTGATGGTAATCAATTCCCAATTTCGTTAACTCATCTTGAATGGCTTCATTTTCAACAAATTCGGCAATAGTTTTTAGCTGTAAAGTTTTTGCCATTTTTATAATAGATTGAATGAGTTGATGGTAGTGTGTGTCATGCAAACAAGGTGTGACAATGGTTCCATCCAGTTTTAAAAAACTGAAATAAGGGGCTAGCTGAATAATATTTTGGAAGTTGGCGTAACCAGAACCAAAATCATCAATGGCAAGTTGGAAGCCAAGATTGTGAAGCGTCTTAGCGATTTGTAGTATTTCTTGAAGGTCTCCTAAATCTTCTGATTCCACAACTTCAAGTACCAATTGTTGGATCACTTGTTTATTGGTTGCTTCTGCAATTAAGGTATTCATCACCTCTGGATGTTTGATATCAATAGCAGAGAGGTTGATTGAGATATTTACGGACTTTGGCAAACGTGACAGAGTTTCAATCGTCTTACAAATCAACTGTTGACTGAGTTGTGGATAATATTGAGTCGCTTTTGCGAATGCCATAAATTCTGATGGCATTAGCAGTTTCCCTTGATCGTCACGAAGACGCATTAATGCTTCAAATTTATAAACCTCTCCGGTTTGTGCGTTTTGCATCGGCTGATAATGCACTTCTACAGAACTATCTTTTACCGCTAAACGGATTTGCTGTAGCAACCATATGTTTTTCTGGTCATTTTGTTCGGTTAATAATGAGTTGTTATCTGGTGGTAGAAATGCATATTGCATTTTTCGTGCGTCAAAAAGCGATCGTTCAGCATCTAGCAGAGTATCTAGTGGGGTGTTGTGTTTATGATCAAAATGCGCAATGCCCATGGAGAGTGTAATATCGAGCTCAGTATGCTTTGAGGCAAGTAGAGGCTTTGACTCTAGAATCATTTTTATTGAGTTGAGCGTTTCACTGACATCTACTTCTGTTTTTGATTCAAATAATAATACAAACTGCTCACTGCCTATGTGGTAGCTATGACAATGGTTTGGGGCACAGTAATTGTTCAAATGCATCGCAAAACATTTTATTAGTTCGTCGATCTTGCTGTAGCCGTAAACTTTGGTGAGTTCAAAAAAGTGATCAATTGAGATCAAAATGATATCGGCTTGCTGATGGTGTTGAAGGTCTTCAAGCAAACTGTTTTTATTAGGTAGTTGTGTCAGTTGATCGACATGTGCAAACTGGTCTAATTTTTCGATGACCGTTTGTTGTGAACGAGTAAGGCGGTAAGCGACGGGCAGAGTGAGCAATAAGGCTAAAACCAGACTAATCGCAACCGCTTCGTAAGACTGAAGACTGAAATTGCTTGCATTTGAGTACTTAGCCTTTAATAGCAAATAGTATTGATCTTGTTGATTATCGTTGATATGAAAGGCTTGGGAATAGATTGCATTGTCAAAGTATTGTTGGCTTTTAAGAATTTGATTGGCGATATCCTCTTCGAATACATCGGTCACATTGAGAGGGTGGTTAGGACTCTTGCTCAAAGAATGCAGGTTCTCTGGGTGAAGAATAAACGTACCTTTATTATTCATTAAATAAATATGATAAAGCGTCGTCTTTGAAAACAAGTTTAAGAAGTCTTTTAGACAGACATCAATGATTAAAATGCCTTTTAATTTTTGTTGTGAGTAGACCGGCATGCCGTACCGAGTCATTGGAGGTTTGGATGCTTTTCCTTTCGTAGGGGCTTGCGAGTTCTCTATTTTATAGATACCAATTTCGCCTGAGGGTAATTTGATGAACTCTTGAAAAAAAGGTTGGTCTGCAAGGTTCCTCATTTCTGACTTAGGAATAGAATAGGAGTGGTTGAGTAATTTGGGTGTGTATCGAGTTGCAGGCCCAACGACTGAGATTTGCTCGTTGCCTGATGCATCAATAAAGCTAATTCGGGAGACACAATTTAATGATTTCTGTATTGATAAAAATGTTTCGGTTACAGCCGCTTTATCTGTTCCCTTAACAATGTAGTTTTGGAATAGAGAATTAGATTCAATGCTTTTTAAAGTCGGCTTAAAACCGTTAAAAAAACGGTAGATGGTTTCTAACCGTTCTGAGGCTTTGCTTTCGAAGTGTAGTTGTGAAATGTTAAATACATTATTTTGTTGTTTAAAGTTTTGAGTAATAAAGAGTAAAACTACGAAAAGCGCGCTATAGATGAGCATGATTAGCGCAGCAGATTGCATAAAACTTTTTGTCGAAAGGTGAGTCATGACTGTTTATTCGTAAGTTGTGTGCTTAAAAAGTCAGAACCATGAATTTCGACTGGCAAGCTCCCACTCTATTTAGAGTAGGTTATGCACCATTTTTCTGGTTTATCAATTGAAACTCGTAATCTATAAACTTTTTAATCACATCAGGATTTAGTGGTTTATCAAGTAACACAATGTCATCAGGCAATTGATTTCGATCAATACTTTGAATCGGTTCAGCCGTTATTGCTATCAGTGTCGCTTGCTCTAAATTTTTGAAACGGCGTAAAGCGTGTATTGCTTCATAGCCATTCATATAAGGCATATTGATGTCGACAAAAATAATCGACAGCGATTTTTCTCCGGCCTTAATCAACCCTTCGTATCCATTGAATGCTTGAGTCAAGTGCATAGGAATCCCAAAGTTTTTTTCATAGCTGATAAACAGCTGTTGGATGACGGGATCGTCATCAATCACCATTACTGATACCGCTTTTTTCTGCGCAGAGCTCAGTTTGGCGTTTTTGGAAGAGAGATGTTCTTCGACACCATGTTTTTCTTCCAACGTTTTCTTAATCGAATCCAAACGAATTCGACGGTGCCCCCCCGGCGTTTTCCAAGTTTCGAGTTCACCACTATCCGCAAGGCGTTTAACAATGGTTTTCGAAACCCCAAGAATTTCACAAGCTTTTTGAGTGCTGACGTACTCGTTTTGATGAGTAGGGTTCATGAGAAACTCGCTTCAAAGTAATTTGATGAGATTCTAGCAGACTCAAAGGAAGTCTTTCTTAAAATTAAATCGTTTTGTTCGATTTATAAGTATTTAATCTATTTTTGAGCGAATTATAAAGGTTTTTCTGGATGTATCAAGCGTTTTATTCGTTTTGTTCGTTTAATATTTAGGTTTATTGAATTGAGATGGCGTTCTTCAATTTAGAGAAAGGCTTTACAATGGCAAGTATTGGAAAAGCAATCGTTTAAGGAAGAGTTATGCAGTGGCAGGAAATAATAAAAGTTGCAACCCAGATGCGTCATTGGTTTCATCAGCACCCTGAGTTGACTTGGCAAGAAGAAAATACCGCAGAGCGTATTCGTCAGGTCTTAACCGACTGGGGTATTGAATGGCGAGCTTGTGCAACGTTTGGAACAGTTGGTGTCATTGCGCCCAATATGAAACAAGAAGGTGGGAAGAATATTGCGCTTCGTGCAGATATGGATGCGCTTCCAATTGAGGAAACATCAGAGGTAGAGTTCGCTTCCACTGTTGAAGGGAAAATGCATGCATGCGGCCATGACGGACATATGGCCGCTTTGCTTGGTACAGCATTATGGCTTAAACAGAATGAATCACAGCTTACAAACTCCGTTACGCTTCTTTTTCAACCGGCAGAAGAAGGTGGCCATGGTGCCTTGAAAATGATTGAAGACGGTGCTTTGGAGGGAGTCGATGAAGTTTACGGCTGGCACAATTGGCCAGCAATGGAATTTGGTACTGCGGTTTGTCCCGATGGCGCGGTCATGTCGGGTAACGGTGCTTTTGAAATTCAACTTGAGGGAATTGGAGGTCATGCTTCACAGCCTGAAACCTGCCGTGATCCACTGCTGGCAGGTGCAGCGATTAGTTTGAATTTGCAACAGATTGTTAGTCGACGAATGCCGCCGCAAGCTGCGACAGTGGTGAGTGTTACTCAGTTTGAAACAGACAGCTCAGCGTCCAATGTTACGCCTCAAACAGCCCGTTTGGCTGGAAGCTTACGATTTTCAGAGCCCCAATGGTATGAGCCTTTAACGCAATTAATTGAACAAATCGCAGAAGATACAGCCAAAACCTATGGTGTGCATGCACAGGTTAAAATTAAGCCTTACTATCCAGCGACGATTAATCACGCTTTACCGGCCGGTCATTTTCGGAAAGTGTTACAAAATGAATTGGGCGAAGGTTTCTCAAATGTCGATATGGCAGTACCGATTATGGCCTCTGAGGATTTCAGTTATTATCTGCGTGAAAGACCGGGGGCTTTTGCTTTAATTGGCATGGCTGATTCAGAAGCCCAAGCCTATCAATATGCTTGTCATCATCCCAATTATCAGTTTAATGATCACCTTCTGGAGTTGGTAATGCGAAGTTTTTGCCAAATTGTGGGTGTTGATGTTCCGAAAAAGGCTTGAAAGCAATACAAAGCCTCTCTATAATCTCGTTGTGTATCTTATGGAATAACGCTTGTGAATGATTCTCCTGAACATTTAGTCCAATCTTTTTTACTGGGTTCCAAACAGACGCGCTCAGGACAGCGTCGTTTAGAGTTGCTCAAAAAAGTTGATTCTTTGGGTTCACTGTCCAAAGCGGCTAAAGCCTGTGGAATGACTTATAAGGGAGCATGGCAAGCGGTTGAGGCTATGAATGAAGCTGCCGGTGTAAAGTTAGTCAATGCCTCAAAAGGTGGTGCTGGCGGTGGGGGAATGTTGTTGACGGATGCCGGCAAGCAGTTAATGAATGCTTACATTTTATTTCAAGACCAAATGCAACATTGGATGCGTCATTTGGAAGAACTCTCTCCGGGAGTGTTATCTCAATTAGATGTCATGAGGAAGATTTCAATGAAAACCAGTGCTCGTAATTTATTTCATGGCACCGTGAAAAGCATACAGGCCGGTTCAGTTAATTGTGAAGTGGTGTTATCCGTCGGTAAGTCGACTGAAGTGGTTGCACAAATAACCCCTTCAAGTTTGGAGCGTTTAAATTTAGAAGCAGGTTCTGATGTTTATGCGTTGATTAAAGCGAGTTGGGTGTTGCTAGCTGAAGAAATGGAAGGTTGTAAAACGTCTGCACGCAATCAATTTTGCGGAGAGATCGTTCAGCTAGATGCCGGTGCTGTGAATAGTGATGTGACGATTGCTTTAGAAGGCGGAAATAAAATTTCTGCTATTGTGACGAATGGTTCTGTGGAAGCGATGGGCTTGAAAAAAGGCGGCCGAGCCTGTGCTCTGGTTAAGGCCTCGCATGTACTGTTAGCGGTGGCTGATTAATTGATGAAAATAAGCTCCTTTTCAAGAATGAGAAGGCGCGTGTTAAAGAATTATGCAAAGCATAACTAACTTGACCGGCCGGTAAAGTCCGGTTTTTTTATAGTTATCGATATATACCAATTTACATATTACTATATATTTATTTAGGAGAGAGTGATGAAAAAGATATTCAGTAGCGCGTTCGCAATGTGGTTAGGAGTTGCCATTTCGGGAGTAGCTTTGGCAGAAACCGCGACTATAGCGGTGGCTGCGAACTTTACCAAAACGATTGAGCAGATTGGCGAGAAGTTTGAACAGGAAACTGGTCACACAGTAAAGTTTTCGTTTGGGCCGACCGGAAAGCTCTATGCACAAATCAAAAATGGCGCGCCTTTTGATGCATTTTTTGGCGCGGATGAACGTCGGCCTTTGAAAACCATTGAAGACGGTTTGGGGATTGAAGCCAGTTATTTTGTCTATGCGCAAGGACAGATTGCTCTTTACAGTGCGAAATACTCAGTTGCCGAACAACCGACTGAAGTTTTGAAAAAAGCTGAGTTTAACCACTTGGCTATTGCTAACCCGAAGACTGCTCCTTACGGCGAAAGAGCGCAAGCTTATTTGAAATCTAAAGGGTTGTATGATGCGGTGAAGAGCAAAATCGTCAATGGCGAGAGTATTGCTCATGCGTTCCAGTATGTAGCAACTGGCAATGCACCGATTGGCTTCATTGCTCTTTCGCAAATTGTTGACCCACAAAGTCCTATTTACCAAAAAGGCCAGTACTGGGTGGTGCCGCAAGCAGATTACAAGCCAATTAAACAAGGTGCTCTGGTGTTAAAACGTGGTGAGAAGAATACCGCTGTTAAAGCGTTTATGGAATATATTCGTTCTTCTGAAGCGCTAGAGATTATTCACGCATACGGCTATAGTACCCCCTAATTCCAACCATAGTTATTCCCCCTGAATAAAGTTTTTGTCCAAA
Organism: Thiomicrorhabdus indica; assembly: GCF_004293625.1. Classification (NCBI taxonomy): domain Bacteria; kingdom Pseudomonadati; phylum Pseudomonadota; class Gammaproteobacteria; order Thiotrichales; family Piscirickettsiaceae; genus Thiomicrorhabdus; species Thiomicrorhabdus indica. Next base: position 2,472,950 of record NZ_CP033040.1, on the reverse strand, counting down.
ATTTTTGGCAAAGTCTTTATTCTTTTCTCGGCGATCAGCCGAGTTTTTTGTAGGTAAACAGATGATAGAAATTTTTGGTGTAGAAGTCAGCTTACAACCAATTTGGTTGACGCTTGAAGTGGCGGCTTGGACGACGGCGATATTACTATTAATCGGAACGCCACTGGCTTGGTGGATGGCGCGAATGCAACACTCGTCGAAAATTGTCTTGGAGGCTTTGGTTGCATTGCCCTTGGTATTGCCGCCGACAGTACTCGGGTTTTATCTGCTCATTATTTTAAATCCTAATGGCCATGTCACTGAGTTTTTACGGTTTTTTGGGTTTGAAGGGCAGTTGACCTTTACCAAAGAGGGGTTAATTGTTGGTTCGGTGTTTTATTCACTGCCTTTTGCAGTGCAGCCATTAATGCATGCTTTTGAAGCGGTACCACAGAAATTGCTCGATGCCGCGGCGACAATGCGAGCCAATGTCATTGATCGGTTTTTTACGATTGTGATTCCGCTCTCGCAACGAGGTTTTTTGGTTGCCGCAACATTAACGTTTGCTCACACTGTTGGTGAGTTTGGCGTGGTGTTGATGCTTGGAGGAAATATTCCTGGTGAGACAAGAATGGTTTCCATTGATATTTTTGACCACGTCGAATCGTTGGAATACGATCAAGCGCATGTGCTTTCAGCGATTATGTTGATTTTCTCTTTGGTCGTGCTGATGTTAGTTTATGGTATTAATCGACGTTTTGGAGTGAAGATTGGATGACTAGGCTAAAGGGTAATCTTCAGCTGATACTAGGGAATTTTGAACTAAATTCAGGTGAGTTTGAGTTACCGCTGGAAGGCGTGACAGTGTTATTTGGCCGGTCGGGGTCTGGAAAATCGACTTTGCTAAGAGCGATTAGTGGATTAGATAAAAAAACAACCGGTCAGTTAACGTTTGGTAATGTCATTTGGCAGGATGGCTCCAAAGCCGTGCCAACGCAAAAGCGTAATATTGGGTTTGTATTTCAGGATGCGGCATTATTTCCACATATGACGGTAAAGCAAAACCTTATGTATTCGGTCAAACGATTGCCTAAGTCTGTTTCTCCTGCTGACTTTGATGAAATTGTAACGCGTGTTGGCATTGCCGATAAATTAGAACGCGGTGTAAATTTTCTCTCTGGTGGAGAAAAGCAGCGTGTGGCAATTGCTCGTGCCTTGCTGACACGTCCTGACCTGCTGTGCATGGATGAGCCTCTCTCTGCATTGGATTGGCGTTCTAAGGCACAGATGCTGACGCTGATTGAAGACATTGTGTCGGCTTATCAAATTCCAGTTTTGTATATTACCCATGCTCCGGCGGAAGTAGAACGTTTGGCAACGAACATTGTGTTTATGGCGAAGGGTCAAATTGAGCGTGTTGAAAGCCTACAAAAAGCACTTTCTCGCGTTGATTCACCTTTGTTTGATGATGAAGGTGCGGTGTCAGTGTTGCAAGGGAAGCCTATGCCGATTGAGCAAGGTTTGCGCCCTGTTCAAATGGGTAATAATACGTTGTGGCTGTCGGATTTAGGTGGCTTGAATAAGTCGATGGTGCGTGTGCGAGTTTTGGCGAGAGACGTTTCCTTAGCGCTTTCCGATCCTGAACAGCTCAGTATTATTAATCATTTGCCTGCTATGGTCATTGAACTATTGCCGCAAGAAAATCACCGTGTACTGGTACGACTTGAATTACAGGATGGTCAGAAGTTGTTTGCGGAGATAACCGAGCACTCCGCAAGTCGATTGGGTATTGTGGAAGGATTGACTTTATTCGCTTTAATTAAGTCGGTGGTCCTCGCAGAATAGAGGTGTTTGTTGAATCTCTGATTCATTAACTAAAAAGTTTTTCTAGGGAGCTCGATTCACGGTTTCTAGAAAGTATGGAATCTGTACTTCTTTGCCATCCGCCATTTTCAGCATTAATGTAATTTGCCACTCCATTTTTTCAGCGGTACAAAACGCAAGCATTGAGGTTCCGACCCAGTGGTTGGGTTTGGAAGATTTAAGAGGTACTCGGTTATATCCCATGTACATATTAATTCCAGAAATGTCTAGCTGGACAGAGGTCGGGTTGAGTCCGTTTAAGGCAACTTCAATTCCTAAAGGTCGAGCGATGGGAATAGGGTGCGGGGAGACTTTAAGTGTGGCTTCTGCCCCTTCATACTTTGCAGTACAGCTTTCTTTATGTAAGTCGCAAGTTTTATCCATGGGCCAAAGGGTTGCTTGGTGATTGCTTTGCTGGCTGCAACCTTGCAAGCTTGCAAGTAGAGCCAATAAAACAAGCGTCGCAATAACCCACAAGAGTAATTTCTTTTTGTGGCGACGGTTAGCAGGGCTGGTAAATTGACTTGGCATAACAAAGCCTCGACGAAGTTTTAAAGATTTCATCATAGTTCTCTACGAAATAGTACGCAAGTTACAGTGAAAGTTTTGTCAAGATATTGCCAAAATCCCGACACGTTTTGTTCACATTTTTGTCTGCGTTGGTTGGCGGTGTTTCCTTGTGGCTTTCGGTTTTTTCAGCTGATTACTTTTGGGAGCCGTTTGGCAGTTTGGACAAAAATAACTGGCACGTTGATTCAAAATAATTCGTTGAATGGGCGTGCCGCATTGACGACACGGTTGATTTTCACGGTCATAGACTTGCAGCTCTTGCACAAAATACCCCGGTTTACCTTCAGGGCTCATAAAGTCTTTCAGTGTCGTCCCACCTTGTTCAATCGCTTTGGCTAAAACCGTTTTTATATTGCTCACTAGAAGATCACACTGTTTGCGACTGAGCATTTTAGCAGGGGTTTGAGGGTGTATGCCGCTCATAAAAAGTGATTCATTGGCATAAATATTCCCTGCACCCACACAGACAGCAGAGTTCATAACTAGGCTTTTAATTGCAACGGAACGTGTTTTGGCTTTTTGATAAAAGTACTCGCCATTGAATTCATCACTTAAAGGTTCAGGCGCGAGTTTGGCCAATAATTTATGCGCTTCAATCTCACCTTTGGCTAAAGGTTGCCAATGGACGCTACCGAATCGTCTTGGGTCATTTAGGCGTAAAATCTGATCATTTTCAAAGCAGATGTCGACATGATCGTGCTTTTTGATATCTGTACCGGCCGGTAAGGTTCTTAAGGTTCCAGACATTCCTAGATGAATCATTAAAGTGCCGATAGGGGTGCTGAGCAAAATGTATTTCCCTCGACGGTGAACGCGAGTTACTTTCTGTCCAATTAATTCGGTACGGATTTCGTTTGGAACCGGCCAGCGTAAATTGCCATTTCGAATCACAATTTTGGTAATGATCTGTTGTTCACTTGCAGGTTGAATTCCTCTGCAAGTGGTTTCGACTTCGGGCAATTCTGGCATGGTGTTTGTTTCCTAGTTTCTGAGGTAAAGCTTAATGAGAGCTTTGCACGAGATAATAAATAACCAAAATTGGCTAAAATCCTGCTGAACTTTGTTAAACAGCTTGAGAATAGCTAGCTATTCCCTGCACTTTTTGCCTAGATCAACAAAATTTTTTCTCAATTTATGCTTTATCTCTCACTCGTGCAAAGCCCTCTTAATTTTTACCGGCCGGTAACGTTTTCGAGCTATTTTAAACGAATTCATATCGCTCGCTAAAAATTGCATGAAAAATACCGTTACGATCTAAGCTCGTGCAAGGAAATACAGAAAATACCTGTGAAAGCTAGAGATTAGAAGTGTCATAAAGCATTCATATGGGTGTCTTTTTAAAAGATTAGTCTTCTGTACCAAGCATGTGTCAATTTAAAAAGTACGTTGGTTGTTGGCACATTAAAAAATGACTGAAAATTTTTACCGGCCGGTCGTTAAGTTAATTGAACACACAAAAATTAGATAAAAATTTCATACGCCTTTGCAAGCGAAGCAAAAAATAGAAATAGTGCTTTAGCAAACTTGAAAGGCGATTCACAAGGGAGGGAGACAAAATGAGCAGTTCTCCATTTTCAATTGAGCTCCATGGTTCTGACTATGTTATTTTTCATAAAGACCAAATTATTGCAGCTTTTTCAACCATTGATGCGGCGTTTGAAGCAAAATACGATTTTGAAACTCGACCTCAGGTTACCGCGGAAGAGAAAATGCCACCCTCTATTCGTTGGGCAAAAGAACACTTGTATGTTTCAGCGGTCTAAGGCCGGTTAAGCCGTATATTTGCCTTTGAAGCGTTCTATCTCTGCTTCAAGCAATATGAATTTGCTCTAACTGAGCTCTTTAAACACCGCTAGCCGATTCAGCTAGAACAAAAAACAGAAGCGGTAGATTTGAGTTGTGCTTTGGACTATTCCTATCGTATAGGTAAATTTTATGGATGAAAGTCTATGAATTTAGGTGTTTTTCAATTATGGTGGTTTATTTATTGCGTTAGATTTAAGACTAAAAACTTAGAATGTTCAAAAGCTTAACCTCCTCTTATTTTTTTCTGGCCTGTGTCTTTGTTGGCTTGTCATTCGGTGTAAATGCTCATCCATCTATCGCAACTTCTACGGATCCGACTCCTGCTTTTGATTCGCCTTATTCTTCAAATTTGACGACTGTTCGACTTCAGCTTAATTGGAAGCATCAATTTGAATTTGCCGGATTTTATGCGGCTTTAGAAAAAGGTTTTTATAAAGAGGCCGGCCTGGATGTCCGTATTCAGGAGTGGCGTCCGAATCTTGATGTCAGTCAGGCGATTCTTGAGAATCAAGCAGACATTGGCATCGGTTATTCTAATATTCTAATTGATTACGCCAAAGGCCAACCGCTTCAGCTGTTATTCCCTGTTTTTCAAGTTTCTCCAGCCGTGTTAATTAGCCATAAACCAATAGAGCGTTTAGAGCAATTGGATGGTATGCGTTTAACGCATGCGAATGGGGTTTATACGCTGGAAATGTTAAAAAAACGTGCACAGGTTGAAGCGGGAGCGAAGTTAAACTTTACGCAAGCCAGTGGAGATATTGAGGATTTTATCGATAAAAAAGTCGATTTATATACCGCCTATGCCATCAATGAACCGTTTGAGTTGCAACAAAGACAAGTTAAGTATTCAATCGTTGACCCTAAAACATTTGGGATTCAATCTTATGGAGATTATGTCTTCACCTCTAGGAAATTTGCATTTTCTAACCCAGAAGAGCTTGAAGCTTTTAAACGAGCCTCCATTAAAGGTTGGGAATATGCGTTACAACATACACCTGAAATTATCGACGTCATTCTGAATAATTATCCTATTCAAAAAAGCCCAGAAGCTTTGCAGGCAGAAGCTGAACAAATTGAGCGTTTTGTTCGACCGGCAGGCGCAAAAGTTGGCGATTTGGATATCAATAAACTTGAAGCATTTTTGAGAGATGCTAAAAATTTAGGTTATATCTCGGTTGAACAGTTTGAGAAGCTGAATTTGCAGCAAATGATATTTGATCCGAGATTGGCAGATTTTACAAAAGATGAGCAAAATTACTTGTCAAGGTTCAATTCTCTGTCCGTGTCATTCTCACCAAATGTCCAGCCTTATAGTTTTCTCGATGCTTCCGGTCAATGGCAAGGGGTTTGTCATGATTACTTAAAATCTATGACAGGTTATTTAGGTCTGAGGCTTGTAACCCATCAGAAAGATTGGAGCCATCTTCACCCTGAAATCCTTGAGGGAAATCTTGATCATCCGATTTCCTGTGTTATTGCTGACCGAAGCTTAAACCATCGTTTGTTGTTTACGGATCCGCTTATGACGATGCATTTGGCTTTGGCAACCGATAAAAATGTTGGGCCGGTGAAAAATTTTGACGATGTGATGGGGCTGACCTTGGCAACGGTTAGCAATCATGGATTGCATACCTTACTAAGACACTATTATCCGGAAATGGAGTTGCAGGTTTTTGAGACGATGGCCTTAGCCATTTCTGCCGTAAAAAGCAATCGGGCTGATGGAATTATTGCTGGCTTTTCGACTTTAAATGATGCCATTCAACGAAATGGGGTTCAAGGAATCCGAGTTGTCGGAAACTTGGATACCTCTTTACCTGTTTCCATCGGTGTTCCTCGTTCTCAACCGGTGTTGTATTCAGTCTTGCAAAAAGCGCTGGTTTTGATGCCTGAACTGGATAAAAAAGAAATTCAGCATCGCTGGTTGCAAGCGAAAGGCGTTAAGCAGGTCGGTGATAACCTGAATTCTGAATTTTTGCTACCTGCGATTGGATTAATTATTTTACTTATGCTAATCATTGTAGGATTTGTGTTCCAAAGAAGGATGCAAAAAAGATATTTAACGCAAGTTTATGAGTTATCAAATGCGGCGTTTATTGATTTGGAGTCACAAACCTTCATGTGGGTGTCTAATCGTTTCAGTCAATTATTGGGACGTTCCAAAGATGAAATTATTGGTTATGGTTGCACAAAGTTTTTTATTCCTTTACATGCTGAAATGCCGGAAGTGGTTTATGAACAGTTACGACAAGGTCAAGAATGGCAGGGTGAAATCATTGTTAAGCGCTCTGGCGGTGGCAAACTGTGGTTGAAAATTAAGTTGACTCCGGAAAGTGATTGGCTAGGTCGCAGAACCAAGGCGTTAATGACCTCTGTTGATATTAGTGATCAAAAACGTATTGAGGAGTTGCTGGTTCGAGATGAATTAACTTGGTTATACAACCGTCGTTTTTATAACGAGGTCATTGATCAGCATTTGGCTCAAACTATTCAAGCCGATAAAGGAGTGATGTTTGTCTTGGTTGATATCGACTTCTTTAAAAGGGTGAATGATGATTATGGTCATTTATATGGCGATAAAGCATTAGTTGGTGTAGCGAAAGTTCTTAAAACGATGTTTGATCGTTCAGAGGATTTAGTTTTTCGGATGGGTGGTGAAGAATTTTTGATTGTGGCAAGTTGTGATTCTGCAAAGGACTTAGAAGCCAACTTAGAGGATTTACGTCAAGCGGTTGCTGATTTGAAGATTGAAAATGCTCGTGGCATTGATGGCGTAGTAACGATTTCCATGGGAGCATGCTGTGTGCAGTCTTCGGAGTTACGCTCTTTGGACGCAGATGCTATTTTTAAAGAAGTCGATGAACTCTTATATCGAGCAAAAGACCATGGTCGAAATCGTGTTGAAGTTAAAAAGCGAGGCATCGAAGCCTTGTCACAAAGAAAAATTTTTAAAAATTGACTTAAATAATGAATAGGATAAATTGACCGGCCGGTTTAGTTTTAATTGTTTTTGTTGACTTAAAGGTTGCTTTTTATGTCAATTACTAATTGATTTTTGTCGTTTTGAATTTATGTTGTTTAATATCCTTATAGCCTGTTGTAGTCGTAGTTTTGAGTGTTGGAATACTTGTTACTGTCTTATGGGTTTCTGTATAGAATAAGCCTATGAGAGATATTTTCTACATTCGTTTCTGGTTTATGTTTTTGTTGGTCAGTTTGCTGAGCTTTCGAGCTTTTGCTAGTGTCGACTTGATTGAAAAGAATAGAGAGCCTCTAACGCCAGTCAGCGTTCAACTTAATTGGCATCATCAGTTTGAATTTGCTGGGTTTTATGCAGCGATTCAGCAGGGTTTCTATCGCGAGGCCGGTTTAGATGTGACCTTGAAAGATTGGCAGCCAGGAATTTCTTCTGTGGAAGAAGTCGTCAATAAGCGTGCTGATTTTGCGGTCGCTTATAGTAGCTCGGTTGCTGATTTTATTCATGGAAAACCGATTCGCCTAGTGTTTGCTAATTTTCAAACCTCTCCGATGGTCTTGCTCTCTAAAGAGCCGATTTATAATCTTGAACAGTTATCTGGCAAGACGGTTATGGATCATGGGAGTGTTGACGTTCTTGCCTTGATTAATCAAGCTAAGAAACTAGTCAATCAGCCGATTAAAACAGTGCCTTCTACAGGTAACCTTCAAGATTTTGTTGACGGCAATGTTGACCTTTTTTCTGCCTACCAAACCAATGAACCTTTTATATTGCGACAGTTAGGTGTTCCTTTTCATCTGCTTGATCCCAAAAGTTTTGGTGTTCAATCACTAGGGGATGTAATTGTTTCTCATCAAGAGACTGTTCAAATCAATCGGCAAATGGTGAAGGCTTTTAAAAAAGCCACCGCGAAAGGTTGGGAGTATGCGTTCCAATCGCCATCTTCTGTTGTGGATTTTATGGTCAAAAATTATTCGGTTAAAAAAAGTCGAGAAGCTTTATTTGGAGAAGCTTCTGAAACGGCCATGTTTGTGGTGCCAGATGTAGGGAAAGTTGGTGATATTTCGCCTCAAAAAGTGGCGGCAGCCGCTAAAAATGCTTATCAAGCAGGTTTAGTGACAGAATCTCAATATCAAAACTTCATTCCCGAAGCTTTTATTTTTCACCCTTCTACTCTGAATCTTACGTCAGAAGAAATTCAATATTTACACGAGAATCCTGAAATTCAAATCGGTAATGATTCTTTTTGGGAGCCTTTTGAGTTTGTAAATAGCAAGGGTGAATTTTCTGGCATGGCAGCCGACTATTTTTCTTTAATGGAGAAAAAGCTAGGTATTAGATTTAAGCATTATCATCAAAAGCCTTGGGAAGATGTGATGCAGGCCGCTCGAGATCGAGAAGCAAAAATTCTTTCTTGTGCTGTGGCGACTCCAGAACGAGAAATGTTTATGAATTTTACCAAGCCTTACCTTTCGTTTCCGCTAGTGCTAGTGGCAAAAAAAGATGTGAATTTTATCGAAAATTATGATGTCTTACATGGAAAAACGGTTGCTGTTCCAAGTGGGTACTGGTCAGAAGAGTGGCTACGGAATAATTATCCGCAAATCGATCTGATGCCGGTTGCTACGGAAAGAGATGGGTTAGAAGCTGTTCTAAAAGGCGATGCTTATGCCTTTTCGGGAAACCTAGCGTCAATTAACTTTGCCATTAAGCGATATGGTATTGATGGCTTACATATTGTGGGTGAAGGTGACGCACGTTTTGAGTTAGGTATTGGCGTTGATAATCAAGATCCTCTTTTGTTTTCTATTATGACAAAAGCGTTGGGCTCCATTACACCGGAAGAGCGTAATGCAATTTATAAAAAGTGGATTCAGTTAGAGTTGGTGCGTAAAACCGATCACTCAACCTTAGTGGCGGTTTCCCTCGGTTTTTTGGCTGTTTTATCTATTTTCGGCTGGCTTTTGTGGTTGTTACAACGCCAAAAAAGACAACAAGCGTTTTATATTAATCAGGTCAATGAACTGTCTATGGCGACCTACACCAATTTTCTAACCGGTAAGGTGGAGTGGGTGAGCGAGTCGTTTTTAAGGTTTACCGGATGTCAACGAGAGCAGCTTGTTGGGCAGTCGCATTTTGTTTTGCGCCATCCAGAGGTTGATGAACAAGAATATGAGCACTTATACCAAAGAGTAGTTAGAGGAGAGTCGGTCACTCACGAAGCACGAGCTAAAGGGTGCAATGGGGAAGATTACTGGGTGGAATTAACGGCTTCTCCAAAAATTGAAAAAGGAAAAGTTGTCGGTGCATGGGCTACAAGAGTCGATATTACGGATAAAAAACGTCTTGAAGAAGTGGCGACTCACGATGCTCTGACCGGCTTGTATAACCGACATCAATTTAATGAAATGTTTGATCCTTTGATACATCAGGCCAATCGTTTAAATCTAAAGTTATCGGTGCTGTTATTTGATATTGATTACTTTAAAGCCATTAATGACCGGTTTGGGCATCAGCAGGGAGATAAAGTTTTGGTAGAAGTGGCAAAAGCTACTCAGAAAAGTTTTGGTCGTGCCAGTGATTTCATTTTCCGAATTGGTGGAGAGGAGTTTATTGTTGTCACGGAGTTTAAGACCGCTTCTGTGTTTGAGAATCATTTGGAGAAATTCCAACAGGTGATCCGAGACTTGAACTTATCAAACCCAGGCTCTCAGCATAAAGTCGTTACAGTGTCGGTTGGCGCGTTATTTATCGAATCATTTAATCATCAGATCAATAGTAGTTGCTTATATTCACAGCTAGATCAATTAATGTATGCCGCAAAATCTTCAGGAAGAGATGAATTACGTTTAGAAGTGATTACAGATGAAAAGGCATGTCCTGAGTAGAATTGCTGTTTATTGTATCAAGCACTCTAGTCTGGCATTTTGAATAGACATAAAAAAACCCGGTCGCTTTTGGCTTCCGGGTTTTTAAGAAGATCAAGTAATGGAGATTACTTGATTTTCGCTTCTTTGAACAAGACGTGTTTACGAACCACTGGGTCGTATTTCTTGATCTCGAATTTTCCAGCCATGTTCTTCTTATTTTTATCAGTTGTATAATAATAAGCAGATTCAGTGGACTTTAGCTTGATCTTATCGCGCATGATAGTCTCCTTAGACTTTCTCACCACGTGAACGCATATCAGCGATCACAGCGTCAATACCGTTCTTGTCGATAATGCGCATACCAGCTGTTGATACACGAAGTTTTACGAAACGGTTCTCAGCTTCTGACCAAAAACGGTGCGAGTGCAAGTTTGGCAAAAAGCGACGACGAGTTTTACGGTGAGAGTGGGAAACATTGTTACCGACTACAGGACGTTTTCCTGTTACTTGGCATACTCTAGACATTTCACAATCCCTTCTAGTAGTTTGAATATCTCAAGATTTCTTGAGTAGCTAACTCATTGAATTCATTCGATATTCTTAAAATAAAAATATTCGAATATTTCTACAATTCAGCCTGTCAAAATTGGCAGTACGAATTAAGAAGGCGGAATTATCCAAGAAACCTAATCAAATTGCAAGTTTGCCTTGAACTTAATTTTCGTATATTTCAAATTTTTCATAAAGTTAGCGAAAAATTAACCTTAGCTGGCTGTTTTTTATTGTTTACTGGAGATAAGGTACATATTCGGGGAAATAGGTTCCTCCATTTTCAAACTTAAGGTTGTCCTTAATTAAGGTAATACCGTCTCCTGCCTTGTAATCGAAGCGAGTAGGATCTTCAATTTGAATTGAACGTTCTGAAATAACTTCGCCGAATTGGTAAGGTGTTTTATCTAATTTCACTTCAGCTATATCAGAGCTGCGATAGTGGAAGTAGCTGATGGGTGTTGAGGCAAATACATCTTTACCAAGGTTATAGCGTTGAGTGACCACTACTTGGCGATAACGTTGGGCATTTTGCAACGCTTCTTCTTGAGGAGGATATAGCAAAAACCCCTTAATTGTGCCATCCGAGTTCAAGTAAGCGCTTTTAGAAACATACTCTCTAAGAAGAGCTTGACGTAGTTTAGTGCTTGTTTCGTAGCTATCAGCAGAAGTGGTGTCAATTTTTTTCCAATTGTCTGAATAGCCATTTTCTATGGTGATTGTTTGTTGCAATCTTGACTCTATTGACTCTGGCATAACACCGTATAAATTGGCACTGATGCTGTAGTTAAGTAATAGCGCAAATTCACCGATTTGTGCATGGCGGTTTTTAGGTTCTGGAGTCGTTGAAACGGCGTTGCCGTTGACGAGTTTTGTTCCAAGATAGTCCATTTCTTGCCAACCAATATCCGAATTAAACGCACGAGGGAAAGACCAAGTGCTGTCAACGGTATTTCCAGTGCCGCTTGTAAAATTTGGGTCTTTGGTAGCGTAATGGTGGCCAGAATGGCATCCAATGCACTGAGTCAATTCTTGACGAGTCTGTGGTCGAAGTTCTCCTTTTGTGTCTTCTATGTAACCGGCCAGTATCCAACCAGAACCATTATCTACCCATCCTTGAGAGTCATTGCCATAAATGGTATCTCCCGTACCATCTCCTGGGCGAGCTTCCATCGGGTTAAAGTTTTCATCTTTGTACATATAACGAACTTCTTTAACTCGGTTTGCTCTCATGCCGGGAAATTTTCTATGAGAGCCGTCAACATCGGTATCGACATAATGCAGAGGATGTGCGAATTCAGTACCCTGAGGGTAGCTACCTGCAATTACTGTTTCGTTTTTTGCCATGCCATAGTAGGTTTGTGAGCTTTGGTCATTTAAACGATTCTGAATGGCATCCCTGAGAAGGTCTAGATTCATTTTGTAGGTCGTCAAGTCAAACTGATTGAGCTCGTTTTTCATATAGTTTTCAGGTAGACGAATATAAATTCCTGAGACAGATCCTGTCATTGGAGAAAATATTCCATAGGGCATAAAGTTAATGGCACGCCAGCCTGTGTTTCCGCCAAGTCCATCTTCAAAGAAAACTTCTTCGCTGTTGTTCGAGCGCACAAAACCATCGTTATCTGCTGGAAGGGCGCTTGGATTTAGGCCGGGCAGTAGACGAAATGCTTGGTCATAGCCGCTATCCCAGTCTTTGCTATCACCAAAACGTTGGTTATAAGCAGATTGCCAGTTGTCCTCTTGGATGTATTGAGTCATATTCCATGAGCTAGGTGTTTCACCTAAGGATTCTACGGCCGCTGCAAGTTTTTCTGGGTAGAGGGTGTTTTCCCAATAGTTAATAGCCGCAGAGGGTCCTTGTAAAGTGTACGGATCAAATCCATAGTCGATTTGAAAATTGACTAAAGGAATTGCGCCAGCTTGCGGATTATTGTTGCCAAGACCAAGTTTGTAAAGTCCATTTGTATGGCAGAAAAGGCAGGCATTTTGAGTACCTAGACTGGTTTCTGTATAGCATTGTGCAGGAATTTGAGGATAGGGGTTTTCTTCAAAAATAATCGGATTGATGTAAGTGCCAACTAAAGCGGATTGCGTTGGTGGCGTCTCTTCTTGATGGTTGGCTGGCTCTGAATCTGATTGACTTCCGCAACCAGATAATATCAGAAGAGTACTGATGCCTAAAGAAAATGAAAAAATTCTCATAATTGAGGTTCCTAATATTTGTCTTTGTTACACAAAAAGCCAGCAATAGCTGGCTTTTTAACTGTCATATCGTCTTTGGAAGACGAGATTTATGAGAGGTTTTCTAATTACTTGATTGCAGGCATCCCTTTGATGTAACCGAAGTTCGCATCAAATTTATTGATGTTTTGAGCATCAAGTTGTGCTTCAAGATCGGCATTCATTGTTGAGATGAAGTCGCCGTGGTGTTGAGAGTTAGACATGATGTAAGCGTGACCGTTCATATCATCAACGACTTGAAGACCTGTTGCTTCTGAACCGGAAACATTAGTTAGGATACGAGAAAGCTTCTTAGTATCGACGTTGTAAGCCCATACAAAGTTGTTGACGTGCGTTCCAGAATCTTCCCCGATAAATAGCGTGCGCATTTTGTCAGAGAAAGCGATGTTGTCCGTATTAGCGATACGATTTGGATCAGCAATGTTACCGAATTGATCAGCTGAGATATCGACACCCATTAGCATGTCTTCAACCATCATTGATGTGACAACATGTGGTGAGTCGATAGTGTTACCATCAGAATCTGTTTGACCGCCAGACATTGGAAGAGTGAAAGTGGCACCAGCGTTTACTTTTTCCATTTTTAGGTGTTCCATGCTCGCAGGAAGACCTTGATCAAGCATTCCTCTGTCTAGGTATGAAATTGCCATATATAGGTGGTTATCCGCAGAGTTGACCGCGATACCTTCCATTTTGTTGAATTCGACCGTTGCACCTTTAAGAGCGGCATAACGACGAGATTCTAGGAAAGCAGCCGCTTTTTCCATTCCTGGTTTAACCGCAAGACACTCATCAAATGTAGAACCTGCTTGAATGTGCGTTGTGCCGGCAGGGCAAGACTCTGTCGTTTCATCAAATGCTTCGTTGACAAAAATATCGTCAAACGTGGTTGTGTCGGCAAGCGTTTTAACCTCTGCATCCGTCGCACTTCCAAGCTTGATCCATTCGAAGTTGCCTGAATAGCTGCCTGTTTGAGTCACTTTACCAGCGTATAGAGAACCGGATGAAAGGTCACCGGCCTTGTCGGCAACATACATGAATAGTGCCACGTTGGTACCGTCATCGCCGTAATAAACTGTGCGACTATCAGGCATGACTTTACCAGCTTCCCAAGTACCACGACCCATTGAGTAGTGCTTCACCACTTCATTTGAACCATCTTCATTAACCGTTACTTCTGGGAAATAACCATAGTGGTATGGGTTTGCTGTACGAGTGTTATTGAAATACATCGTTGACATTGCGTTAATGGCTGCTGTTGTACGACTATAGCTTCCATTCAGAGGGTTGTACTGCATGTCATAATCTTCTTCAGAACCAAGGTGAGTGTTCCAAGGTGTTTGCGAGCCAAAACAAGGAATCCAAAGTCCGTCAACGCCTGAAAAATCAATTGGTTTTTGATCGACTGCATCTAAATCACCATCGTCATCTTGAGAGATTTCAGTTTGAATCATTCCCATTGGAGCACGTGATCCAGCACGTGATCCATCCGCATATAACCAATCATATTCAAGGTGAGAAACCATGAAAATTTTGTCACCAACTTTTAGCAAACTATTTGAGTCTGGCGTTTCGGCAATTAATGGTGCACCGTTTGGATCCATTAGTGGAGAACCGTTTATGTCATAAAGCTGACCTGCTGGGTGAGGGTTCGTACCAACGGTATCTAATGTTCCAAAAAGTTTTTCATAAGTTAGAGGGAATTCTTCAGTTGATCCATCTGTGTAAGTCACAATCGCTGAAGACTCTGTATAGGTTTGAGCCATTTTTTCAGCTGTCGCAGGCGCTTCAGTATTCGTGAACTCGATCGACTTGAATGTTTTAGTATCATCGCTATCACTCAGGCAGCCACTCAGAACAAGTGCGCTGGAAGTCATAACCGAAGCTAGTGCTAAAGTTAATTTATTAAGTTTCATTGTTTTCCCCATTGAGATGTTGAATTAGAAATCGGGGAAATCTTAGAGGTCTTTTGTTACAGAAATATGGCCGGTGGTTTACAGCTATTCGAAAGTTTTATGACTTAAGTTGAAGTACGTAATTCAAGTGATGTGAATTAGGGCATTTTGCCAAGTTTTGCAAGAGAACTCCACCGGCCGGTATCACCTAAGACAATATGGTCAAGTGTTCGAATATCGAATAAGTCTAAGGCGTTATGGATTTGCTTTGTCAGGTGAATGTCTGCCTCGCTTGGCGAGGGATCGCCACTTGGGTGATTGTGCGCTAATATAACTGCGGCGGCATGAGTGTTTAAAGCAGCTTCGGCGATTTCTCTGGGGTGGACGCTAGCTTGATTAATTGTGCCTTCAAAAAGCGTTTGGTACTCAATTAGCTCATGTTGTTGATTTAAAAATAACACGCCAAAGCGTTCGCGATGATGGTGGCCGATTTGATGTTCTAAAAAACGTGCGACTAATTCGGGAGAGGTAAAAGCATCCAGCTGTTGCAACCCCGATTCAAAATGGCGACGAGACATTTCGAGCACTGCGCTGAGTTGTGCAAATTTCGCACTGCCCAAACCTTTGGCTTTACAAAAGGTTGTTTGATTGGCTGTTAATAAATTATGCAAAGAGCCAAAATGATCAAGTAAATCCTGTGCAAGCTCGACAGCACTTTTGCCTTGTACGCCGACCCTCAAAAATATCGCAAGTAACTCGGCATCGGTTAGACTATTGGCTCCAAACTTTAGGAGTTTCTCGCGAGGACGGTCATTCTCGTGCCAATCCAATATCGACATTGTCGTCTCCTAAATTGAAATATAATCAAAATGTTAATTAAAAGTGTGAGGTTTTGCAATGTTTTCCATTGATTTGAAAGTGCGTGATTATGAGTGTGATTTGCAAGGGGTCGTTAATAATGCCATTTATCAGCATTATATGGAGCATGCACGTCATGAATTTTTGCACTCAATCAATGTAAATTTTGCTGAATTGGCGGCACAGGAAATCAACTTAATGGTTTTGAAAGCAGAACTGGAATACAAAGCCCCATTGAAACCGGGAGATGATTTCTATATTACGGTTGAGATAGTACGTGAGTCACGTATCAAATATGCATTTGTGCAAAATTTGCATCGCAAAACGGATGATCAATTAATGGTGAAATCGAAATTCATTGGTGTCGCTGTGAATGCCAAAGGACGACCTATGGCATTTGAACCATTTGATGAGTTATTGAGTTAAATATTCTTTAAAAGTTCTTTTTCGTATTGGACGTTTGTGAAAATCGTCTTTTGTCCTCTATTTTTGTGGGTTGTTAGCATAGATACTAAAAGCTGAAATTCTATTGGTTCTTTGGAGCTAATGACGATGGCACAGCTTAAGGAGTATCTATGGCAAGGCTAATAAAACATTCAAAAATATCCAAAAAATCTGTTCTACTGAGTGCGATTCCTGTTGTGGTCTTGATGGCAGGTTGTGGTGGAGGTGGAGGAGATTCAACCGTTGATTCAGCACCTACTACGACCACCACTCAGACTGTTGCCGTAACCGGAACGGTTCCCGGCACGATTATTCAAGCCTATTGCAGTAACGGATCGAATCCTTCAGTGAGCTCGGTGCTCAATGGTACTGATCAACACCCTTTCACCTTAAATGTGCCAGTCAGTGTCGATTGTCGCATTGCGATGGTCACCAATGAGGGAACTGTAAATCAGGTTATTACAAATTTGACCTTTAATGGTAATCCGGTGATTAATTTGCAGCAACCGCTGGATTTAGCATACATTCCATTACCTATGTCGCCAGATGAAGCCGTTGATTTGAATAACGACGGTTTTGCTGATATGGATATTTCAGTTGCTTCTGACAGCGTCAGTTATGCGAATACCTTGAATTATACCCCTGTGAATGGTCGTCTCTTGGCTTCGCAATGTTTTCAATGTCATGGCACCAATGGTCGATCTGTAAACGGTTGGGATTCAATTTTGGGTGAAAGTTATTCAGAAATTCTCGAAGAATTAAATGAGTATCCTGTGACCCACATTATGGGCGCGCAAGCGGTCGGTTACACTGTGGCAGAACGTCAGGCTTTAGCGGCTTATTTGTCAGGAATCAGTGGCTCCGACTCGGATTATGAATACGATGAGCGTGATGACGAAAGTGAGTACGACCGAGACGATGATCTTGAAGAAGATGACTACGACGATGATGACAGTTACGACCATGATGATGAAGACGACGATCACGACGACGATGAAAGTGACGACTAGGAGTAAACTATGAAAACTAAAACTTTATCAACCGCAAATTTTTCACGTCGTAGCTTTTTGAAATCACTTGGATTCGGTGCGGCAACTGCGATTGGGTTACCGGCTGTGATGCAAAACGTAAGCGCTGCAGAGTTACCTCATATTATTGTTGTGGGCGGTGGTTTTGCTGGTGCAACCGCGGCCAAATATTTACAGATGTGGGGAGGAATTGGTGTTCAAGTAACTTTAATTGAACCGAATGAAAATTATGTTTCGCCTATTTTGAGTAACTTGGTGCTCAATGGCCAAAAAACCATCGACAGTTTGACTTTTGGCTATCAAGATCACCAAAATCGTGGCGTGCGGATTTTGCACACATCAGTGAGCAGCATTGATAAAAACAATCAAACGGTTGCATTATCAAATGGTCAGGCGTTCAGTTATGATCGCTTGATTTTGGCGCCGGGTATTGAATTTGATTTTGTGGCTGGCCATGATGAAAATAAAGTGCCACACGCTTGGAAAGCTGGCGTTCAAACCAATTTGCTCAAAACGCAATTGGATAGTCTACCGGCCGGTGGTAGTTTTGTGTTGACCATTCCCGCAGCACCTTATCGCTGTCCTCCGGGACCTTACGAGCGTGCTTGTGTGGTGGCCGATCAATTAAATAATGTGCGTGGGCTTGGGGCATCAGTCACTGTGCTTGATGAGAACCCAAACTTTACCGTTGAGGCAGAAACTTTTGCAGCACAATTTGCTCGTTATGGGATTGCCTATATTCCAAATGCCAGAGTCACTTCGGTGAATTCTGAAGCCAAATCTTTAACTTATTCGGTTAATGGCGGCGCAGAGCAAATGCTTTCAGCCAGCGTCTTAAATGTCATTCCTAATCAAAAAGCGGGACAGATTATTTTTGATGCAGGCTTAAATAGTGGTAACTGGGCACCGGTTAACCCGTTGAATTATGAATCCACACTTGCCAGTAATATTTATGTGATTGGTGATTCACAAGGGACAGGGCAACCCAAAGCGGGCCATATAGGGAACTCAGAAGCCAAAGTCTGCGCAGATGCGGTGTTACGTTCTTTGTCTGGATTGGCACCTGATCCAGCACCCAAAACCAACTCAGCTTGCTATAGTCCAGTGTCTCGAACAGAAGCTACTTGGCTGACGGCAGTGTATGAATTCAATGCTTCCACTGGCCAAATGCAACTGGTCAGTACAGAAAACTATCCTTATGCAAGTGCCCCGAGCACCCGTAATTATGGAGATATGTTTAACTGGGCAGGGAATCTATTTGATGATACCTTTGGCTAAAGTGCAGCTTGATTAATTTGTTTGGGTTCAGTAAAGGTTGAGCTCAATAATAAGTCCTCAAAAAAGTAGGCAGACAATTCATGTCGGCCTGCTAACTTTGCTTTCCTGTACAAATTGGACGCTTGTTGGCGAACGGTTTTTTCTCGAGTATCGCGAATTTCTGAAATTTCCACGGTACTTAAACCTTTAAGCAGTAATAACCCGATTTCTTTCTCTGTATTCGTGAGTTGCCATTCTTCAAATTGTGCTAATACCATGAGAGAAAACTCTTCAGCGAGCTTTTGTATTTTGTCATGACTTTTTTTGAGCTCTTGCTGAACTTGAGTTAGATCTTCATTGGCGGTTTCCAGATTTTTTCCTTGTTGACGAATGGATAACAAAATGACTGAAAATGCTATGAAAGATAACAACCCCATAAACATTTCCACCCAAATATGAGCGTTCATATGACCAAAATCTTTAAAATCGTGTGAAATATCGACTGCTGAAATGATAAAAATCGTAATGAAAACGCTTAGGCTGAATTTGAGAACATTTAACTTTTTCATGCTGTTTTCCTAAAAATGACCGGCCGGTAGAACTTGAAAAACCCTTTAACCAAAGATAAGACCGAGTAGAATGATTTTTTATTTTAAAAAAACAAGCTGAATTGAATATGAAAATCCTTTTAGGTGTTACTGGTGGCATTGCTGCCTACAAATCCTTGGAACTGTGTCGTTTATTCATTAAAGCGGGTCATCAAGTACAGGTGGTCATGACCGAAGGGGCGAAGCAGTTTATTGCGCCGCTTAGTTTTCAGGCGTTGTCTGGAAAACCGGTGCGTGATTCTTTATTTGATGCCAACCAAGAAGCCGGAATGGGGCATATTGAGTTGGCGCGTTGGGCAGACTGGATTGTTGTGGCACCAGCAACAGCAAATTCAATTGCAAAGTTTGCCAATGGCGTGGCGGATAATTTATTAAGTACCCTAATTTTAGCGACTGACCGGCCGGTCGTTTTGGCTCCGGCAATGAATCGTTTGATGTGGCAAAATGCGGCAACTCAAGAAAATGTTCAGGTGCTTAAAGGTCGCGACTTTTATGTGCTTGAACCTGCGGAGGGTGAGCAGGCATGTGGGGAAGTTGGCGCGGGCCGAATGCCTGAACCCGAAGAAATTTTTGAATCGTGGAAGTTATTTGCGCAACAGCAATTATCACAAACGTTACCGGCCGGTGAGTTTTGGCAAGATCGAGCATTGCTGATTACAGCAGGCCCTACCTTTGAAGATATTGATCCGGTGCGTTTTATTGGCAATCGTAGCTCTGGAAAAATGGGATTTGCGATTGCGGAACAAGCTGCTTTTTTGGGGGCGAAAGTCACGCTGATCACTGGAGCAGTTAATTTAAAAACACCGGCCGGTGTCAATCGGGTAGATGTGCGTTCTGCTTTGGAAATGTTTTCGCAAGTCAAACAGTGCTATGCGCAATCGCAAGTCTTTATTAGCGCGGCGGCGGTAGCCGATTTTCGAAGTGCAATGAGTGCAGAGCATAAAATCAAAAAGTCCTCGGATTCAGATGAATTAACACTGACCTTAACCAAAAATCCAGATATTGTGGCTTGGGTGGCGAATCAAGACGATAAACCGTTTGTGGTGGGTTTTGCGGCAGAAACTCAAAATGTGTTGGCGTATGCACGCGACAAATTACAGCGGAAAAATTTGGATATGATTTGTGCGAATCAAGTTGGAGCTAAGCTTGGATTTGATCAGTCTGAAAATGCGTTGACTTTAATGACTCGCGAGCGAGAAGTGGCTTTGGGTTCCTCTTCCAAGCAGGATCAAGCACGCCAGCTGTTGGAGTTTATTGCGGAGTCGTAATCCTAAAATACAGTGCCTACCTTGCAATAAAACAATGAAAACACGTTGATGCATTTTCATTCAAGAAGACGCAACTCAACCTCCTATTCTCTTTAAGATAGCCGTCCTTGGCTATCGACACCTCCAGATATGGAAATCAATCAACTCTTTAATTTACGAATAACTCTACCGGCCGGTAAGGTTTGTCATAAATGTGACGCGACTTTATCAATGGAATGTCATCGAATAATTAAGGCATTTTTTTAGACTGAAACTTTGTTTTCAGTGCAGGAGAATGCTGTGAGAGTTTGTCTGTTTACCGATACCCTTGGCGATTTAAATGGCGTGTCACGGTTTATTCAAGATATGGGCGAGTTGGCCGCAACTGATGCAGAATTTGATTTGCAGATTATTACCAGTACGTCCAAGCCCATTCCTGATAAAGATTACATTCATAATTTAGAATACCGATGGCGTTTGCCTATGCCGTTTTATCAAGAACTGGATTTGGTTTTTTGCAAGAAAGCGGCAATTGCTGACATTTTGCAGCAATTTAAGCCGGATTTGGTGCATATCTCAACACCTGGGCCGTTTGGCTGGAAAGCCAAAACGGTTGCTCAGTCATTGGGTTATCCAATGTTGGGTACTTATCACACCGACTTCCCGGCTTACCTTTACGATTTAACGCGCTTGCACTGGGTAAAACGACAAACGGATAAAGTCATGCAACGTTTCTATGAGCCGTTTGAATGGGTGCTGTCTCGTTCAGATGCTTACCGAGAAGTGATGGCGCATGACATTGGTTTAGCCTATGAAAAAACCTCGGTTTTACCGGCCGGTACCAATTTGCAGAAATTTCAACCAGCGCATAAAAATCGTCAAATTTGGCAAACCTTTGGGTTGAATGATTCCCGATTAAAAGTGCTTTATGTCGGGCGTATCAACATTGAAAAAAATATTCCATTTTTGGTGAATGTTTGGCAAATGATGCGTGAAACCTATCACATTGAAGCTGATCTGGTTTTGATTGGTGAAGGCCGTTACCGAAAATGGGCAGATCGATTGCGAGCGGAACACATTTATTTTTTGGGGCCGATTGTTGGTGAAGAATTATCACAAATGTATGCCTCATCTGAAGTGTTTGTTTTTCCATCGGTGACCGATACTTTGGGCCAAGTGATCATGGAAGCGCAAGCCAGTGGCTTGGGGTGTATGGTGTCAGATGTTGGTGGACCACAAAGCTTGATTGAAAATGGTCAAAATGGACAAGTCATCCAAGCTAATGATGAGTCGCTTTGGGTGGAAGCTTTGGCTGAAATACTCCAAAATAATGAAAAAAGGGTGTTATGGGGTCAAGCGGCCTTTGAATTTATACAGTCGTATGATATTCAAAAATCCTATCAAGCATTCAAAAGTGTGCATCAAAACTGTTTTCAAGTTGTTGGCAGAGTTGACGGCGATTGAACCATAAAATTTGCACAATCCAAACGCATACTGAAATTGTCGGCAAACCTAATTTAATTCATATTGTTGTATGAAATACGAGTTTGGTTTTGCTCAAAACTTTCAGGTTCATAAGGGAACCTCTGATTCGATCAGCGGTTCCTTAGGAGAGTGTTATGAAAACGTCAGCAATGAAAAATGTTATTTTGGGAACGGTTTTGACTCTTGGGATGACTTCTATCATGAGTCCGGCCATTGCCGGTGGGAATCATGGTGGGAATGGTTACAAAAGTCATCACCAAATGTCGCCAATCGTTCAACATAAAAAAATTGTGCAACATACGCCTTATGGCAAAAAAGTGGTTACTGTGACCATCAAAACCTACCCTATGAGAGGTAAAGCATCTCATCGTAAACATTGGAAAAATTCGTATCAAAAACCTCACCATCATCACTATTCAAAAGGGTATCATTCTGGGCAACATTCGTCGCCACACCGTGTAGAACGAACTTTAAACCGAGCACTAGAACGAGAAATACATCAAGTAGTTCATCGTTTGTTTCAACATTAAAGAGATCGCATTGAGCTCTCTCCGAAGTGTTTGATAGGTTAACAGTTTGGTTTATTCGGTTCTAATTCATGAAAGGGAGCATGAAAAAGAAACTATGTCAGTCATTGAAGCTCAACGACAACGCCAAGGAGAAAGTTTCGCAGCCGGAATGGTTTTTCTGGAATCTTGGTTTCCGATTGCCGCAGCCATTAGTGTTGTGGCTTTAGGAGGGCTACACGCCTATTTTTATAGCTTGTTATTTGCTGTTGTCGCCTTGGCTTTCTGGTGGGTGAGTCGACGAAAGTTTTCTGATTTAAAAAATCGGAAAGCCTATTTTCCGTTAGCGATGACCAGCTTATTTATTACCAGTTTGTTTGCGTTGACGTTTGTCGCTTTGCAGTACACGAGTGCAATTAATGTGGCGATTATCCTGTTTTTGCAAATTCTGTTTAGCTATGTTTTTTTGGGGCGAAAACCCGGAGAGCGTCTGCAAGTGAAGCAGATTTTGGGTGCAGCCTTGATGACATTGGGTGCCTTGTTAGTATTATTTCCTGGAAAAATCGATCTGCGATTGGGGGATTTTTTGGTGCTTTTGGCTGCCATGATTGCTCCGATTGCCAACCTTTATCAAAAGCGTGCTCGTGAGTATGTATCGAGTCCAACGGTTTTGTTGGTGCGCTCATTGTTAGCCTTACCGGTCATTTATGTTTTGGCGTGGTTATTGGAAGATTCTCCCAGTTTTGAAATGATTCAACAACAACTGCCGTCTTTACTCTTTGTGGGAATCATGATTTTCTTTTTGTCGAAAGTGCTGTGGATTGAGGCAATTTATCGTTTGCCCATCACTAAAGTGAATGCACTGTTTGCGTTTTCGCCCTTGTTGACCATGCTGTGGTCGTGGTGGTTGCTTGACCAAGCGCCACATTGGTTTCAAGTGTTAGGTGCTTTGCCGATTGTAATTGGCGCTTATTGGGTGAGCGGTGCAAATTTTAACAGCGTGAAAAGAGGTGCGAAAAGATAATTCGCACCAGTTTACTTGAGCGTTTGAAGTGTTTGTAAATGCGTTTACTTTGGTGGGAAGTTCTTCAACATTTCTGTGATAAGTGCTTGAACCGCTGCTTCCTTAGCTTTCGGTGTGCCATCCATATCCAGCGCAATTCGGGCTTCGGATTGCCAAATGACTTTTCCGCTTGAATCAAACATTTGAATGATTAAGTCTGAACGCGTGTTTTCCACATAGTCAGGTGGTGTTTCAAACATCATGCCGGTGCCAAAACGATGGTAATAACGCCCAAACCCAACCTGAAAGCTAGTCGAGTCGGGAGTCATATATTTGTGGCTGTTGACATAAAAGTTGACGTAATGACTAGGTTGGTTTTGAGAAAACTGCAACCCCTTAGCAATTAAATCCTTTTCAATTGCATGTTGAATGCGTGCTGACATTAAAGGTTCTTGAGCTCTGGTTTCAGCAATTTTTTCATTGGTTGCTAAATTGGCAGGGAGCCATTGAAAGGTTTGTAAGCTTTGGAAATCGGCTTTGCTGTCATAATCTTCATTGACTGTGATTTGACTACAGCCAGAAAGCACCATTGCTGAAAAAACGACAGAAAGGCTTACCAGTTTTTTTAATTTAAGGACAGACATAACTCAACCTCACAACCTTAATTCTTATTCGATTCAATTAAATCGGTTTATTTATCAGACTTAATTTTCTCAGAATTGCCGGCAAGTTTGGCACTGAATTGGTAAGACAATCGTAATGCCGCATAAAAAATGAGGCCGCTGAAGATGAAACTGAGTGCTGTGGTCAGAAGAGTTTCGCCTTGATAAACTGCAATGGCGGCAATGACCAATGCAAGGATCAAGCTATTTCTTAAAGCGCGTTTGTTGTTTGACATAAATGAAACTTTTTATGGTTAGCACAGCCTCGATTTTCACCAGAAAGTGGTTCGAAACGAGGTTGTGGATAAGTTGTGAAAAAGTGTATAAGTACGTTTGAATAAAATTTGTGGATCTTAAAGCAGAGCCTAAATTGATAGGATTGATACCTAAATCTTACGCAGAAGTTTTTGGAGCGCTTGGTCGAGCCAAAGTAATTTGGTCATTGACCGTGCTGTAGTCGTTGCCTCCGAGTTTCCCAAGTGCTTTGAGTGTTTTGCCATCAATTTGAGTGCCATCGGCAACCGAGTCATCAATGTGAATGCCCACAACATCCAACAAAATCAAAACGCCACCGGCCGGTTGCTTTGCAATGTCAATGGTGTCGCGTAGGGTGCATTCAAAACGCACCTTGGCAGCTTTTATACCGGCCGGTTGAATCATTTCGCTGGCAAGAGTTTCAATATTCAAAGCATCGATTTCACTTTGATTGTGCGCAAAATCGGCACAAGATTCATTCATGATTTCCAACACGTCTTCAGTAACGACATTTACCACACATTCTTTGGTCTCCAAAAGGTTGGCTAAGGTGTCTTTTTCAAGCTTATCGCGTGATGGCACAGCCGTCACTGTCAAAACGGGAGGATTAACGCTGGCAACACTGAAAAACGAGTAGGGGGCTAGATTGCTGATACCTTCCTTACTCAGAGTTGAAACCCAGGCAATTGGGCGTGGAACGACACCATGCACTAAATGATGATAAATTTGAGGGGTTTCTAATTCTGAAATTTTCTGAAACATTTGTTAAATCCTTTTTGACCGGCCGGTAAAGTTTTTTGTAATCTTGAATTGGCATTATTTATATCAGATTTTGCTTATGAAAAAATCAAGAGTTTATGTCAATTTTGAGAAGTTTCACCGGCCGGTAAACTTGATAAGGCATATGATTTCTCTAATTTTAGAGCGGATTACAAACTCTAACCTCGGTTTTCTAACATTCGGTACTAGGAATTTATCCAGAGTTTTAATAAAGTGGCTCTGATAATTTATACATAATTTTACGAATCGACTAATTCAACCCAACACAGTGAGGCGTTTATGGCTCTTTCACCTCTGGCTGGTAAACCAGCTCCACATGCATTACTTGAGAATATTCCAAAATTGATGAGTGATTATTACACTTTGAAGCCGGATGTGAGTAATCCCGAACAAGCGGTGAGTTTTGGAACTTCTGGACACCGAGGGAGTTCAACTAAGCGTACGTTTAATGAAACGCACATTGCAGCGGTTTGCCAAGCGATTGTCGAATACCGTCGATTAGAGAATATTAATGGTCCTTTGTACATAGGTATGGATACCCACGCACTGTCCGAAGCGGCGCATGCCACCGCCATTGAGGTGTTTGCAGCCAATGATGTGCAAACCAAAATCCAAGCAAAAGGTCGTTATACGCCGACACCGGTTATTTCCAATGCGATTTTGATGTACAACGAAGGTCGACAAGGTGGCTTTGCGGACGGTGTGATTATTACCCCGTCGCACAATCCGCCACAAGATGGCGGCTTTAAATATAATCCGCCAAACGGTGGTCCGGCTGATACAGATGCGACGGATTGGATTCAGGAGCGTGCGAATAAAATTATTGCTGAGAATTTGGAAGTTAAGTGCATGCCTCTAAGTGACGCGATGCAAAGTGAATTCGTTGAAGCAGTAGATTTGATGACGCCTTACATTGAAGGGCTGGATAAAGTCATTAATATGCAAGCGATTAAAGATGCTGGCATAAAGTTGGCAGTCGATCCAATGGGTGGCGCAGCCGTTGATTTCTGGCATCCGATTGCAGAGTATTATGGTTTGGATATTACGGTGGTCAACCCAAAAGTGGATGCAACTTTCTCGTTTATGCATGTCGATAAAGACGGAAAAATTCGCATGGACTGTTCGTCGCCATACGCGATGGCGGGTTTGATTGACTTAAAAGATAATTATGACTTGGCGTTTGGGAATGATCCGGATGTGGATCGTCACGGCATTGTGACTAAATCGGTTGGATTAATGAATCCGAACCACTATTTGGCGGTAGCGATTAATTATCTATTTAGTCACCGTCCAAACTGGCCGGAGAATGCAGCGGTTGGAAAAACTTTGGTTTCCAGCTCCATGATTGACCGAGTCGCAACGGCATCGAACTTGAATTTGTCTGAAGTTCCGGTTGGCTTCAAATGGTTTGTTGATGGTCTGCAAACTGGCAGTTTTGGGTTTGGTGGAGAAGAATCGGCTGGCGCGTCTTTCTTGCGTTTAGATGGTGGGCCTTGGTCAACCGATAAAGACGGCATTATCTTGAACCTGCTGGCCGCGGAAATGACGGCAGTGACCGGAAAAGATCCAGGTCAGTTATATCAAGAATTAACCGCTAAATTTGGCAATCCGGTTTATACGCGAATCGATGCTCCGGCCAATCGTGAACAGAAAGCGATTTTGAAAAATCTGTCGCCGGAAATGGTCAAGGCTGACATGTTGGCAGGTGAGCTAATCACTGCAAAACTGACTAATGCACCGGGCAACGATGCGGCGATTGGAGGCCTGAAAATCACCACTGAAAATGGCTGGTTTGCAGCGCGTCCATCCGGCACGGAAGACATCTATAAAATTTATGCGGAAAGTTTTAAAGGCGAAGAACATCTGCAACAGATTCTCTCTGAAGCACAAGCGATTGTCAGCGCGGCTTTAAGCGCTTAGTTCTTATCTGCGACCTTATTCTGAATCGACTATCGGTGGTAATCAGAGGGAACAGGCTGACGGCGATGGCAGAAGCCTGTTCGCTGTCAGCTTTTCGTTTTGAGGTTAGAGGCTTTATAGTCCGAAAGCGGCGCTGACTTTGCTGACATTCTGTTTAATCAAGTCTTTGGACAGGAATTTGCAAATCTTGTCTTTGGTTGCGCTGCTGAGTTTTTCATTGACTTTGGCGTGAATGGGGGCTGATGCAGCCAAATACAGTTTGCCTTTATGTTCCAGGGCAAAATCGTTAATAAAGTCGCCAAGCTGATCAATTGAGCGTTTTTTTATCTCTATATCACTTTTGTTTTCGTAAGAGCTACCTACGTCACTGACGGAATTGGAGTAGTCACCGGCTTTATCGCTGTATATTTGGGAAATTTTGGCATGGCTCTCAAAGTTTTCTTCGACCTGGTAGGTTTGCAGCGAGATGCTATTTTGAGTGCTTTTGTTTATTGAAAAGACTTTCATGCTTCCTAGATCAACAAGTATTGCATAACCTATTGTGCTCATATTTATCTACCTCAATATTCACTGACACTATCAGGATGCGTCCTGCGTAAAGGCTGTGCCAGTTTGACTTCTTAAACAGGTTTCGCAGGGAAAAATCCTCTCTTCGTAAACCCACTTTAATCGGATCAATAGCGCCGGTTCCGGTTGAACGGCATGTTGAATTTTGGCGCTACCGATTTTTCAGTTTAAACCTTTTGTTGGTCGAGATTCAAAATAAATTCATCTAAGTTTCAAATAGCCAGCGTTTTCTTTTTTTCGATTAACTTTGCAATGGCTTACATCATAACTTGTTGAAATTATTGTGTTAGTGTCATCATAGGAATTGTTTATAGTCGTTATGGAATTTAGACGAATTCAGGCTGAGCTTCCTGAGCGAATCTGCATTTGCTGCAGATGGTGGCTTAAACGTGCCAGATGATGGCTGACTCTTTGCATCCAGCGAATTGCCTCCAGTGCGTCTCTGCATTGGTCGGCATTAATTGTTCCCTGACCCATATGCTCCACCATCTGGTGACGGAAGGCTTCGGCATCCTGGTCGATAAACTTTTTCAGTTCTTGTGCCAGAGCAACGGTTTCTTGCCAGTTTTCCTCAAGTGTCAATCGGCGATACACTTCAATATCTTTGCTCATTTTGTTGGCGGTATCTTTCAAGGTCGAAAATTGTTTGCTCGCTTCTGCTCGGTAGGATTCTTCCTCACAGCGTTCATGCAAACGTTGCAGGTGATCAACGATATGAATCATCTCCACCAGTCGCTGCCAAAGGTGACCATCTTTCTGATTCAGGTGGATTTCATCCAGATAATACTGGGTTTCATCTAGGTTTTGCTGTAGCTGCTGCAGATCAGTCTTGCGATTAGCTATGTGGTCGCTGGTAATCAGGTTCAATTCATTGATCAGAGCTTTGGTCAAACCATTTAAGCTTTTCTGAACGGCATTCAGTGCCAGTTCTGGTGTCTGCAGTAACTGTTTGTCCAAGGTGTCGATATAGGCATTTTTCTGTGGAAAAAGCTTAATAATCAGTTGGGCAAAATAGCGGGTAAAAGGCAGAATCAGAATCACGCCGAGCAGGTTAAATAGCGTGTGGAAGCCAACCAGTGCGATTTCGGCATTTTCATAGAGTGCGCCGGGTTGGAACCATTCCCAGGCCTGCACATAGGGAACAATTAATAACAGTGCCAGAGCCGCGGTCATTAGATTGTAAACCACATGCGACAGACCGGTTCGTTTGGCACCGACTGAGCCGCCGATAACCGCTAATAACGATTTGACGGTGGTACCTATATCCATCCCAATCACCAGCGCCACCGCCTGTTCAAATTCGATAATGCCGCTGAATAGAGCGGTCAGGGTCAAGGCAACCCCTGCGCTAGAAGACTGAGTAATGGTGGTGAAAATCAAACCGATAAGAACCAGTTGCAATATGCCCAGCAGATTATTGGCGGGCAGTTTGGAGAAGTCGACATAATCAACCAGACCAGCCATAGCGGTCTGCATAGTGTCGATGCCGATAAAGAGTAGGCCAAAGCCGGCAATGGCCAGACCGCTGTTTTTAAGTTTTCCCGAGTTGGCAAACAGCCGCAGAAAAACACCGCTAAGAATAATGATTGAAGCGATCGAGCCAATCGACAGTTTAAAGCCCAGCAATGCAACCATCCAGCCGGTAATGGTGGTGCCGATATTGGCCCCGAAGATAATGCCCAGAGAGTTACTGAAGGTCATTAAGCCTGCGCCAACAAAACCGATGGCAGCGAGTGTGGTTGCACTGGAAGACTGAACGATTGCAGTACTGATCGCACCAGTCATAGCGCCGGTGGTGGGGGTGTGGGTGAAACGCAGCAGGGCGGCGCGTATTTTGTCTCCGGCGAGTTTTTTCAGACTGTCGGTCATAATGACCATGCCCATTAAAAACAGACCGAGACCGCCACCCGCCAGCATAAGATTTTGAAGTTCCGGCATGAGAATCCTTTTGAGCATGCGCAGTAACGACCATTATAAGCAGGCCTAAAAGGTTGTGGCAAACACTGTTTTTTTAGAAAGGTTTACTATCTGAAATCAGTAGATCTAATAACACCCTTATCTGTTACCGGCCGGTAAAGATTTAATTTTATTCTGATTTCTCTCAGGGACTGGAACGACACAAATGAATGGGGATTACAGAGGTAATCGAGTTTCTTGGTTGCGCCTTTCGCAATTAGCCCACTACACACCAAGCTCAAGCGATTGTCAGCGCGGCCTTAAGCGCCTAAGCCAGAATCCGATTCTGACAAAACAAAGCCTCAGACCTTTGGGTACTGAGGTTTCTGTGTTTTTAGCTCGTTCCCACGCTCCCGCGTGGGAACGCATAGGGATTTATTAGCGATTGTTTGTTAATTTCTGACACAACCAATCAGGATTTCTTTTTTCCGGTAAAACTGCAATCACAAAAGCTGTATCGCCTTTCAGATCATAGTAAATTGAATAAGGAAACCTTTTGGATGTCATTCGATAATAACCAAATATTTTAGAATGGATGCCGCCGTAAATCGTCAAAGACTGTATGTCTGAAATCAGTGAATCCCAGAAATAGCTACCAATCCCCTGTTCTTGATTTTCATAAAATATTCTTCCCGATTCAAGATCGTTTTCAGCTTCAGTTAGAACTTGAATTTTTCTGATATTCATACTTTATGTTTTGAGCGCAACTCTTCAATTGAAGTGAAAGTAGCTTCGCCGTTTTCAATCATTTCCTTTCTTTGAGAAAGCACCTCTTCATGCCATTTCGGAGGAGAGATGTCTGATTTTTCATGAGTCAAAGAATCCCAAACCGCTTCCATGATTTGAAGACGTTCAGAGATGCTCATTTGCGAGATGTCTGCAATATCCATTTTTATTTCCCTGATTTGGGTGTTTAAGTGCAATTTTAACAAAAATACCTTAGTCACTGTTTCAAAAACAAAAGCACTGCATGACGGGAAGAAATGGAATTAATTTTGGGCTGACTCCCTTTATGCTGGGGGTACCTCGTTCCAACGCTCCCGCGTGGGAATGCATATCCAGCAAACTTGTATCCAAAATACGCGCTCCCACGCAGGAGCATGGGGGCGAGACAAAACCTTGATGTTTAAATGCTGTAGGGGCTAATGATTAAGCTCAGCCGCCGCTTTTAGCGGTCGGCTGGAGTGAATTGTTATGTTGAAGTATTGCTTTTTTATGTCCAGTATCTTTTTCGATAATTTTTAAAGTCAATGGGTCAATATCTAAACGAGTAAAATCTGGCAGATGCCCGATATTACAAAAAGCCTTAACAATTTTTTCAATTTCTTCTGCTGAGGATTTAAGGCCGAAAATAACTTTAGAAATATAAGACACGTCAAAATCTACGGAAATATTTTGTTTGTCGTCATTAACATACTCTGAACTGGTTTAATTAGACAGGACACTTTAATAATGGACAATTGTCTTAATTATTGAGGTGTTTATGACAAAACGAAAAAATAGAAGTTACTCTGACGAGTTTAAAAAAGAAGCACTCGCTTTAGTCACGGAACAAGGCTATAGCGTATCAGAAGCCGCTACATCATTGGGTATTACTGCTAAATTGCTCTATAACTGGAAGGCCAAGTTTGAACAAGAACAGTTAGGTGTTGGGCTTGATGAAGATGATCGTTCAGAGTTAAAGCGGCTGCGAAAAGAAGTGAAAACGCTCAAAATGGAGCGTGAAATCTTAAAAAAGGCCAGCGCCTTCTTTGCGAAAGAAATGAAGTAAAGTACAAGTTCATTCGTCAACAAAGCCAAACGTTTTCAGTTAAGCGATTATGCTCTGTGATGAAAGTCAGTCGTTCAAATTACTATGCTTGGCGAAAACGACCAGCCAAACTCATAACGGCTGAAAAGCTACATCTATATCGTCGAGCTAAAGTGTTGTTTAAACGCAGCCGACAAAGCTTAGGTTACCGAGAACTTTGTAAGGCTTTACGCAAAGAAGGCTTTGAGATGACGTTTTACAAAACGCGCAAACTCATGAAACAACTCAAGTTGGTTGTCAAACAGCGAGTGGCCTACAAAGTAACGACAAAACGTAAACATTCTGATGCTGTGGCTGACAACCTGCTAAATATGAACTTCAACCCAATGGATATCAATGAAGTCTGGGCTGGCGATGTAACCTACTTACGTACAGGCCAAGGTTGGATGTACCTAGCCATCGTCATGGATTTGCATTCACGACGTATCGTCGGATGGCATATTGATAAAAGAATGACCACCGATTTAGTGATGAAGGCGATGATAAAAGCTTACAACGTGAGACGTCCACCTAAAGGTCTTGTCTTTCACTCAGATCGTGGTTCTCAATATACCAGTAAGCGTTTTAGAAAGCTGTTAAAACACTACAAAATCAGAGCCAGTATGGGTGATGTCGGTGCGTGTTGGGAGTAGCTACCCCTTGAGGGTACAACGCTGTTGTTGAGCGTTTTTTCGGAAGCTTAAAGCACGATTGGATTTTTAAAGTTGTTCAACCCACTCGCCAACATATGAAAAAAGATGTGGCAGAGTATATGAAATATTACAACTTAGAACGGCTTCATACTGCTAATGATGATATGTCACCAGTGGAGTATGAAAATTCTTTAAGAAAAGTGTCCTGAGTGAGTTGACCGGAACACTCAAATTTATTTGTATCAAAACTATTGGCCTCTAGTACAAATCGGACTTCCTTTTCATACTCCCAAATTTTTGTTTTAGTTGCACCTATAAGCAATCCCAGATCATCACTTTCGGGTGTTCTTGAGTTACGCTCTTCAAGCAAAGAGTTTACATACTGAACCTCGACAGGATACAGGCCTGTTGAATTTTTGTTATCTTTTAGAATAGAAAAGTCAATACAGATACAACAGCCTTTATGGGCATCGCCATAATGAGCCCACATCACTTGAGATTCTGGGTCTTTATAATGTTTTGAAAAACATGTTATGTACAAGGAACTACTAACTTTTTTAAAAGCTTCTGAAACGAGTGCATCAGCTATTTGTGGTTGACTTTCTTTCAATTCAACGATTTCAGACCAATTTAACGGCATCAGAAACGGGCTGAGTTCAAAAGTATCATTTAGTACGTCTGCACGACTAAACCAAAGCTTTCCTCCATTAACAATCAAAGACAGAGTATCAGTAGAAAGGTATTTGTATGCCAGATCATAGTGAACTATAGGATTCATTTTGTTCTCAAAAATAAATTTTGGATTGAAATATAACGCCAGCCATAACCGGACCCAAAAAGCATAGCGACGAAGGAGCGGTGCCTTTTGGGGTCCGAGTTTATGGCATTGTTAGGCCATTATTGCCTTGCCTGTATATCAATGGTTCCGACTTCACCTGGCTCGAAATGACAAGTGGCTGAGTATGGAATTTCTGTACCCAATGCGTTCTTTGCATCAAAATCCATACGAAGAACGACATTGTGTGTTGTTGGGGCCTTGTAAAACGACGTGCCCAGTATTGTGTGGATGTCTACTTCACTAGGAATGAGCGCACGGTCCTTAATCGCCTGCTGACACGCCATAACCGCACTTGACTCATCCCATGATTTTTCTTCTTGGGTTAAAACCTGTGCGCCTTTCTTGATTTGAAATTCATCAAGATAAATCCGCTGCTTGTTCCTGCAATCCACCCAGAAATGAAGGTGATTAAGCGCGCTCTTGCTATCACTTAACTCTGACATCATCACGTAGTCGCATTTCCCGCTATCGACAGCCATTTCTGCTGCCTTTCTTCTGAGCGATTCTATTTCTGATAGGCGCGAACCATATTTTTCGATTGTTTTAGGATAACCCTGTTTTGTGTAAGGAGACAGGGCAGATGAACTGATTTTACTAGCGTACTTGTCGCCGCCAATATTTTGCCCTTTATCGAGGAATTTACTTGCCACCCAACCTCTGTGAGAATCTTTGAGCCAATCTGGATTAGTGACATGAATCCAAGACCAACCTTCTTTTGTGCATTCTTCAAAAACCGTAGTGGTATCGTCGATAGTAATGTACTGCGTGGTTTTGATAATGCTTGTTGCCTTTTGGTTGATTATTTTTTCATACGAAGCGCCCGGACCTTTTCTGACATTGATCCCTGAACCAAGAACATTGTATTTCTTTCCAGTAATTACCGTTGACGCATCGCATGCCGCTGGCGGCTTATGCTTCATCGAGGTTGATGATTGAGATGAGGCCGTTTGTGTTCTGGGAGACTCATCGCACCCTGATAAAGCAACCCCCAATACAACCATGGCAATCAATCCCCTTACATTCTTTTTCATTGTTACTCCTTATTTTTTGGCCTAACTATTATTAGACATCCTAAAAACCATATATTACATGCTTCAAGTATGTTTTTTATTGCCGTTTTATATCAAATATTTAGTAATTGAATGCAGTGTAGTAATTTGATTTTTCACGACTTTTAAAATTGCTTAAAATTTTTATACGCCCTAAAAGCATTCTCCTAAATTCATTTTTAGGGCTGGTGAGCTAATCGAATACTTTTTAGGATGAAATATTGTTGTATTGATCTTAACGAAAACTGAGACATATTGGCAGAATTTTTAGCGGAAATTTCTTTTAATTTATTCACTTGAAATTTGTAACACTTTTTATTGGTCAGCCATTATAATTCGCGGCTTTGTCAATCCTGAAGGGTTAAGATGCTGGCAGCTTCGCATGTGGTGTTTGGCAGTGGTGTTTATCTGCTCAGCAGTCCTTGGATAGGGTTTGACTATCCAGAGGTTTATTATTATCTTCCGGTCGCGATGGCAGCCTCATTAATTCCTGATCTGGATGCTCGCCATTCGGTGCTTAAGCGTTTTTGGCTGATTCGTTGGCTGTTTCTTCCCTTAACTTTGCTAGGTCATCGAACCTGGACGCACTCGCTTTTGATATTGATGGTTCTGGCAACGCCTTTGCTCTATCTTCAAGGTTGCGCCTGCAAGGCGATGTTGGCGTTTAATATTGGTTACGCCAGTCATATTTTGGGGGACTGGATGACACACCGCGGTGTTCCGCTTTTTTATCCGGCAAAAACCGCGTTTAAATCGCCGTTTCCTTTTAAAACCGGTTCGGCTATTGAGTTACCCTTGGCGATGATCCCATTTTTTGTAATGGCAGGGTTTTATCTGTTTGAGATTCATCACGGTTTACTACAATCTTGACTTGGATTCTCTGTACTTCTTTCTATACTTCTTTAGGTGTCGCCATCATTAGGCATTCTGAAAATATATTACGTGTTTTAAATCTTTTACCCACAAAAAACCGTGTTTCTACCAGCAGTTTTCGCTTCATAGAGGCGAGTATCTGCTAGCTGAATCAGGTTGGTTAGGTTGTTAGATTCACCTTCCAATGAGGAGGCAACACCGATGGATAGAGTGACGATGTTTATTGTTTCGCTAGTTTGATGTTCAATAGCAAGTGTTTCCACTTTTTGACGCAGATGGTCAGCGAATTGGCAAAGCGTTTCTAAATTGGATTCATCCAGAAAAACAACAAACTCTTCACCTCCATATCGAAACGCCATACCTTCTTTAAGTTCAGTGAAATCCTGAGCTGTTTGGGCAACCGTCTTGATGATTTCGTCACCTTTAAGATGTCCGTAGTGATCGTTGTATTTTTTAAAGAAATCAATATCAATCAGTAAAACGCCCAATTTGGTGGTTGGATCCTGCTCTTTTTTCTGTATTTCGCGTTGTAAAAAGCGGCGGTTGTAAAGCCCTGTTAAAGGATCAGTAAAGGTTTCTCGAATCAATTCTTCTTCTTTAAATTGCTTCAGGTACAGCTTTCGTTTGGCGCGTTCATGAATGTAAGCCCCAATTGCGGTGAGTGAGTAGACCGAAGTAATCAGCAGTCCAAGATGAATTTGTTCCAGAATCGGGACTTGTAGATACAAGCCGCTAGCGACTAGAAGCAGAACAACTAAAGTCGCTGAAACGACTGCAATGGCAAAGGAGAGTCCTAGGCCAATAAAGATTGCCACAATCGGCGGAGCCATATTAATGATGTAAATGGAATAGTTTTCCGGTTGGGTAAAAAACAACAAAATAATCGGCGGTAGACTAATAACCAGTGAGTAGACAAATAAGGCCAAAGGTCGGTAAAGCTCAAATTTGTCATTGTTATAAAACGATAAAAATAAGACTGAGAACAGGACAGGTAATAAAAGTATGGATATAGCCGTGGGATAAATATCTTCGGGCACCATTGAATACGACAATGGAATATAGGAAAGGTAGATGGTGAGGCCGACTGCAATCGCATATTTGTTTTGGAGAAAACTGTCTTTTAGGTATTCTCGGTTATAGGCTTTTTCATAGGCTTCGTTTTCAAACGTTAAATGGAACCAGTGATTGATAAAAGCGAGAAATCGGTCAAACATAGATAAAAATTCGTCTCTGTAGTCGTGAAGAAAAGAAGCCTCTGAAACATGTATGTTTTATAGCATGTTTTGGCATGTTGAAGTAGCCAAACAAAGTTCGTCCGTTTATGAGATTCAGCCGGCTTTCTAAACAATAATCTGTATTTGGTAAATACACTGACATGGCATTGAAGTATCAAAATTTTAAAGCATAGAGACGACTCTAGGAAAATCCATTATTCATAATGGATGAAATTTCTGCGTTCTATTGCTCTCTGTCAATTTTGGACGGTTATAAATTTGTTTATTTTAGGTTCTTTGTTGGTGATTGGTTAAAGGCGATGAGATTCTGAAATTGCCTATGTAAATGGTATTTTTATCTGTTTTAGGTTTGCTTCGGTTTGCTACAATCTTGGCACTGGTAATTCTATTGGAGAGAACAGATGACGATTCAGGTTCAATATAAGATTTTAGATAAGCGTTTAGGCAATGAAATCGAAATGCCGCATTACGGTACCAAAGGTTCGGCAGGGCTAGATTTGCGAGCATGCATTGATGAGCCAATGACGATTGAGCCGGGGCAAACAGTGTTGATTCCGACCGGCATGGCAATTCATCTGGATGATCCGGGCTTGGCGGCGATGCTGTTACCGCGTTCGGGGCTTGGCCACAAGCACGGTATTGTGCTGGGTAATTTAGTGGGTTTGATTGACTCGGATTATCAGGGGCCTTTAATGGTTTCTTGCTGGAACCGTGGAAATACAGCTTATGAGGTTGAAGTGGGTGAGCGTATTGCACAGATGGTGATTGTGCCAGTGTTACAGCCGGTGTTTACCGAGGTGGAAGAGTTTGGTGATGACACCGAGCGTGGGCAAGGTGGCTTTGGGTCAACGGGAACGAAGTAACGTTTGATAAGCTACCGGCCGGTAGAGTTTCAATCATCGGTTGGCACAAGCTTATGGATTCCCACGCAGAAGCGTGGGAATCCGTTAATAGACTTTAATAGGCTTTAATAAGCTTCAATCATCTTATTAATTTCATTGAGGTGTTTGTTATATTCGCCCGAGTTATAGACCGAGTAGTTCATATTTTTAAAGATACCGGTCATGCGTGTGAAAAACTGACTAGCGTCAGATTTTTCATTAAACTCAAAATCCGTATCGACGATTTTTTTCAATAGCAGGAAGTTTTCTTGCTGGCGTTTGAGGTCAACCGAGACATCCACCGGATCAAATGCATCTTGTTGCAGATAGACCAAATCCAGCATTTTGGCTTTCTGGAACAGCACAAAATCATTTTCAGTAATCCCTTCTTCACCGGTCACTTGCATCATCTGTTCAATCCCCTCGGCTTTGACCAGAATTTCGCGAACTTGCTCAATGCTGTTGGTCCAGTTTGGGTCTATATGCTCATCAAAGTAATCTTTTAGCTGCAAACTGTAACGAGACCATGAAATCAGCGGATCAATCGCTGGGTAGTAGCGTTTATAAGCACGGGCATAAGACAAACCAAGGAACGTTTTTACCGTGCTTAACGTTGATTGCGTCACTGGTTCTTCAAAGTTTCCACCGGCCGGTGAAACTGTACCAATTAAAGTTAAACTGCCTTTTTGCTTATCAAACGTTTCCACTACGCCTGCACGCTCGTAGATATTCTTAATCGCCGAATCCAGATAAGCCGGGAAAGCTTCTTCTCCCGGGATTTCTTCCAGACGACCAGAGGTTTCGCGCATGGCTTGTGCCCAACGAGAAGTGGAATCCGCCAGTACCAGAGTGTCATAACCCATTTGACGGTAGTATTCTGCCAAGGTCACGCCCATATAGATTGAAGCTTCTCGCGCCGCAACTGGCATCGACGAGGTGTTACAGATAACGATGGTGCGTTCCATCAGAGTGCCTTCGCCTTTCGGGTCTTTCATTTCTGCAAAGGTTTCAATGGTTTCGACGACTTCACCGGCGCGTTCACCACAAGCGACGACAATCACGATGTCTGCTGATGAATAGCGCGAGATCAAGCTTTGTAATACGGTTTTACCTGCACCGAAAGGCCCTGGAATACAAGCGGTTCCGCCTTTGGCAATCGGGAAGAAGGTGTCAATCAAACGCAAAGTGGTCACAAGCGGTTCATCGGGGAACTTTCGTTCCGCAATGCGTTTTTCGATGAGTTTTTCAGGAATTGGGATTCGCACTGGCCATTTCTGTTTTAAGGTAATGACTTCTTCATGACCTTTTTGGTCACGAATGCGAGCAATTGGTTCATCAATACTGAAACTGCCGCCTTGAATCCAAGTGATTTCCGCTTCGCCTTTTAGATTGAAAGGCACCATGATTTTATGAGTAAATCGACCTTCTTGAACTGTACCAATCGGTTGGCTAGCAATGACTTTTTCGCCGGAGCGAACTAACGGATTAAACGCCCATTTGTGTACGTTGTCGAGTGCATCCAGATATTTACCGCGAGGAAGGAAAAAGCCGTGAGAGCCAGCCACAGAGTGTAAAGGGTTTTGTAGACCATCATAAACTTTACCCAAAAGCCCCGGGCCAAGTTCAGCAGAAAGCAGTTCGTTTGTGAGTTCGACTTTGTCACCGACTTGCACGCCTGCGGTTTCTTCGTAGACTTGCAAATCGGCCGTTTTGCCTCGGATACGCAGCACTTCTGCTTTTAACGCTTCGTCACCGACATGCACATAAGCGACTTCGTTTTTCATCAAGTGGCCATGAGGATGTTCAATGGTAACGATATTGCCATTGACGCCGGTGACTTTGGCAAAAGGACTGATTTGTTTAGACATGATTACCTAAGGCCTCTTCTAAAAATAAGTTAAATTGGGTTTTGCCTTGCTCGGCGTTCTGTTTTTGCCAGCCGTGAATTAGATGCCAACGGGCGTTGTAAATAATGACCGCCTCAAAGCTGAAAGTATAATTTAATGATTCTTTCAGTAGATGCTGCCAGAGGATGTCGACCATTTTGTGGTGTACGGCTTTGACATTATTCGCTTCAATCAGGCTGTGCAGTTCATTAATCCAAGGATAGCGAGCTGACATACCTAAATCTGTTTGATCCCAGTGACGAACAATGTGTCTATGCCACCAACTGTTGACTAAAGGTGGCATGGGTTTCTTTTCGTGGCGTAGGCGTAAAGCCGCATTGATAAACCGAACATTCATCATATGCATGACTAAGTTTTCCGAAAATGGATGGTTGGTTTCTTTTAAAAATTTGTTGAGAACCTCCACCACTTCCTCATCGTTATGCTGTTGAGGGTGGTGTTCCCAATGGAAAAAATCTTGTAATGCCGCTAGCGTTTTAGCATCCTCAGGTTCAAGCATCTGCAATCTTTGCTCTAAGCGTAGCTTGTTTATGGGTTCATAATTGCGCACATCAAAGCGAGCCGGTAATTTTGGCAAACTGGAAATCAGTGTGAAGTATTGATGGCTTGGCATAGTTGGACCTATTTCATGCTAGTCTGAATACGACTTTAAAAACGACGTTATTGGTCACTTGATGCTTCCTTCTAACAGCGCTCGGAAGCGTGGAAGTAAATGTTCCAAAAACAGATTGGTAATCGCTTGGGTGCTCAGATCAATTTCAATATCTTCTTCTACCAGTCGAATACGAATACCATCACCATCATGAGTGTCAATGGTAACCCCTTCACGCAACAGCTCGGCCGATACGGATAAGACAAAATAGCTTAAGGTGCCTTCCTGTACGTTTTCTGGATGCAGGCGTAATTCTTTCAGTCCAACCACGTCTTCGGGCAATAGCAATTCCATTTTCCCCGAGGCTTCTGACGGACGAGCTTTGCCGGCAATTTCCAGAATCATTCGTTGTAGCAGGGCTTCATCTCTTAAATGGTGAGAGACTAAACCGTGAACCTGTTCGCTGAACTGGTGAGACAAAGTTTCTTTGAGTTCCAGAATAGCATCTCGAGCCGCGAGGTTCATGGCATCGCGCCCGGATTTCTCCAGTTGTTCTTTTTCGTGACGTGCTTTATTAAGAATCTGTTCAGCTTCTTGCTTTGCTGCATGAATGATTTCATGGGCTTCTTTTTTGGCGTTGCCGGAAATTTCTTCTGCACGACGTTGACCTTCTTCGATGCCTTTTTCTCTGAGGCGATCAACAAGGTCTTGTACGCCAGAAGATAGTTGTTCATTGGACATGGACTAGCTCCTCAAGCTATTGGGCATGTTAAGCAAATTACGCACAGATTACGCCGGAATACCGCCACTTAATACCAGGGCGAAGATGAAAGCAAATACCGCAAAACCTTCAACAATCGCTGCAGGTGCAATCGATAGACCGAAGACTTCAGGCTTGCTTTTACTCACATGAATTGCCGAAGCACAAGCGTCACCTTGACGCATTCCACTCCAAAGCAAAGCAAAGCCGGAAAGAACACCCACTGCAAACAGCCCTGGAGCATTATCAACACTGACTGCGCGCTCTAAGGTAAACATAATGACGATACCGTAAATAGTCTGTGAGGATGGCATGGCCGAGACCCCGATGAACCGGCCGTGTCCGGTTTCGGTATCAAGTAGGGCGCCACAAGCCGCTTGACCTGCGCGAGCACAGCCGATAATACTACCGATGGCGCCGAGCGCCATCGGCGCATAAATTCCTATCCACCCTAGGGTGATGATGATCGCTTCCATTGTTTTACCTCACGTTTAATAAAAGGTTGAAAAGGGTAACCTTCGTCTTTCAGTCCCCAGTTAAAAAATTCGATCACATTCAAACGCAATCCATGCACCACACCACTCATGATCGCTAGAATTAGGTTGAGTCCGTGTCCCAGAATGTAAATTAAAATTGCGAAGAATATGCCGATACCCGGCATGCTTTGCATGACATCGGCTGCCAAGTTATTAAAGGTAATCGCCAATTGTGCGCTAGCTAAGCCAAGAGCAAACAGACGTAAATAACTGAGGACATCGGAAAATGCCTGTGAGACATTGGTCAGAGCCATCAAGCCGCCCAGTAATCGCTTCAAAGGACTGTTATCCGGACTGCTAAACCACAGAATCACCAATCCGCCCAAGCCCATGACAGCAAAGCCTGCGTTGATTTCTTGCCAAACTAACACCCCGCCGGTAAAGATTGCAATCCAACCTAGGTTGGCCTTGGCACTTTCTCGATCTCGGTTTTGCCAGAACTGCATGGCATTTGCCAAAATCAAATGGCTGATTCCCAAAATAATTGAAAACGCCATCATCTGACTATGATCGTTCATGTTAAGTATTTGTAAATGGTGCCAAAAACTCTCTTCGCTAGGGGAGTGACCAAAATAACTTCCAACCAAAACGCCATAAACAATGGTTCCTGTCACCAGCGCGGCAAACAGGTATTTAAAACGTGAGGATTTGCCACGCGATAGTGGGCGCCAATAGAGCAGTAACATTAACCCGAAAATCAAGCCATAGCCGGCATCGGCAATAATCATGGAGAAAAATAGCGTGAAAGAAACAAAGAGAATTCCTGATGGATCCCATTGCGAGTACGCAGGCGTGGAATAGAAATTCACCATGTCCTCTCCGGCCGATAGAGTCTCGTTGTTTTTCATGAGTGTCGGAGGGCGGTCTTTTATGCTAGCTTTGACTTGGTGAACCGCTAAGCATTTTTGGCTAGCCAACGCTTTGAGCGCGTCTTCTTGATCTACCGGTGCCCAGCCCTGAACAATAAACACTTCGCCTTGTTCTTGGGTCATCTGTTCTGCCAAAGCGAGTGAGGCCCTGTCATCGGCAGCATCAATCCGTTTGCCGAACTGGTCAATCCAACGAGTTAGGCCGACCCTTTGCCAAAAAAGTTCTTCGAGTTCGACTTCGTTGGCGTCAAAACGGTCTTGTAGTTCGGATAAGGGCACATAACCAGCATGTGTTCGGGGAACCGGCATTTTGATGGGTTCTTCGCGAGCAATGACCACGACATAACTGAAACGATTGTCTTTAAAGACCACTTGCCAAGGTTCTTCTCTGTCTTCCAGTTCATCCATTTTGTAATGGGGGACAATATAAAACCAGAAGCGTCGATCCTCGAGTTCCTGGTAAGGCTGTAACAAAAATTCGCCCCAAGGCATTAATTCTTTGATTCTTTTGCGAAGAAACTCTTGCTCGTTTTCCAATTCGTGAATGCGTTTTTTGATCTCTAAAGTTTCAGTTTGTACGACATCAAACTGAAAATTTTTCTCATCATGGTTTTGGCGCAGTTTTGAAGGACAATTATTGAGGTAACGATAAGCCTCGCGAGCTTCTTTAGAGATAAAAACGGGGATGTCATCTTTTTGCTCAGGATTTAGATCAAGTAGGTGCATGCAACCTAGTTCCTGAAGTTCTTCTAAGGCTTCTCTTCGTTGAGCTAAAGGACCCATAATTGTCACTTTATTGAGGCGAACAATGGACATCTTAAGCCCCCGATCCGATCCGGCTGAGAGTTTTTTTCTTGGCAAATTTGGCACGAATCACTGAGGCACGGTCCGAATCGTCCAAGAAAATTTTGATTTTGCGTATATCGCTATTGGTCTCAGGAATTAGGCGCTTTTCAAATAAGTTCACGCGTTGAGTGATTTTTCGAACCGCTTCTTCCAGTATGGCGGTTCTTTTTGCGCTGATTGCTGCTTTGGCACGAAGAATTGCGACTTCTTTTAAGGTTTTGATAAGCGCATCCACCCAATAAGGCGTTGCTAGCATAGAGTAACTTTCCACCGAAAAATGTGTGTCTAGGTATAACGGCAGGGTGACGCCGAGCAAATTTTGCTCACTTTCATCAATGCCAGTGACTTTTACTAAACCATTGACTTGAATATCGGTGTTCGCAAGCAGCCCAATCCAATCTTCTGCCTGAGTAAGTCGGTTGTCGATTTTCTGCATGTAAGACTCTTTTTCGGCGCGCGCTTTTTGTAACTCTAACATCAGCTGTTGGCGCTTTAAGTCCAAAGACGGCAGGTAGCGTTTATACATTCCCAGCTTGTCTCGGGATTGCTTTAATGCCGTTTTATTGAGTGCAATCTTCGCTGCCATAATCAGCTGGTTCCAGTTTTGTCGAAGGTCGGTTGCGCTTCCGGTTCTTTACCGGCCGGGAAATATTTATCGATTAAAGCGTCTTTCATTAATAACTCATTGCGAGAGAAGCACTCTGCAAGAATTTCCCAGCCAAGATCGAGCGCGTCATTCAACGGTAAGGACACATCAATATCCATAAAATGAGCGGTAAAGAGCTCTCCAAATTGCAAGCATCGTTCATCGAAGTCAGATAGCTCAAACGCCATTGCGCGTTTTTTCTCGGCCTCTTTGGCATTGGAGTAAAAGCGGATCATGGTATTCATTAGCTGAGAATGGTCTTCACGAGTAACCTTACCGATGACTTGCTGTTTCAGGCGTGACAGCGAACCAAAGGGATCGAGCATGCCGTCATGCAAATAGAACTGGCCTTCGGTGATGTAACCGGTATTGTCTGGCACTGGATGCGTCACATCATTCCCCGGCATGGTGGTGACCGTCAAAATGGTCACAGATCCAGCCCCTTGATAGTCGCAAGCGCGTTCATAGCGCACGGCTAGCTGTGAATATAAATCCCCCAGATACCCTCGGTTGGATGGAACATATTCCATCGCAATACCGATTTCTTTCATGGCGTCGGCGTAGGCGGTCATATCGGTCATTAAAACCAATACGCGTTTGCCTTCTTCCACCGCAAAGCGTTCAGCCACTTTCAAGGCCATATCCGGAACCAATAGACGTTCTACAATCGGGTCGGAAGCTTGGTTGACAAACATTACGGTTCGAGCAAAAACACCTTCGTCTTCAAATGTTTTTCGGAAAAAGTGGTAGTCGTCGTAAATCAAACCCAAACCGGCAAAGACTACAATATCGGCTTCGGCCTGAATGCCGATACGAGCCAGCAATTGGTTATAGGGTTCTCCGGCGATGGAAAAGATTGGAATCTTCTGACTTTCCACTAAGCTGTTGAACATATCAATCATTGGGATATTGGTATGCACCATTTTGCTTGGCAAAACGCGTTTAACAGGGTTGACTGTTGGCCCACCTATATCAACTTGAGGATCAGCCTTTAGGGATGGTCCGTTGTCGAGAACCTTTCCTGAGCCACCAAATACTCGGCCGAGAATATTGGGTGAATAGGTTGCCTGCATTGGGTGGCCTAGAAATTGAACTTGTGCTTTGGTTGATAGACCTCGAGCACCTGAGAAAACCTGCA
The DNA here is from genome assembly GCF_004293625.1 of Thiomicrorhabdus indica. NCBI lineage: Bacteria > Pseudomonadati > Pseudomonadota > Gammaproteobacteria > Thiotrichales > Piscirickettsiaceae > Thiomicrorhabdus > Thiomicrorhabdus indica. The sequence continues at coordinate 2,429,006 of NZ_CP033040.1, read as the reverse complement.
TAGAAACCACATCGCCTTCTAGGCGAATAACTTGGGCCAAGGATTGCTCGCCATCATGGTTTTCGACAACGGCCAAGTCGCCATAGGCAATATTTTCTGCTTTAACCTTAATAATATCGCCGATGATCTCGACCACTTGCGTGTGGCGTGTCAGTTTATCCAGCACAGGTTTTCCCCTTGGAAGTCTAAAGAAACTCTGATTCGATCAGAGGTTCCCTAATCAATCGTTATGAAATAAGCTAAAAAGTCGTCTAGGTATTTTTGCTTGTTCAGTTAGATAGAATATCCATTTGATTTTACGAATCTAGACATAAAAAAATATTTTTTTTGAAAAAACGATTTAATGTCTAACAACATAATCGAAATCAAGATACGCGCTTCGCGAATTCACAAACTTTTCTTGTCTGTTTCGCACTCCCGATGAATTCTTTTTTCATTACGTATTTGTACGATTTTTTTACTAGTATGTTTTTTGTTTAAGTGCTATTTTTAGACGTATTCTTATTGAGCTTTTTGGAGTTACGATGAAAGTTGTTTCCATGATTAATGGTTCCTTGCTGTCTGAGTCAGCAAGTTACTACGCGATCTCTTATGCCCAATCTGTCAATTTGCCATTTACGGCACTATTTATAGACAACGGTAAAGAATCAAAGGAACGCGTTCAAAAATCAGTTGAAAGTTTGCATGAAATTGCTGAAGCACATAATGTAGAGTTTGAGTTTATTGAGTTGCAAGGCGATGTCATTGAGCAGCTTCAACACTTTTGCCAACTCTACGCGGTTGACACTCTATTTTGTGCAACACGCCAAGACTCCAAATTGCGTTCATTCAGCGAAAATATTATTAAATCCGATATCGAGACCGATATTGCAGTGGTGAAAATCAAAAATGTCGCCCATGTAAAAAGTACCGGCCGGTTGATGTTGGTGTCTAAAGAGCAAATCAATCCACATACGTTTGTTCTTTGGTTAGGACTGCTAAAGCATAGCGACGGTTATGGTCGAATTTATCTGGCTTCGGAAAAAGGGTTTGCCAAGGCGACGACCAAGTCGGGGCTCAAATATCTGGCTGCCCCCTTTATGCAGCTAGCAATTATGGCGGGCATTTCAGAAGAAAATATTGAAGTGATTAATGCGATAAAGCCGATGGGAGCAGAAGGATTACAGCGCTATGTTGTCGAAAATAATATGGACTTATTGGTCATCCGTTCTGGGGTTTATCCCACTAGGCAACTCGCTGATATAGGTGATCACTGCAGCGTCAATTCAATTGTTTTCTATCCATGGAAGGGGTGAGCAATGTTATTTAAGCAGCCCATTGAAAAAGTCTTTGCAGAGGTCAAAAGCTCTCCGAAAGGGTTGCATAATGGCGAAATTGACCGTCGTTTACGCGACTTTGGTCCCAACCAAATTGCACAGACGAAAAAGAAAGATTACCGAATTGAATATCTCAAAGAATACATCAGTTTTTTCCCTATTTTGCTGGAAGTCGCAGGGCTGTTAGCACTGGTAGCGCACTATTTTCAACCCGGAGAGGGTAATGACATCCTCGCATATGCGGTATTCGCTGCGGTTTTTATCAATGCAACCTTCACGTTCTGGCAAAAGTTTAAAGCCGACAAAGCGATGGAGGCCTTATTAAAACTAGTTAAATCGGAAGCGATGGTTTTGCGAGATGGCGAGACAATGACCATTGATGCGCGCGATGTGGTGCCGGGTGATATTCTGATTTTGAGTGAAGGCGATAAAGTGGCAGCCGATGCGATTTTGTTCGAATCGAATGATTTGTATTTAAATCTTTCGGTTCTGAATGGTGAATCCACGCCGTCATTGCGAAATTTGAACCATGGTGATGCGACCCGTGAATTGGATGCCAAAAATATGGTATTTGCCGGTGCCGCGATTACCAATGGGAATGGTCTAGCGGTGGTGGTTGCCACAGGAGAAGCAACTGAGTTCGGTAAAATTGCTCGTATGACCGCTGAGGTTGGAAAAACTGAAACGCCGATCGAAAAAGAAATTAAGCACATGACCAAGATTCTGACCTTATTGGCGTTAGGTGCCGGGGTTGTTTTCTTTTTATTGGGTTGGTTCTCAGATCGAGGGTTATTAATTTCTGCGATTTTTGCACTGTCGTTAATTGTCGCAAATGTTCCAGAAGGGCTCTTGCCGACCATTACCTTATCTCTGTCTTTAGCTTCTCAGCGAATGGCGCGTCGCCAAGCCTTGATTAAAAACCTGAACTCGGTGGAAACTTTGGGTTCGGCCACCGTCATTTGCTCGGATAAGACGGGAACCTTGACCCAAAACGAAATGACCGTGCAAACGGCTTGGTTACCCAATGGCTGCGGCTGTTCGGTTACGGGAAAAGGCTATTATGAAGATGGCGAGTGGCAATTTACCGGAGAGCCGGGGCGATCACCGCATGAATCGAAAAGTACGACCTTTCCAACTTTGCAAAGGGTGTTGCAACTGGCAGCGATCAATACCCATGCTCAAGTTGATTACAAAGCGAAAACCTCATTTGGCGACCCAACCGAGATTGCACTATTGGTTGCTGCACAAAAAGCACAGGCAGAATTTGGTGATTGGGAAAAGGTGAAAGAGTACGCGTTTTCCTCTGAGCGGAAAATGATGTCCACGTTAGTTAAACCGGCCGGTGAATATAAGGAAAGCTTAGCGGTAAAAGGGGCTTTAGAGGCGGTCTTGCCCTTGTGTAATCACTGGCAAGGCGACAGTGGCCTTCAACCGTTGGATTCAGACAAAATTGCAGAGATTAACCGTCAAAATGAAAAAATGGCAGCACAAGCGTATCGAGTTTTGGCCATTGCCACAAAAGTCGGTGATGGTGAAAATGATTTAGTGTTTGTTGGTCTACTTGGTTTAATGGACCCTCCGCGAAATGGCGTCAAAGAAGCGGTGGCACAGTGTTACTCGGCACATATTCGCGTCATGATGATTACCGGTGATAACCCGATTACTGCTCGTGCAATTGGCGAAAAAGTTGGTTTGAAAATCGATGAGGTTTTAACGGGGCATGATCTAGATCATCTTGGTGATGATCAATTGCGAGGCAAACTTAGAGACAAACATTTGTTGTTTGCTCGAATGGCCTCTGCTCAAAAACTGCGGATTGCGCAATTATTGCAGGACAATGGTGAGGTCGTTGCCATGACTGGCGATGGCGTGAATGATTCGCCTGCTCTGAAGAAGGCGGATATTGGCATTGCAATGGGGTCTGGAACCGATGTGGCGAAAGAATCTGGTGACATGATACTGTTGGATGATAACTTCAAATCGATTGTGGCGGCTGTCGAAGAGGGGCGTACGGTTTATTTCAATATTAAGAAATTGACGACTTATATTCTGAGCTCTAATGTCCCAGAAATTGTTCCCTATATATTGTCGTTTTTCTTAAAGATTCCATTACCGCTATCGGTGATTCAAATTCTGTTGATTGACTTGGGGACTGACCAGTTGCCTGGTCTCGGGTTAGGATCTGAAAAACCTGAAAAACACATTATGAAAAGACCACCTGTCGGCAAAGATGAAAAGATTTTAGATAGAGAAGTCTTTAAGCGTGGTTATTTTATGAATGGAATGTTTGAGGCTGGAGCCGCGATGTTTGCCTTCCTCGGCTTTTTATTTCTCACAGGTTGGGAATATGGGGATTTGGATATTTCGGATGAATATCATCGACAAGCGATGACCATGACTTTGTTGGGCGCGATTACTTGTCAGATGGCGAATGTTTTCACATTGCGTTCTTGGGAAGATTCTCTGTGGAATTTGCAAGGCACCAACAAGATGATTTGGTTTGGTGTTGGCACTGAGGTGTTTTTTGTGCTGTTGATTTTGTATGCACCACCGGTACAAACCGTTTTTAATACGGCAACTGTGCCGTTGGAATATCTTTTGTTACTGATTCCATTTCCCGTTATGTTGCTGCTGAATCACGAATGGTACAAAAAACGCCAGCGTGATAAGTGGGCAAATTATGCTCGCGCATGAAACTTGACCGGCCGGCAGAAAAACTGTTTTGTACCGGCCGGTATTTTATGAAAGTTGTTTTGTAAACTGTGCAATTCGTTCGACCGCTTCTTCAATTCGATTATTGGTGTAGGCTAGACGAACGTGAGTTTTGCCTCCAGATTTGCCAAAGTCTGTTCCGGGCGTAATCGCGACACCGGTTTGTTCGAGAAGTTCTGCACAGAATTGTTCGGAGTCATCCGTGAATGCAGACACATCCCAATAAATATAAAAGGCACCGGCCGGTAAAGTTTTGAGCTTAAAACCGGCGTTTTGCATGGCTGAAATTAAACGGTCACGTCGGTGTTGAAAAGTTTGCCGGCGGGTTTCAAGCTCGCTTAATGCTTCGGGTTCCAAAACAGCGAGCGCACCATATTGCGAAGGAGTGGGCGCGGATAGATATAAATTCTGCCCAAGTCGATCCAGAATGTCGATTAAATGGGCTGGCGCGATTGTCCAGCCTAAACGCCAACCTGTCATTCCGAAAAACTTGGAAAAAGAATTTATGACAATGATATTTTCAGGTGTTTTTTCATGCCCCAAGATACTCTCTGCCGGCCGGTCATAAACCAAACCTTGATAGATTTCATCGACAATAAAATAGCAATTTTTCTCAGCTAAGAAATTTGCCATTTTGAGTAGTTCTTCTTGCTCAATGAGAGTGCCGGTTGGATTCGCAGGACTGGCGACCATGACCGCTTTGATGTGGGGCTGCCAATGCTTTTCCAAAAGCTGGGTGGTCAACTGGTAATTGGTGGTCACATCGACCGGAATTGATTCTACATTGGCTTGTAGAAGCTCCACAAATTGGCGATTACAGGGGTAGGTAGGGTCTGGCATTAAGACGGTATCGTTTGGATTTAATATCGCGGTCAAAACAAGTTGTAATGCGGAAGAAGAACCTGGGGTAATCACAACTCTACCGGCCGGTATCTTTGCGTTGTAAAAGTTTTGATAAAACTCGGAGAGTTTTTCTCGAAGCGCCGGTAAACCTAAAGTTGGCGTGTAATGGGTAATGCCTTTTTCAGCCGCTTGCATGGCGGCCTGATGCACGCAAGGCAAAGAGGCAAAATCCGGTTCGCCAATTTCCATGTGAATGATGTCGCGGCCTTGAGTTTCAAGTGCTTTGGCTTGTCCAAGAATTTTCATAACGCGAAAAGGAGCGATTTGGGCAGCGGTTTTGGAAATTGGTAGATGCAACGGTTGGCTCATAGGTTTTGGCTTCGTGATAGAATTAAGAGTTTGTGAATTTTAATTGATTTGGAGGTCAAATGCCGTCTTTTGATATTGTGTCGGAATTGGATAAGCATGAGTTGCAGAATGCTGTGGATCAAGCGAATAAGGAAGTGACGACGCGCTACGATTTTAAAGGGACTGGGTCTGAATTTACGTTGAATGACACTACGGTGACAATGAGTACGGAATCAGATTTTCAGTTGAAACAGATGTTTGAGATTTTGATTCAAAAAGCCAATCGTCGCGGTATTGATATTAAGTGCGTTGAGGAAAAAGATCCAAATGTTCAGTTAAAGTCTGCGAAACAAGATATTGTCCTACGTGAAGGTTTGGATGCGCCAATTGCCAAAAAAATTGTCAAATTGATTAAAGACAGTAAGCTTAAGGTACAAGCGCAAATTCAAGGCGAAAGTGTGCGTGTCACGGGGAAAAAACGTGATGATTTACAGGCGGTGATGCAGCTTTTGCGTGGCAATGAAGAGATTGATATGCCGTTGCAATTTAACAACTTTAGAGATTAAGCAATGCGAGTACAACAGACCATGAATTTAAATAAAGAACAGGCTACTAATATTGCGTCCGTATTAGCTGAGGCTTTGCCTTATATTCAACGTTTTTCAGGTAAAACGATTGTGGTGAAATATGGCGGTAACGCTATGACCGATGAAAAACTGAAAGCCGGTTTTGCACGAGATATTGTTTTGATGAAACTTGTCGGTATGAACCCAGTAGTCGTTCATGGTGGTGGGCCGCAAATTGGAAACCTGTTGGAGCGTGTTGGTAAAGAATCAGAATTTATTCAAGGGATGCGCGTCACCGATACTGAAACCATGGACATTGTGGAAATGGTATTAGGGGGATTGGTCAATAAAGAAATCGTGAACCTGATTCATCAACATGGTGGAAACTCTGTTGGCTTGACAGGGAAAGACGGTAATTTAATTTCCGCGAAGAAATTGCATTTGAAACCAACCGATCCTGAAGCGTCAAAAGATGAAATTATTGATATTGGTCATGTGGGTGAAGTGGATAAGATCAACACCAAGGTCATTGAAATGCTCATTTCAGATGACTTTATTCCTGTGATTGCACCGGTAGGTGTTGGTAAAGATGGTCATTCTTACAATATCAATGCTGATTTAGTTGCAGGAAAGGTAGCCGAAGCTTTAAATGCTGAAAAGCTTATGTTGTTAACGAACACGCCTGGTTTATTAAACAAAGAAGGTGAATTGCTAACGGGTCTGAACGCGCAAAGTGTTGATGCCTTAATCGCGGATGGAACGATTTATGGTGGGATGTTGCCAAAAATTCGATGTGCGCTAGATGCGGTTGAGTGCGGTGTGCAAGCCGCGCATATTGTTGATGGTCGTGTGGAACATGCGGTGATGTTGGAAGTCTTTACCGATGAAGGTGTCGGGACATTGATTACTGCAGAATAAAACCGTTTGCGAGTCTAAAAATTATTGCCTTTCCATGGCTTTTGAGTAATTATTTTAGTGTCTTATATTTTATTAGAGGAATAGTAAATGGAATTGGATTTAGCTCAGATGGTGAATGATTATGTGATTCCTTGGGGAATCAATATCTCTTTGGCCATCGTTATTTTTATTGTCGGTCGTATGGTGGTTCGACTCGTAGTTGGACTTGTCAAAAAGCTGATGAAACGTTCTGGGAAAATGGACGAAATGTTGGTCAATTTTGTGACCTCTATTCTCAGTGCGATTTTATTACTGTTTGTCATTGTCGCTTCGTTAGATCAATTAGGCGTTGACACCACATCTCTGGTTGCATTGATTGGTGCGGCTGGTTTAGCAATTGGTTTGGCTTTACAGGGTTCCATGCAGAACTTTGCGGCTGGCGTAATGCTGTTAGTCTTTAAACCGTTTAAAAGTGGTGATTTTGTCGAAGCTGGCGGTGTTATGGGTGTAGTGGAATCCATCAATATCTTCAGTTCAACGTTCCGCACTGGCGATAACAAGGAAATCATTGTGCCAAATGGTTCCATTTACAGTGATTCAATTACCAACTACTCTGCGCGTGAAACTCGTCGTGTCGATATGGTTTTTGGAATCGGTTATGACGATGACATTAAAAAAGCCAAAGAAATTTTGCAGCGTTTAGTCGCAGAAGATGATCGTATTCTTCCTGAACCTGAGCCAGTGATTGCACTGGGTGAATTGGGTGCCAGCAGTATTGATTTCATTGTTCGACCATGGGTGAAATCTGGTGATTACTGGAAGGTTAAGTGGGAAATGAATGAAAAAGTCAAAGCGGCATTTGATGCTGAAGGAATTTCAATTCCTTATCCTCAAATGGATGTGCATGTTCATCAGGAATCAAAAGCGGACTAAATTTTCTTAAAAAAGAAAGTGGTGTGTAAGGCATGGGGTTGTCGTAACTCTGTGCCTTTTTTATTTTAAGGCGACTTATTCTAATGAAAAGGCGTTTTTGAGGATATGAATGGATTTTTTTGATCAGTTTTTACTGTTTGTCATTTCTCTTGTGGCTAATCTATTTTCGGCATTAGCGGGTGGTGGAGCAGGGCTGTTGCAATTACCGGCACTGTTGTTTTTAGGCTTGCCATTTGGCGTGGCGCTTGCAACTCATAAAGTTGCCAGTGTGTTTTTAGGGCTTGGCGCCACTGCTCGACATATGAAGTCTTCCACACTGGATTGGAAGTTTTCGGCTTTTATATTGGCAATGGGATTGCCCGGTGTTGTATTAGGCGCTAGCATTATTCTTCAAGTGGATGATCGAGTGTCACAGGGGCTTTTAGGTTTACTCACTTTGGGTCTCGGCTTGTATTCTTGGTTTAAACCTGGGCTTGGACAGATAACTGAAGCGGCTAACCGCGATCTCAGAGGTTATCTATTGGGTGGTTTAGTGTTATTTGTCATTGGTGGATTAAACGGTTCTTTAACCTCTGGCACAGGTTTGTTTGTGACGCTTTGGTTAGTCCGTTGGTTTGGCTTAGACTACAAATCAGCCGTTGCTTACACTTTGGTTTTGGTGGGTATTTTTTGGAATGGATCAGGAGCTCTGACTCTAGGGATTTTAGGTGAAATAGAATGGTCTTGGTTGCCAGCGTTGATTTTAGGTTCTCTGATTGGCGGCTATCTTGGTGCTCACTTTGCCATTGTTAAAGGAAATAAGTTAGTCAAACGCGCCTTTGAAATTGTGACAATTTTGGTTGGAGTGAGTTTGATGTTAAAAGCAATGAGTTAGTCTATAAAAAGATGTATACCGGCCGGTAAATATAGATATCCCATGTGAATAAAAAAACCGCCTAATAGGCGGTTTTTTTATTGAAGTAAGCTTGTTAACTAAACAAATTCAGCTTCTTAAAAGGTTTTGGAATCATTAATTGCTTAATGATTTCAACCTCTTAAAAGGTTTTGAAATCGTTACTTATTTAACAATTTCAACCTCTACGCGGCGGTTTTCAGCGCGACCTTCTGCAGTTTTGTTGCTCGCAATAGGTTGAGTTTCACCGGAACCATTTGCATTGATACGGTCAGAGGCAATGCCTTTTTCTTCAAGGTAACTTTTGACAGCCATTGCACGACGCTCAGATAGTTTTTGGTTATAACTTTCAGCACCACGGCTATCTGTATGACCAGTCACTTTCACAGACGCGTCGTTCATTTGGTTTAGGTAGTCTGCATAAGTATCAAGGTCACCAAATGCGGCTGGTTTTAGCTCAGAAGAATCAGTATCAAAGAATCCTCGGAATTGAACCGGTACATTTGGAACAACTGCTGGCTCTGCAACAGGTGCTTTTGGTGCGATAACCGGCATTGGTTTTGGTTCTGGGGCTGCAACTACTGGTGCTGGCTTAGGTGTACGACCTTCGCACGCATCAATGGATGTTTCAACAGTCCAGTCAATTGAACGAACACAACGACCCCAGCGGTCACGAACCACATCGCCATCTTTATCGATGACATAAGCGGTTGAACCTGCCGATGGAATATCAGCAGCTTGTGTGTTGAATGCCGCTACAGAAAGTGTCGCCATCGCGACCATTGGTAGAAATGTCTTTTTCATAAGTTCCCCTCAAATATTAAGACAAAACATCAATTTGATGTTGTGGATATGGATGATTAAATACGCGTAAATAGTAGCATAGATTACTAAAGTGCTTAAATTTTAAAGTACTTTAAAAACTTGTTAATAAATAGGTTTTCTATGGGAAAGAGCCAAACATTCATTTCTGAGAAATATCTTTAGGGCGAATAAATTGCTGGAGCTTTCCGTCACCCGATTCTAAATTTTGCCAGCTACCCGGAAGGATAAAATGCGCAATGGAAGCAGTCGGGAAAAGTTGTGTATCATGATTGGGATCTTGGTGGAGTAAAAAACGGTATAACTGTTCCAAGCCTGGATTGTGGCCAATAATCATTACTCGGTGAACATTGTCGATGTTTGCCAGTACTTGTTTTAGAGTGTCGAGTTCTGCTAAATAGAGTTCATCAAGAGTCTGAAATTCAGAAGGGCATTCTTTGCAGATTCTTCGAAAGGTCTGTTGCGCACGCTTCGCAGGGGAAACTAGAATTAAATCGGGGGTTAGTGCATTGTCTTGAAGCCATTTGGCGACTTTGGACGCTTGCTTTTTTCCTTTGGATGAAATTGGCCGTTCAATATCCGAATGGTCCTCATCTTTCCAATCCGATTTCGCATGACGGAGCAAAATCAATTCGCGTAATTTATGCGTCAAGGCAAGATCCTCATAAATTTACGGCCGATTATTCACCGGCCGGTCAATAGTTAACCAATTCCGTACTCAGAACGGTAGCTTTTCATTGCGTCTAAATAACGAGTACCTTCATCACTTTTCTCGAGGTAAGCGATAATGTCATTTAAATCAATAATTGAAACCACTGGAATACCATATTCTTTTTCGACTTCTTGAATGGCAGACAGTTCATTTTGACCTTTTTCCATACGGTCCAGAGCGATTACTACTCCGGCTGGCTCTGCGCCATTTGAGGTGATTATATCAATGGCTTCGCGAATTGCCGTACCAGCTGTGATGACATCATCAATAATCAGCACTTTACCCGTCAGTGGTGCACCAACAATGTTTCCACCTTCACCGTGATCTTTTGCTTCTTTGCGATTGAAAGCATAAGGTGTATCCAAGTCAAAGTCACGAGCAAGTGAGACCGCTGTGGTTGCCGCTAGCGGAATGCCTTTATAAGCTGGACCAAATAGGACGTCAAATTCAATGCCAGAGTTGGCAATGGCGCCGGCATAACCTTGTGAAAGGGTGGCCATTTCTTGTCCGGTATTAAACAAACCTGCGTTGAAAAAATATGGGCTTTTTCGACCAGATTTTAGAGTGAATTCGCCAAGCTTTAAAACGCCGGTATTCATGACGAAATCGATAAATTGATTTTTATCCATTGGTTGAGGGATCCTTTTTACAAGTCGGTTAATGTTAATCTTTGTGCAGAATTCTAGCAATTAATCTTTTTAATCTGGCGCTTCAGAAAATTAAAACTGTTCGTCAAATTCTTCGATTCAATCAGAGGTTCCTTAAGGAAATAATTCATAGCCAATAGCGACATGCGTGCTTTTGACAGGACTTAATGATATTGAGATGTTGAAGCATTTAAGTCGAACTGATTCCTGCAAAGGTTTTAAGCTGAGCAATCTCTTCTGGCCAGATGTTTGGTTCTATGGTTTCTAACGTCAGGGGGATATTATCGATGCGAGGGTCTTGCATGATTTTTTCAAAACATTGCCAGCCGATTTCACCTTCGCCAAGGCTATGGTGGCGATCAACTCTTTGACCTAACGTTGCTTTGGAGTCATTTAAATGCATACCTTGTAGGTATTTAAAACCAATGACATCGCTGAAATCTTGCATTACGCCCTCGTAGTCGTTTTTTAAGTCATAACCACCGGCATAAGCGTGACAGGTATCAAAGCAGACACCAATTCGAGATTTATCTTCTACTTTTTCTATGATGTGTGCCAACTGTTCATGACGATGACCAAGGTTAGAACCTTGCCCAGCGGTATTTTCGAGTACAGCGATCACATCGTTTGTTTGTTGAAGGGCTTCATTAATGGATTCAGCGATGTAGTCCAAGCAATCCGTTTCAGAAATTTCCCTTAGATGGCTGCCTGGGTGAAAATTTAAACGTCTAATACCAAGTAATTCACAGCGTTCCAGTTCATCAATAAAAGCATCTAAGGATTTTTGACGTTTTTCTGGCTCTGGATGCCCAAGATTAATCAAGTAGCTGTCATGGGGTAGGATTTGATCGGGCCCAAAGCCAAATTTTTGACAGTTGGCTTTAAATTCACGAATGCTTTTATCGGTGAGGGGTTTGGCTTTCCATTGCCGTTGATTTTTGGTAAAGAGTGCGAAGGCCGTCGCACCGATTTCGTGAGCGCGGATGGGGGCGTTTTCGACTCCTCCGGCAGCTGAAACATGGGCTCCAATGTATTTCATTTAGGCTGTCTGTCTCTTTTAATGTTCGGATACAAATTGTGGCTTATTGTACCAACTTATGATTTTTAAGGGTGAGCTTGCATAAGGTTTTTGGAAAAATTAAGAGGAAGTGAATAGTTGGCACAGATTCTGTTTTAACCCTCTCAAATAAATTTGAACTGTTGGAAATTTTGACTCAGCAGAGACGAAACTTAGGGCAAATAAAGAGGAATTTGTTATGGCGATTGATTTAAGAACTGTTGAACCATTGGCATCAAAAAGTCGAATGGGTGGAAGTCAGGGGTCTTTGTTGGAACAGGCATTAAAACGAGGTTCCGCGCAAACGTCCAGATCAGGAGGTTATCACCGTGATATGGATATTGATGACGATATGATGAATGATATGCCTCGTCAAAGTTTTGTGCCGTCTGAACTGGAGTGGGTTCAGCAAGATAAAGAATCTTTACAAAGCCTCGTTAAGCAGATGGATGCAACTATGGGCGATTTAAATCGTCAATTGCAACAGGTGAAAGTGCAATCTTTGCAGTCACGTTCTGAAATTGAAAAAGAGCAACAACTTCTCTTTAAGCAAATTCACACGCTAAATGGTTTGATGAATAAGCAAGTAAAGATTTTTTCTGCGATGGAAAAGCAGATGAGTGCTTTGGATATTAATCGAGGGCCGGTTTTACAAAATGCCGCTGTGGGGATTATTGCAGGTCTGGCTTCAGCAGTGACTTTGGTCGCGTTATCGCCTTTAGCGTCAACACTCTTGCAGCGCATGATGGGTGCCTAAGACGTCCTTTCAGTAGTTTTGCTATTATTGCCTCATTTCCTCTATTGCAAGCTGTGTTAACTCAGCTTGCTGTCATAAGTTTGTCACTCTTTCAAAGTATTCATTTCCTAAATTTTGGTAGCATAGCGATACTTAAATTTGTTGGATGTTGTTATGACAGCTGTTCTCGCCAAAATTCAATCGAATCAACAACTCACGCCGCAAGCGGACAAAGATATTTTTTCAATTGAGTTGGTTCCATTAAATGAGACTCATGCATTTGATTATCAACCAGGTGATTGGGCGTTGGTTTCAGGCTTAAATCCTGATAGTTTGGTTGAGAAAGTTTTAGCCTTATTGAAGATTGATTCCAAAGCCGAGGTGGAGCTGAAACGTTTTGGAAACTTACCGGCCGGTAAAGCTTTAGTCGAGAGTTTAGAAATTACACAACTTAACCCTGCGATTCTCAATAAACTGCAACGCCAGTTTCAGATTGGGTTGGATCGCTGGTCAGATCGTGCAGCGATGATGGACTATGCGCAAGGAAAAGATGTAGTTGATTTACTTGAAGATATTCCAGAAATACAACGTTTGGGTGCTGACTTTTTGCAGTTGCTTTCACCTTTGGCTCCCCGTTATTACTCGATAGCGAGTGCCAATACTCACGACGTTGCTTCATCACTGTCACCGTTAAGACTTCTGTATCGCCGCGTTGAATATCAATCTTCTGGACGGACTCGTTTAGGGGTTGTGTCGAATTGGTTGGCGAATCAACCGGCCGGTAAAGTTTTGACGATTGATATTAAATCTAATCCTACCTTTAAGTTACCGGCCGGTAAGGATTCTCCGATTATTATGATTGCTAGTGGCACAGGTTTAGCGCCATTTCTAGGGTTTATGGAACAGCGTGTTGCCAACCAAGCAACCGACAATTGGCTGTTTTTTGGTGAAACAGATCCAGAAAAAACATGCTTGCATTGTGAAAAATTGAATGCTTGGAAAAATAAGGGGTTTTTAAACGTCGATTTTGCATTTTCCAGAGTGGAACCAAAAGCGTATGTGCAAGATGTGCTCAAGCAAAATGCCGATAAAGTTTGGGAAAGTTGGCAACAGGGTGCACTTGTTTATTTGTGTGGCAGCCAAGATAAAATGGCGGTGGCGGTGCAAGCCTTATGGCAAGAATGGTTTGCTGAAAAGCTCAATTTGACAGAAACGGAAGCCGAGAATTACTGGCAACAAATGCGCAGAGAAAAGCGTATTCAAATGGATGTGTATTAGCCCGCTTAGGTAAAAGGTTGTATTAGTTTATTCGTACTACACGCTTTGCGATAACCATGAAAGGCCATCGCAAAGCGAACAGTATGAATAAACCTCATGAATAGAGTCCTGCTTTTAACACAGAGTTAGCTCAAATCCTGCATCAGCCAAGTTTTTGGCTTCGGTTTCTAAATCCAATCGACTGAGAGGATGTTCTTCCAGCCAATTATTTTCAAATTCAAGGTGAATCTGGTCATTATCCATAATCACGAGTGTTGGCTCTGGTGTGTTTTGGTCTCGACCTCGATGAATTCGTGTGGCAAGACGCAAAATCAACGTCAAATAGGTCAGTTGTTGAGCCAGTTCTTCGTCAAATTCTGAGAATAAATTTCGATTGAATTTACCGCGATGATGAAGCGTCAACAGGCTAAGAATTTGTTTCTCTTGCTGGTCGAAACCGGCTAGTTCTGATTGGTAAATTAAATAGGCACTGTGATGGCGGTAGCGTTTATAGCTGATTGCTTTACCACATTCGTAAAGCTGACTTGCCCAAGTGAGCAACTGCGCAAAGTTATAGTCCGAACCATGCAGGCGCCAAACATTATGAGATTGTTTAAAAAGCGAAAGGGCGGTTTGCGCAACCTGTTCACCATGCGCTTCGTCCACTCGCATCCATTTTTGCAAAGCTCGTACGCTACTATTACGCGCATCATCGGCATAGAGTCGACCAAGTGTGTCGTAAATCAAACCTTCGCGTAGAGCGTTGGCAGAAACTTGCATGACATCAATTTCAAGTTCCATAAAAGTTGCCATTAAAATTGCTAAACCTCCGGCTAAAACCGGTTTTCGCTCGTCTTTTAATCCTTCTATTTTGGCGGTTTCACAGCCGCCAGCGGCAATCAGCTTATCTGTGAGCTTTTGCAGGCCGGTAAATGTAATGCCACCTTCACTCCATTGATTCTGTTCCAAGATTTGACCAATAGCTTTAATGGTTCCTGAGGCGCCGAAAGCGCAATCCCAGCTCTGTTGCTTGAGTTGCTGAACATGGGGGCGAAGAATTTGACGACATTTGGTAATGGCGTCAGCCATTTTCTCAAGCGTGATTTGGTCATTATCAAAAAATGCTTGAGTCATGGATACGCAACCCATTTCGGTCGAGGTCAAATGACTGTTTTGAATGCCTTTACCGATAATGTATTCGGTACTGCCACCGCCAATATCCATGACTAGGCGTTGTTCATCACTTTTTGGTAAGCCATGAGCAACCCCTAGATAAATTAGACGAGCCTCTTCTTGGCCGGCAATAATTTGAATGCTGTGGCCGAGCGCTTTTCTTGCTTGAGCAAGGAACTCTCTGCTGTTTTTTGCATTTCGCAAAGTGTTGGTACCTACGGCACGAATATTTTCAGCCGGAATATCTTTTATGCGTTGGCCAAAACGTTCTAGGCAGGCAATGCCATGTTCAAAAGCACTCACGGTGAGATTGTTTTTTGAATCGAGGCCGGCCCGTAAACGAACCATTTCCTTGTGTTTATCGACTATTTGCACTTGCCCGTGAGTTTGTCGAGCCACAATCATGTGAAAGCTATTGGAGCCTAAATCTATCGCTGCATAGAACGCATCTTCTTTAGGACTGATTCCAATGGATTCAGGTGAAAGTGCAAAGGATGTCTGAAGGGTATCGGACGTTATGGTTGAAGTCTGTGTATTGGGCATAAACCGCATTCCATTCATGAAAGGCAAAATTAATGGTCGCTAAGTTTAGCGCTTTTTTTGCTTTTTCTGTGTGAGGAAACCTGATTTTTTGTCTGAAAACAGGATTTCGAGTAAAAATACTCGCAATGTTACGTATAAAGTTGACAGAGTTTTTTGCAGACTCCGGCAAAAAAACTTTGCCAGAGTACTGGAACGACCTAATTTGCGTTGTATTTATCGATTAAGCTCTGCTGTGAGGAAAAGTCCGGGAGGTTTGGATTAAGTTCTTTAACGGATTTATAGCAACCATCTGGCTGTAATTGCCAGGCACCGATATTATCTTCTAGATAAATGACCAAACCTTCAGTGTAAACTTGTTGGAAACATTCGTGATCAAGTACTGGGAAGCAAGTCTCTACACGTGAGAATAGGTTACGACGCATCCAGTCGGCACTTGAGCAGAACAGTTCTGGATCTTTGCCATGATTGGCAAAATAGTAAATTCGATGATGCTCTAAAAAGCGACCAATAATTGAGGTGACGGTAATGTTTTCAGACAATCCAGGTACTCCAGGACGAAGACTGCATATTCCTCGAATGATTAAATCAATTTTGACACCTGCTTGGGAAGCTTCATAAAGGGCTTCAATAACACCTTCTTCTTCTAAACCATTCATTTTGGCAATAATACGGGCCGGTAAACCTTTGCGTGCATTGTCTGCTTCTCTTTGAATGCGCTCGACCATTCCACTTTGCAATGTGAAAGGTGATTGCAGTAATTTGCTCAGGCCTTTGGTGTCGCCCAAACTTGTCAACTGCTGAAAAACTTTGGATACATCTTCTCCAATGGTTTGATTCGCGGTCAATAGACCAAAATCAGTATAGAAACGTGTGGTGATGTGATGATAGTTTCCTGTCCCAAGGTGCGTGTAGAATTTGATCTTTCCAGCTTCTCGACGAACGACATGAATCATCTTGGCATGGGTTTTATAGCCAACCACTCCGTAAACCACATGGGCACCAGCTTCCTGCAGTTTCATGGCTTGGGTAATGTTATTGTCTTCGTCAAAACGAGCACGAAGTTCAACCACTGCGGTGACTTCTTTACCATTTTGTGCTGCGCGTTCCAACGCTTTGATAATGTCCGATTTTTCACCTGTGCGGTAAAGCGTCATGCGAATAGCTAAAACCTCAGGATCCTTGGCGGCTTGCTTAAGGAAATTAATGACCGGAGCAAAAGAGTCATAAGGGTGGTGTAACAGAATATCTTTGGCGGCAATCTGTTCAAAAATACTGTCTGTTTTCTTTTGACGGGTAAACAGTTTAAATGCCTTTGTAGGAGGTAGCTTTTTAGACAGTTTTTTCGGCGTAAAAGGTTCAAATTGCAAGTCAGGACGTTGTGCCATATCAGGCACTGCATTCAATCGATGTAAATTTACCGGCCCGTGAACTTGATATAACGCTCGGCGAGTCAGTTGGAAACGGTCTAGTAAGTATTCGACCAAATGTGGAGGGCAGTTGTCTGCGACTTCTAAACGAATCGCTCCACCGTAATCACGACTTGATAGTTCTCCTCGAAGTGCACTCATAATGTCTTCGACTTCTTCTTCATCGATAAATAGGTTTGTGTTACGAGTCAAACGGAATTGGTAACACCCTGTAACAGTCATCCCTGGGAAAAGCTCCGATACGTGAGCATGAAGAATCGATGATAAGAAAACAAAATCGTTGTCACCATCGGTTGCATGGTCGGGAAGCTTGATAATACGAGGTAGAGAGCGAGGGACTGGCACAATCGCTAACCCATTGGATCGACCAAAGGCATCTTTGCCTTCAAGTGAGACAATAAAGTTCAAACTTTTATTGAGTACGCGAGGGAATGGGTGAGATGGGTCGAGACCGACTGCGCTGAAAACAGGTTGCAGCGACTCTTTAAAAAATTGGTTAATCCAGCTTTTTTGCGTGTCATTCCAGTGTGTTCGACGTAAAAAACGGATGCCTTCCTTTTGCAGTTCGGGTACTAAAATATGGTTCAAAGTCGCATATTGATCTTGCACTATGTTGTGTGCGACATCTGAAAGTTCATCAATAACCTCATTTGGATTGGCGTTATCCGGTTTGGTTCTCATATTGGGTTCGTGACTCATTTCATACAAACTAGCCAGACGGACCTCAAAAAATTCATCCATATTAGAACTTGAAATACACAGGTATTTTAACCTCTCCAAAAGAGGAATATCATCACGTTTGGCTTGTGCGAGAACGCGTCGGTTAAACTCTAAAAGGCTGCGTTCACGGTTGATAAACTTAGGATAGTCGAGTGCATCAGGTGCAGATGAGTCGTTCATGAAAGTTCCTGTTTGAAGAATGTTTTTCTGATATGAGAAAGGCCGTTTTCACGACCTTTTAATTGGTTAACTAAATAGTCGACTCTGAATAACTGTTTTAGATTTATGTGGGATGTTTAAGCAGATAGGCTCTAGGCGTGGATTGAAGATAATGGTTATTCCATTATTGAGATTCACAACAACGAGAATATCTGCTTAAACGCCCACTCGAAGGGGCTGCGCCAGTTTTCACTCCACTGCGTTAGAATGCCTTATGTTATCTAGATAGCATTTCTGCATTCTGCCTTGTTGAGTATAAAAACTGGCTTTGCCATAAATTAAACGAGTTATTCAGAATCGACTAATTATATTAGTTTAGCGTGTTTGAAAAGGCTGATTATGAATTTTAGATGTCAGTCTTCATCTTTGCTGGTATGAGAGGGGAGATTCTTAGAGTTGGAATCTGAACTTTCTACCGGCCGGTGTGATTTGCAATGACAACCGCATTCTGGGACTGGATCTACGCCTCCTGGATTGCCTGGGTGGCAAGAACTTATCCGCTTAATGGCTAGCCAACTGCCGCAAATCACTCCGTGGGTTTTCAAGGCTTCAATCGTGTAGCTTGAACAGGTTGGATAGAAACGGCAACGAGGGCCAATAACTGGGCTAATAAATAGTTGATAAAAGCGTATCAGTAAATATAGCATCCAAAAAAAGGGGTTGTATTTTTGTCCATTACGCATCGGATGATAAATCCGTTTTGGTAAGTGCTGTCTTAGCTTCAAATCCTTCAATTTCTGAAGAGGTAATTTTTTTCAGGGCGAGATGGAATTCTTCTGATTGATAGAAGCAGCGCGTTTTCTGCTCAAGCCAAGCCTCAAAGTCTTTGGCAGGAAGTGGGCGGCTAATAAAGTAGCCTTGTGCATAGTTACATTTTGCCTCTTTTAAGAATAGCAGTTGTTCAATGGTTTCAACGCCTTCAGCGACAACATTGATGTTTAAACTATGAGCTAAATTCAAAATTGCCGTGGCAATACTAATATCGTCATCATCGGTTGGCAAACCGTCTACAAAGCTTTTATCGATTTTCAAAATGCTTAGAGGGAATCGTTTTAAATAACTCAGTGATGAATAGCCGGTCCCAAAGTCATCCACCGATAAACCAAATCCTTGGTTACGAATATCGTTAAAGCGTTCGACATTTTCATCGGCATTGTCCATAACTGTGCGTTCGGTCAATTCGATTTCAAGCAATTTTGAAGGCAGTCCGGCTTTGCGCATTTTGTCATAAACGCCATCGACAAATCCTGCGAAGTTGAACTGAACGCTACTGACGTTAATAGCGATGTGGAGACCATCCATTTGCGTGTGTTGCCACTTGATGAGTTGCTGAATGCAGGTGTCGACCACCCAGTCGCCGATTTCAATAATCATTCGGCTCTCCTCAGCAATCGGAATAAATTGGTCAGGACTGATAAAGCCGAGCGATTGGTTGTTCCAACGAATTAATGCTTCAACACCAATTATTTGGCCGGATTCTAAATCCATCTGCGGCTGATAGACTAGACTGAATTCATTGTATTCCAGTGCCAGTCTCAGGTGTTTTTCAAGTAATAAGCGGCGAGAAAGTTGTTCGGTCATCTCGTTTTGATAAATTGAATAAGTGTTTTTTCCTAGCCCTTTGGCTTCATACATGGCGGTATCTGCATGACGAAGAAGGGTGTCCATATCTTTACCATGCTCAGGGTAGAAGGTGACACCAATACTGGCACTGACTTGCATTTCATTGCCATCGATGCGAATCATGCGTTGTATTTTCAACAACAGGCGTTCAAGGAGTACTTTAGTGAGGTTGTCGTCTGCGGTTTCAATTAAGATAATGAATTCGTCGCCACCAAACCTGCAGATATGATGTGGACAATGTGCGCCTTGAATCGTGTTGACGATTCTTCGAGCAATCACTTTTAATAGCTCATCACCAATGCTGTGACCAAGGGTATCGTTGATCTGTTTGAAGCCATCCAAGTCAATAAAGTACACGCTAAAATCGGGTGTGTTTGGGCGATTTAATAGACTTTCAAAATTCTGTTTAAATAGAACCCGGTTTTCTAGGTTTGTCAGAGGGTCGTAATACGCCAACTGCTTGATTTCAGATTCCGTTTGTCTTTGATAGGTGATGTCTTGGATAAATAGACTGATCTCTTCGGTATCATTGACGGATAAAATCGAGTAAGAAATCTCAACCAGAATACGTTTTTTGTCCCGATTGAGCAGGTAAAGTTCCAATAATTTTTCATTGAATGTTAAAGCTTTACCGGCCGGTGAATCTTTTGAAAATAATTTAAGCAGTTTTTGCTCTACTGGGTCTTGTAGGTTATTTTCTGAAAGCTGTGTAAAAAGTTGAATCAGTGACTGACCGATCATTTCGTCATAGTGATAGCCAAACAGTTCTTCGCAGCGAGGGTTCCAACTTAGAATCTCACCTGATTTATTGGTGATAATCACCGCATCATGTGACGTATGCAAAATTTCTTCTAGGCGTGATTGCATTTTGAATAAGCGTTTCGTGTAAGTTCCAAACACGCTAATGACGAAATTCAGTAATAAGAATAGCAACCCACCGATTGCTCCCCATAAGGTGGCAGAAATCACATCTAATGCGTTTTGATCCCAGTTTGCGACGATTTTTAAACGGATGGTATCGCGCAACGCTGAAATACTGATTTCATTTGTGAAATGAAAATTGTCAAAAAAATTGAAAATCAATGAATCGATGAGGCTTCGATCTTCAGTGGAGAGGTGAGAAAGATCGCGGTAAATCGGCCAGTAATGTTTTAGTGGGTGATGGTCAATTCGTAAATCGATTGACTCTAAAAAAGCAATTTCTGAGTTAGCAGCTTGTTCGATAAACGGTGAAATGTTGAAAAACAAGAAGACGCTACCAATGACATTTTCCGCACGCTCTTCAGCAGTCAGACTGCTTGGCGGTGTCGTGTAAATCGGGTGGTTGAGTAACACCAGTTGTTGGTCAGTCATTAGGGCTCTTAACCAGTAGAGTCCCATGCTGTTCTGTTCGACTTGATTTGCAAACTCATGCTGCAAGGTTGGCAAACTAAATAAATCTTCCCCCAAATAAACGGAGTGCTGCGGACTCATGGGTAATACTTGTGTGACGGCTAAATAGTCGTTGGTGAAATTCGTGGATGATTCTTGGAAGAGTTGCTTGTTTTGAATTCTAAATGATTCATAGCCTCGATTATGTTGCTGTTGGATAAACGCATTCAGATCGCTATCTTTAAGTTTTTTTGCAATTCCAAATGCATCTATATAGGGGTGTTGTGGGATTAGGCTTTGCGCAAAGTGGCTAAAGTCACTGTCTGATTTAACCACTTGGCTAGAGTAATAGTGTGCCAGTGCCTTGATTAATGTTTCAGTGCTTTGCTCTTCTAACAAAAAACGCTTTTCAAGAAGGTGTGTGTTTTCAACAAAGTTGAGTTTGGCTTCGTTATACTGCCAATAGATTTGGAGGGCGAAAAAAACGATAAAACTAAAGAAGATCCCCAAAAAAGCAAATCCGTTAAGGCTTAAGTCTCCCAGTGATAACTTGTCAAGTTGGTGACGCTGTTTCATGGATGCAAACCTTTCTCTTCTTGGGTTGCACTTGACGGAGGTTGGAAGCTACGAGCTTGTTTAAGAAGGCTTCCAGAGAGTGGGGGTTCCAGCTCTTGGATTAAAGATTCATTTTTCCAAAAGGTAAATTTCTGGTTCGGCACGACGGATAAGTATTGAATGGGAACCCCTTTTAAAATTTCAACGGCAGTCAATCCTGCCCATTCACCTTGCTCTTCTGGAACTTTAGTATAGCCGATGGCTGCATAATCCATCATCCATTTCTGGGTGGCAGCAGTGACTTTTCGGGTATGTGTTTTTACCCATTCAATATTTTCTTTTCGATTCCATTGAGGGAAAGCTGCGTTATTCCCCAAAATAATAAAATCGACTGTTGGGTCATTTTGCAATTTTGTAAAAATCTGTTTCCAGTCTTCTTCGGATTGCACGCGATAGGCAGAGCTTTTGGGTAATTGAAGCTCTTTAATGAGGCTGTGGAATTCTGCAATGTTTTTTGCCGCAGTGGTTCCTGTAGTCGTTAAGTAGGCAATATGGCTTTTCCCAGGATATTCACGGAATAAGATTTGGAAAAGGTTGCGATAAGGGGAGGTTTCAATCATGCCGGTGGTATTACGATAAGGTAATCCGTAGTTGCCACCGCTATTGTTGACCCCACAAAATACAAATGACGTTGTGATGTTACGGTAATGTTCTTTTAAAACGTATTGCACTGCATTGTCATCGGAAACAATGACGAGACTAGGATTAATGTTCTCAATAAAGTCTTTAGCTTTATCACCAGCGGCTTTTAATTGCTCAAAACTCGAGAGTTTTTTAGAGTTCATGTAATGAGTTTTGATCGTACAATGGTTTTTTAAGGTTTTTTTCAGTGACTTTTCCAGTCTGTCTTGCCATTCATAGCCAGGAGCGTAGGAGGCGATGTATGCGCAGATTTTAGATGCTTCGTTTCCCGGTTTTTGTGGTAGGTTGCTTGCAATCGACGCATCGCTCCAAGAGGAAGAAGGCGCTACGAGCAATACGGTCAAAACTGATAGGAAAAAAAATCTTAGTTGAACAAACATAAAAACAAATGGGGAAGCCTTGAAAAAAAACATGCAAACATCATAGCGAGCTTTTCCACAAAAGAAAATTCCAGATTGCATTTGATTGTCTACTTTTCATCATTATGAGTGATTCGTTGAGTGGAATAAAGCAAAAGTTATTAAACTCCTGTGTGTTTAAAGGCGTTTAAATAAGTAGCTATTGTCAAGGCTATAAAAGAGTCGTGGGCGCTGATTAGGCTTGAGAGTTTCCCTAAAAACGAGTAATCTCTAGAGCGTGTTGACAACTCACAAACTAGACTCTGTTTAAATGAATTTTATGAAGCCAATAAAGCTGAAATTTATCAATAGAGTAAAGTCAACGTTGACAATGCTCAGACCCAATTTCTTTACCGGCCGGTAAACAACCAACGGTTGACACTTTTACGACAGAGGAAGCACTTATGGCAAAAGCACCGACATCAATTTTAATCAAACGCGCTACGATGGTGAATGAAGGTGAAAGTAAAATCACGGACGTACTCGTCGAAAATGGTCGTATTGCGAAGATTGCTGACGTCATTGATGCGCAGGTGGAGCAAGTCATTGATGCCAGCGGTTTACATTTGTTGCCAGGGTTTATTGATGATCAGGTGCATTTTCGTGAGCCAGGTTTAACTGATAAAGCGGATATTGCAACAGAATCTAAAGCGGCGGTTGCAGGTGGCACCACGACATTTATGGAGATGCCAAATGTGAAGCCTCCTACTGTCACAATCGACTTGTTGGAAGAAAAATATGCGATTGGGGCAAAAAAATCTTGGGCGAACTATTCTTTCTATTTTGGTGGAACCAACGATAACGTTGAAGAGATTAAAAAAGTCAATCCTCGTAATGTCTGTGGTGTGAAAGTGTTTATGGGATCTTCCACAGGAAATATGTTGGTTGACCAAGAAGAAGCGTTACGCGGTATTTTTACACACAGCCCAACAATTATTGCGACGCACTGCGAAGATACGCCGATGATTAAAGAACGTGAAGCGCAATGGAAAGAGAAGTTTGGTGAAGATATACCGGCCGGTGAACATCCTAAGATTCGTTTCCATGAAGCCTGTTATAAGTCTTCTTCCATGGCGGTAAAACTCGCTAAGGAAACGGGGGCGCGTTTGCATATTTTGCACATTACGACGGCGGATGAGTTAGAACTGTTTGAACCGGGTCCAGTAAAAGGTAAAAAAATTACGGCAGAGGCTTGTACGCACCATCTTTGGTTCTCGGACGCGGATTATGAAAGCAAAGGACATTTCATTAAATGTAACCCAGCAATCAAAACGCAAAAAGATCGAGATGCAGTGCGACAAGCATTGATTGATGGACGAATTGATGTGGTAGCAACGGATCATGCACCGCACTTGGAAGCAGAAAAACACAATCCATATTTTTCGGCACCTGCCGGTTTGCCTCAGGTGCAAAAATCACTGAATGTGTTGTTGGATTTGGTTGATCAGGGAGTGTTCACACTTGAACAAGTGGTTGAGAAAATGGCGCACAATGTGGCAGACCTGTTTGAAATTGAAGAGCGCGGATATATCCGTGAAGGTTATTGGGCAGATTTAGTCTTAGTTGATCTGAACAAGCCGCATGTTGATAAAAAAGACGAGGTGCTTTACAAGTGCGGTTGGTCACCATGGGAAGGCCATAAGTTTACCAATAGTGTGATTGGTACAATTGTTTCCGGGGAGTTGAAATACTACATGGGAGAGTTTGCCGACTTTACACCGGGACAACGTTTACTGTTTAATCGATAATTACCACTATGCTTCGCTCTTTTGATAGGGTTTAGGAGAATTAAATGTCAATGATGCAATCTATTAATCCTGCTACGAATGAACTGTTGGCAGAGTTTGAAACGTGGGATGATGAAACGGTTGATTATGTCATCACTCAAGCCGGTTATATGTTTGCTGATTGGGGAAAGTTAACGCCCATTGAGGACCGTTGTTTATTAATCAAACGTGCAGCGGATACGCTACGTGATGATGCTGAAATTTTGGCTGAGTTGATCACTCTAGAAATGGGTAAAACCCATCGGGAAGCTTTGGCAGAAATCGAAAAATCAGCATGGCTTTGTGAATATTACGCAGAAAATGGACCTTCTCATTTAGCGGATGAAATGATTGAAACCGATGCATCCAAAAGCTATGTGGCGTATTTGCCGCTGGGAGTCATTTTGGGTGTGATGCCATGGAATTTTCCTTTTTGGCAAGTTTTCCGTTTTGCGGTGCCTGCATTGCTTGCTGGGAATACCGCTTTGCTTAAACATGCATCCAATGTTCCTCAGTGTGCTTTGGCGATTGAAGAAGTTTTTCGTAAGTCGGGATTCCCCGATCATACTTTCTCGAATTTAATGATTGGCTCGGATAAGGTTGAGCAGGTGATTCGCCACAAAATGGTACGCGGTGTTGCTTTGACCGGTTCTGAAAATGCAGGGCGTAAAGTGGCTGCGATTGCCGGATCTGAACTTAAGAAAACGGTTTTAGAATTGGGTGGTTCAGATGCGTTTATTGTTTTAGAGGATGCTAATTTCCGTGAGGCGGTGGATGCTGCGGTCAAAGGGCGTTTTCAGAATATGGGCCAAAGTTGTATTGCCTCTAAACGCTTTATTGTCGATCAGATGCAAGCCGACAAATTTATTGAAATGTTTAAAGAAGCCGTTGAGTCGCATTTCGTGGCAGGAAATCCTATGGAGAAATCGACTACGCTTGCACCGATGGCGCGCCAAGATTTATTGGATGAATTGCATGATCAGGTCATGAGGTCTGTGGAGCTTGGGGCGAAAATTGTCACTGGCGGTTATCAGTTAGACCGCGAAGGTTGCTACTATGCGCCAACCATCTTGACAGATGTTACATCGAATATGCCAGCATTCAGTGAAGAATTGTTTGGCCCTGTCGCTGTTGTTTTGAAATCATCAGAGCCAGCTCATGCATTAGGCATCGCGAATGGCGTTGATTTTGGATTGGGCGGTTCAATCTTTACAACGGATATGGCTACGGCCGAAACCATGGCTCGGGGAATGGAGTCCGGTGCGACATTTGTGAACAGTATTTCTTTTTCTGATCCAAGAATGCCGTTTGGAGGGATTAAAAATTCTGGGTATGGCCGAGAATTATCTGCGCAAGGAATTCGTGAGTTTACGAATATTAAGTCGATTTGGATGAAGTAGTTGGCGACACAAAGCATTTATTTTTTCAAAAGCTTCGAACACCAGGATGGTGTAAGAGAGCTCCCAAGGATGGGTTGATAGCGTCTTTTGAAAAAAATGATAAATGTTTTGAGAGAAGTTTTTACCGGCCGGTAATGTTTTAAAGCACGTAAATTTCGGTTTACGTGCTTTTTTGTTAGATTTTATTTGGAGAAGTCTGTGTTTGATTTATGGTTAAAGACGCTGAGTGATATAAAGGAACCGGCTATTTTATGGCGATTATTTATTCCATTCGCCGCTGCGATTGTTATGGTCTCTTTAATGGGCTATGGAATTTTTGGTTTTTTGATTTTCAGTGATGTGGTCACACAAAACCCTCTTGTGATGCAGTTTGACGAATGGCAGACAGCGGCTGAATCAACGATTGGTGCAATTCCATTTGTGGGTGGGGTTTTGTTGTGGATTATCGGCTTTTTAGCCGCTGTGGTTGCCGGTGTTTTGGGTGTGCTTTTAGGAAGTTATTTGGTACTTCTATTTGCAATGATTATTACCGGTTTTATGACCGATTCTTTAGTTAAAGTGGTGCGAGATAAACATTACCCCGGTCTGGATTATGTGGGGCATGGATCAACTCTTGATATGCTTTGGAAGCTGCTCAAGTTTGGTTTGCTGATGTTATTGTTATTTTTAGTGACAATTCCAATGTTGTTTATTCCGGTGGTGAATATTGTTTGGTTCTGGTTGCTTGGTTTCCTATTTTTCCGTTATTCGGTGATTTTGGATGTCGGTCAGGTGATTTTGCCTCAGGCGCGTTTTGAAGAAACCAAAGGTATGACCAATTGGGCGCCAACGAACTTTCTGGGAAGTCTGTTTTTGTTGAGTAACTTTCCACTCGCAGGTTTATTTATGCCTGTGTTAGGTGTGATTGGTATGGCACATTATTATTTTGATGATTTGTCGAAGTTACCAAAAGAAGAACAGAAAAGTTCAGGAGAGGCTTGATAAAGTTTGTCGGAGCTAACCAGCTTAGGGTCTGTTGACGTTAAGCTGGTTTCTAAACAGAGTAAAGCTTATTTTTTAGCTTTTTTCTTCTTGGTCTTTTTAGATTTCTTAGCGTTTTTTGCCTGTTTTTTCAGTGCGTCTTTAATGCTAAAGTTAGGTTCTAAGCCTTTTATCTTGGCGTGAGGTAATTTTTGGTTAAGGTGATATTCAATCCGTTGTAGGTTTTGAATTTCATGACGTTCACATAAGCTCATAGCCACGCCCACATTGTGACCACGACCCGTTCGGCCAATGCGGTGAATATAAATGTCACCTCGTAGCGGAATATCAAAGTTAATGACATGTGTAATATGAGTCATATCCAATCCACGTGCTGCAACATCCGTTGCGACAAGAATTTTAATTCTGCCACTTTTGAATTTGTTCATTTTTTCCAGACGGACTGCCTGAATAAAATCGCCATGGAGCACATCCGCATTCACGTCCTGTGAACGCAGCCAATCGGTGATTTCCACTGCTTTGTCTTTCTTGTTGGAGAAAACTACCGCACTTTGACAGCTATCATCTTTCAATAGTTCAAGAAGAAGTTGCTGTTTGTGTTCCTTGTCATTTGCCAAATAGATATATTGTTCAACTTTTTCTGACTGTTGGTTAGGTGGGTTGATTTGAATCTCTTCTGCATTGTCCAAAATGTCTTCGGCAAACTTACGCACACCACTTCCTGAAAGGGTGGCAGAGAAAAGGCCTGCTTGGAAATCTTCTGGAATGGCCTCAAGTAAGGATAATACAGTGGGGCCTTGACCCATATCCAGCATGCGATCTGCTTCATCGATAATGACCATTTCAACATCGGATAAGTTCAGCGCTTCTTCTGCCATAAGTTTAGTCAAGCGCCCCGGAGTCGCCGTCAAAATATCGCAAGGGGCTTTGAGTTTTTGCACCTGTTCAGCGTAATTAAAACCGCCGGTGATAATTGTTGAAGGAATCTCGCAAAAATGCCCTAACTGTTTGATGACTTTGTGAGTTTGGAAAGCAAGTTCACGTGTTGGCGATAAAATCAAAACTCGTGGATGTTTCGCAGGGCGTGGTTCGTCCAAAAGAAACTGCAGCGCAGGCAAAACAAATGCCGCAGTTTTTCCTGTTCCTGTTGCAGCGCCAGCTAAAACGTCTTGGCGCTCAAGCATGACCGGTATAGCCGCTTCTTGAATCGGCGTTGGCTTTTTAAAGCCAAGATGTTCAATCGCGGCAAGGAGTTCTGAGTCAAGGTGTAGTTCTTCAAATGTCATGGGCTGAGTTCATTTTGCTAGGAATCGGATACCGGCCGGTTAATTTTAAAAATTTACCGGCCGGTGGAATTATTTTAAATCTTTATGAGAGAAAATTTCAGTAGATAGCGTTGTAAAAGGTTTATTCGTACTTTCTTGAACAGGTGCCGATAGCCATGGACGGTTATCGACAAGCGAACAAAGAGGTTGAACAGCGTAAAATCCAGTATTCGTTGTTACTCATCGCTTGCTTAGAGTGACTAAGCGGCACAATGAGTACCCAAAGGGCATAAATGCCTAGACTACCGAATTTTTATGCCGCAACAGAGTCAAATATGAATTGTCAACAGACCCTAAAGATCTAATGCTTTATCTTATAACAAGGGTTGTAGTCACTGCTATCGAGTTTCATGCGTTTTTGTTCAATAAACGCGTTCAGCAGTTTATCCATCGCTTGCATAATTTGCGGATCACCGCTTAGCTCGAATGGGCCGAATTGTTCAATTTGACGGATTCCTTCGGCTTTGACGTTCCCTGCAACAATGCCTGAAAATGCTTTTCGCAGTTGGCTTGCTAGGATGTGCGGTGGTTGGTCTCGGCTTAAGTTAAGTCCGCTCATGGATTCATGCGTTGGAATAAACGGCGTTTGTTGGTCGAGTTCCAATTTGAGTCGCCAGTTGAAGTAATAAGCATCACTGCTGCGCTTTCGGTCTAGACGAATTTCTTCCATGGCGCTTTTCATTCGTGTGGCAATATCTCGTGGGTGCTCAACCATGACTTCGAGATGGTCACATGCAACGGTACCAATGGTGTCGCACAAAAACTCCGTGATTGCATTGAAGTAATCACGACTGTCGTGACCGCCACTTAGAATCACTGGCATGGGAAGTTCTTGATTTTCAGGATGAAGACGAATGCTCAACAAATAAAGCAATTCTTCCATGGTGCCAGCGCCACCCGGAAGAATAATAATGCCATGGCCTAAGCGAACAAATGCTTCCAGGCGCTTTTCAATGTCCGGCATAATGCATAGCTCGGTTACGAAGCCGTTTGGCGCTTCAGCAGCAATAATACCTGGTTCAGAAATGCCGATATAACGCCCTGTTTTAATGCGTTGCTTGCCATGACCAAGAAGTGCGCCTTTCATTGGACCTTTCATGACACCGGGACCGCAGCCGGTACAAATATCCAAGCCACGCAGACCGAGTTCATAGCCTAAATGTTTCGAGTATTGATATTCACTTTCGGGAATCGAATGACCGCCCCAGCAGACGACAATATTAGGGATGCTGTTTAAGTGAAACAAATCCGCATTGCGAGCGATATGGAAAATTGCATTGGTTATGCCGGCTGAGGTGTTTAAATCAAACTGCCCCTTTTCGAGAATGTCGTTGCGTGCGTAAAGTAAGTCACGAATCACTGAAAATAGATGCTCTTTTAATCCTTCAATCAGTTGGTTGTCGACAAATGCATGGCGCGGAGCATTGGATAAGGTGAGTTGTACACCACGGCCTTTAACACCGACTTCGATCTTAAAGTCTTTGTATTTATTGAGCAGTGCTAGACCGTTATCTTCTTTTGCTCCAGTGTTTAAAACCGCTAAAGTGCATTGACGCAATAATTCATTTAGACCGAGTTCACCCATATCACACAGCTGATAAGCTTCTTGGTGGGAGAGTATTTGCAAGGAGCCGCTTGGACGGATAATGATTTCGGATATATCAGTATTCATAAGTACTATTCATTGTTAGATTCGGTAAACTGTTGCCATTCAAATTAAAGGAGAAAGCTTGTGAGAAAGAAGCGAGCCTTTGAAGAAGGGTTTTTGATTATTCTTCTATTATTAGCCATTGTCGGTCTCATTTGGTTGTTCCAGCCATTTTTGGAAGCGCTATTTTTTGCGATGATTTTAGCAACTGCCAGCTATCCTTACTACCAAAAACTTTTGGTGCGGTTTCAAGGTGGGAAAACCTCGGCTGCTGGAGTTATGAGTTCGATTGTGTTTGTTGTGGTATTGGCGCCTGTAAGTTATTTGTTGGTGGAGGCCAGTTTACAACTAGGCCATTTTTATTCTCAGGCTCAAGCATGGTTAGCACAGCAAAACACGGAAAGCCTATTGGAGTTAAATCGAGAGGCTTTAGCTTATTTGCCAATTAGCGAGTCAGCGCAAGCGAATGCTTTGGAACAGTTGAAATCTCACTCTGCTAGTATTTTAGCATTCATTCAAAAAGCGACATTGGTATTGTTGCAGGGTGTGTTAGGTACAACGTCATCGTTTATTGCCTTTATTGGCTTATCACTCTTTGCATTGTTTTTCTTTTATCGAGACGGTCATGCGATTGCCAAACATATAAAGCTGCTTTCGCCTTTAGAGAACCGTTTTGATCAGATGATTATGAATCGCTTCTCAAGTTTGTCGAATATTTTGACGCTTAGTGTCCTAGGAATCGCGGTGTTACAAGGTTTGTCGTTTGCAATTTTGGCTTGGTTTTTAGGATTGCCGGGGATGTTTATTGGTATGGCCATCGCTGTGACTTCTTTTATTCCCATTGTCGGTGCAGCACTGGTTTGGATTCCGATGGTTGCTTATCTTTTTTTGCAAGGTGAGGTGGCCAGTGCGATTGTGGTGGTAGTTTGGGGTGTTGTTGTGACGGGTTTCTTAATCGACAATATTGCCCGGCCGGTCATGATTCAATATTTAAGCAAAAATTTAGGGTCAGCTGGGCAGGACTTAGCCGTTGCCAACCATACCTTGATTACGGTTTTATCAACCTTTGCAGGTTTGATTCACTTTGGCGTGATTGGATTATTCTTCGGCCCTGTACTCGCGGCGATGGCCATAACCATTTTTGATGTTTATGAAGCGATGAACAGAGATCGATTGGATAATACTTAGCATATTGGAGGGCTGTTTTATTTCATTCAGTCTTCTCGTAATTTTCTTCCGGTAAAGCAAAATTCAAGTACTTCAGGTGGTGCAAACGCTTTTAGGCGCTGGAGGTTTAATTTAAATTCATGAGTAATATTGTTTGGCATATCTAAACGAAAGTTGATATTGCTATTTTCTTTGAGTCCTTTGTTAATGGCTTGGTGAAAAGCGCGGCTTAAATCATTGTTCCGATTGCTGGTGAATTCTGGAATATTGTCATAGACGATGCTACTAAAAAATCGCATCTGCAAAGAACCGGCCGGTAAGGTTTGGTTTAGCGGCTTTAGCCATTTTGAAAGGTTTCGGTTTTGGCCGCCAACGCTCACTTGATCCTGATAGGTTTTGTCATTGACTGCCAAGCGAATAGGTCGTTTTTCATCGTAAACAAAACCGTGTTTTGCGTATTTCTTGGAGTCATTATGATATTTACCGTCTTCTTGGATTGTGCTTTCATCCTCTAAAAATGCGACATTGACATTGGTGAAGTAAGGTTGGCATCTAAGTAAAAAAGCTTTTTCGGTTAAGAAGTCTTGCGGTAAATAAATAAGATTCGCGAACTCAATTTCATCACTGAAGTCATCATATTCATATTCTAAAAACCAAGCGTCTTTCGGCCAGTGGCTATTTTCAAAATCACTCTCTTGTCCCGCTTGAAGTGAGAAAGGTGTTGTGAGAAGACTGAAGAAAACGATTGTGAACAGTATTTGAAACTTGAAGACAAGGAAATGGTTTAGTGACAACATAAAGACTTCCAGAGTGTTACTTAAGAATA
This sequence comes from Thiomicrorhabdus indica, assembly GCF_004293625.1. NCBI lineage: Bacteria > Pseudomonadati > Pseudomonadota > Gammaproteobacteria > Thiotrichales > Piscirickettsiaceae > Thiomicrorhabdus > Thiomicrorhabdus indica. The sequence continues at coordinate 2,397,424 of NZ_CP033040.1, read as the reverse complement.
AAAAAAGCTCTAAGATTATTCAGAGTCGACTAAATAATCTTAGAGCCTTTATTTTGTCTGAGTCTTTCACTGAGTTTATGCAAATTCAATGAAAGTTTTTTATGACCGGATGAGGTTTATATCACCAAAGACTATTTCATGGGATCCATGAAGTTCGGTTCGTCGGAATAACCTCCGTCTATGCCTTTGGTAACAATCGCCACAGCATCGTGAGGGTGTAAACTTTCAAGGTGGTTTACACGTACCCAGAAGTCTAAGTAATGATCTCGTTCATCTAATGCTGTTTGCAGACGACGTGAGGCATCCTCGCAGAACATTAGATTTGATGCATTCAAGCGTGCAAATTCCTGTTCATCTTCCCGTTTAACGGCGGCTTGAACAGGTGTTTGTAAAGCATTTTCGATGTCATTAATGAGATCAGATAAAACCAAGGTGTCTTGATTGTTAACTTTAACCTTTACTTGAGCATACGAACGTTGGCTGTGTGGCGTAGCACAAATGCCTTCTGGTGTACCAAGCCATTGCATGACCTCATCGTAGTTAACCTGCTTGCCATCAAATTGGGCTTGGAAAGCTTCCTGAATCAATTGACGAGACAGTGCGGCTGAACATGGGCATGTTGATGAATAAGGCACTTCAATGGATACTTCACAGCTGAATTCACCCTCTCGCATTTCACCACGAATGGTTGTAGGGTAATGTTTCCAACCACTGTTTGAGCTTTTCAATGAGTTACGGCGTTCATAGTAGTCAAATTTGAATTCAACAAATGCGTTAGTGCTTAGATCAACATGAGACTCAATGAATTTACTTAAAATTTCTTCAACGCGTTTAGGTGTTAAAGCTTCTTGAGTCGCCATTTGATCCAATAAAAGATATAAGCGCGACATATGAATGCCTTTGCTTAATGGATCATTTAGATTGACATAGGCTTGGGTGAGTGAGGATAGGCGAACGGTTTGAGATTTATCCGTTCCTTGTTGGACTAAAACTGGCAGTTCAATGCCGCTCATTCCGACCCAGTTGAGTTTTCCTTGTGGGCCTTGGTGCGGCTGACAAGCGATATCGGGCATGTTCTTTGTCATGCAATTTCCTTCGACTTTGTAAAAGAGGGCGTTTATGAGCCTTAAGAAACTAAAAAAGAATTCTTTAGGCGCTGGCCGACTTTGCAATTTTTAAAATAGCAACCGAGTTTATCAAACTTTTTTGCATGCAATGCAGTAATATTCAATTTTGTTAATAGGTATTTACTATCAAGAATGTATGCAATCTAAAAATGATTTCAGTAAAGAAAGAATACCGGCCGGTAATTCGTTTTCCGAATGATTGGTGTGTGTTTTGTTTTCAAGCGTTGAGGGCTCTGTTTCAGAGGTTAGATAGAAAGGTGAGCTGACTTCTGGATTGAGCAGTAGTTCAATTCGACTATCTTGTCGCCACGCAAAATCTGAGAGGGAAAGTTGTGATCCTTGCCATTGTAAAAGTTGCCAGTTCTTTCCTGTTCGAACCAATCCTTTCGCTCGAATAAGTTGTTCTGAGTGTTGGTTAAAAAAGTTTTTAAGTTGCACGCGATTGAATTGAGTTCTGCTGTCAAAAGAGAGTCCAAGAGCAAGTATTTGTTTTGAGCGGGCACTAAGTTGCACCGAAATGTTTTGAAGTTGATGGTGGTTTGAATGTAGTTGGAGAGTCTGTAAGGGTTGGTCCAAATGTGAACTTTCGCGAATTTTAAATGCAATAGGCGGCAACTCAATCAAGGTTTGTAAATTGAGTGCATCATAGCTGTACCAAACTTTAGTTTTTTTTGGGTAGAGCTGTTCAACGATTTTCAGAGCTTGTTGTACCTCTTCTTTTGAGGCAAGGTCTGTCTGGGTGAGCAAGATAATATCACTCAAATTCGCAATATCGCGCATGACGGCAGATTTTTGCCAGCGTTCTGGTGTTAATTGTTTTGGCGTTAATGTGGCTAAAGTGGTTCTTAATTGAACTTGCGGTGTCTGGTTTAAGGTGTCAATTATACCGGCCGGGTGCCCTAAACCAGTCGGTTCAATCCAGAGTTTATCAAGTTGTTTCTGTTGGTTGATAAAGTTTTGAATAGCTTGGCTGAGCTGATGGCCTGCAGTGCAACAAATGCAACCGCCTTGAACGGTGGTGATAATGACATTTTGAATTTCAGCTGCTTGCAGTAGCTTGTCATCAAGACTGATTTCACCAAATTCATTGATTAAGATGCCCCAGATTTCATTTTTGGGTTTTTGCTTGAGCAGTTCTAAGAGGGTGGTTGTTTTGCCGCTGCCAAGTAAGCCGGTTATTAAATAGGTTGGTATGGGATTCTTTGAAGAGGTTTCTTTTGATTTTGGACGAGACGCGGTTAGGATGAGCGGTTTTTGTACTGACGTAGATGAAATATCTGCCATATAAACTCTTTTGTTTACAACTCAAAGAATTCCTTTTGTAACCGGCCGGTGCTCTTTGAGTTGAATGGAATGTTCTAACAGGATTTAGTCGGGGAGGTCTTCTCCACCGAGTAAATCATCGACAATCTTTTGGCGTTTAATAGGGACTCCTAATCTCTCACAGACTATTTTGGCATCGCGATAGGCGTTTCCTAAACAAGTGGTTGCTCCAGGTGAGGGGGTCATATTGAAAATTAGGTTTTCATTTTCAGGCACAATGCTCGCTTCACCAAGTTTCAATTGCATGGTGGTTTTGTCAATGACTTGTGGGCGAAGACCGCCAATGCCAGATGCATATTCCAAATCTTGCGGTTTTACATCAGGTAAAAACTTTTGAACATCTTTAGCAAAAAGGCGTCTGCGTAACCATGGGATTTCAAAAGCAAAGTTACGGAAAATATAGTTACGAATGGTTTTGTCTTTCATTAAATCCCAGAAAACTTTAATGACTTTGCGATCAAGTTTGAGAGATTTCCAGAAATCGAGATAGGTTCCACCGGTGTAACGTTCTAATTTTGGAAGTACCAAAGCGGTAGGTCCAATACGTGTTTTGCTCAGTTCGACTAGATCAGGGTCTCCGTGTAATGCAGCAAAAGGCAGTTTGTCGTTTTGCATGGTATAAACCTTACCATTGAGCATTTTTGGTACGTAGTAGAAACTTCCTGCCATAGGCAAAATGGACATGTCTAAACCATAGCCCACTTGGTTGGCCAGTAATAAACTATGCCCCCCAGCAGAAACCACCACAAATTTTGCTTTGAAGGTACCTTGGTTGGTATCTAACTCATAACCTTCGACCGTTTTACGGATGTTTTGGACTTTGGTGCTTAGAGAAACTTTTAAATTAGCCGAACCTTTGCGGGCTTCAGCAATTAAAGCCTTAGACATATTGCCGTAGTTGACGGCGGAGTATTCATTCGTGCAACCGGAGGCTAAGATTTTTTCTGGACGCGGTTTTCCGTCTTTTAACGCAACTGCGGGTTCAACTTCAGCAATTTTGTCGGCATCCCAGAGTTCCATGTAAGGGAAGTCTTCAGCAAAATCATGATGACGTTTTTCAAGGCGTTCGCACTCTTCGTCGCCAACGGCTAGAATCATTTTGGGGAATTTATAGAGAAAATCATTTTTTTCAACTTGGTCGGCGAAATGAACCACCATGTTGGCTTGTTTTTTCACCAACTTGGCTTTTTCAAGAGTGTAGTTAGTCTCGATGTCACCACAGTGAAGTGTCTGGCTGTTTGCACGTGCATTGGAGTTGAGAGGGGACAGAGTTTCATACTTTTCAAGAATGCCGATGGTTTTAACATCTGAATATTTTGAAAGCATGTAAGCAAGTGCTGAACCACTGATTCCGCCACCGACAATAGCCACATCAAGATTTCGATTTTCCATTTCTGAGCAAAGTCTCTATAAATTTAGAAGCCGAATATTATAAAAAATAATTGGCCTCTATAGGAGACAATTCTCATAGGTTAAGATTTTTTTCATGTTTTGAGTAAGTTTTGTAGGGCTTGCGTTGCATTTGGATAGAGGAATTGGAATCCCTGCTCTTGCAGTCGAGTTGGTACTACAGCTGAGCTGTGGGTTAGAACTTGTGCTCCTTCCCCAAACATGAGTTTGAGTTGCCAGAGCGGTAGTGGTAAAAAACATGGCCGGTTAAGGGTATTTGCAAGGGCTTTTGCAAAGTTGTGCTGTGTCAGTGGATTGGGTGAGGTTATATTGAATACCCCTTGTAATTTTCGGTTGGCGATTAGAAATTCAAAAGCGTTGACTAAGTCATCAATATGGACCCAGCTAAAACATTGATTACCGCCAGCGACTGGACCGCCTAGGCCTAATTTGAAAGCCGGCAACATCTTTGAAAGTGCGCCTTGAGATTTATCGAGCACGACACCAAAACGGGTGATTACGAGCTTGTCTGAAGGGCAAAAAGTTTTGGCAGCATCTTCCCAAGCAAGTGATAAGTCGGCTAAAAATCCTGTTCCTGGTTGTGTATCGTTTTCATCTAGAGGCTGGTCGCAATGGTTCTCTGGATAAAAGCCAATGGCAGAGGCGCTGAAGATGCGTTGAGGCGGTGTTTCCAATTTTTTAATTGCGGTACTGAGCATTTTGGCTGTTTTGACACGGCTATCCCAGAGTTCTTGTTTGTAGGTTTTATTCCAGCGTTGGCCAATATTTGCACCGCTTAAAAAAATAATCAGTTGTGCTCCACGAATGCTTTGCAGTAGAGTGTCTTCAGAGTCAAAGGCACTTCTGCCATAAGTGTTAACTTTGTGTTGCTTAGAAAGTTGTTGTTTTAAGGCTTGTCCGACGAGGCCGGTTCCACCGAGGATGCAAATATTCATAATTACCTCAACAATTCAGACTTTGGCAAAGTCATGATCTTAAAAATCATTAAACTCTATTGTATAGGGTTTGTATAATAATGTGTACAGTTGCTTTGGTTAAATCGTCGTTTTAAAGGAATTTTCAATGTTAGAAAATGCGGTATTGATTACTGGCGCGTCCCGAAGAGTGGGATTGTTTTTGGCAGAAAAGTTTTTAACCCGAACAGATTATCCGGTGATAGTGACGTATCGCACCCAATGTCCAGAAATTAAGCGATTAAAAAATTTAGGCGCTTTAGTGTTTCAAGTCGATTTAACAGATAAAGATGAACTCTTTCAGTTTGTTCAAGCGTTTCTGAAACAGGTTAAAAGCTTGAGATTACTTGTTCATAATGCATCTATATGGGCGGATGATGAGCGAGTCACAAAAACACCTGAATTATTCGAACAGATGGTGACATTACACCAACAAGTGCCTTGGTATTTAAATTTTGCGTTTAAGCCGTTGTTATATTCTTGCTCCGAAGAGAAATCTGACATTGTTCATTTAACAGATAGTCGAGTGACTATGGGAAGTGGGCAATACTCAGCGTATTTATCGACTAAGGCAGGATTGGAAAATTTAACTAAAAGCTTTGCGATTCAGGTTGCGCCAAAAGTTAAGGTGAATAGTATTGCTCCAGGGTTGTTGATGTTTCATCCTGATGATTCTCAGGCTTATCGTTCCAAACGCTTAAACGAACAACTTTTGCCGCATGAGCCTGGGGCTGTCGTGATTTGGCAAGCTATTCAATCATTGATGAATAATGATTATGTAACAGGAGTAAGTTTACCTGTGGATGGTGGTGTGCGTTTGGCCTAAGTTGAATGCCTTATGAGGATGTTCGTTTGTCATAAAAAAAATTTCTGAAAGTGGTTGTAAATAACTCAATGCAAAATTAATGGTTACCTACCGGTAGAAAGTGAGAGAAAAGAATGAAAAAGCCTGAATTTCCGCGTTTACGTATCGCTTTATCCGATTGTTTATATGGGTCTGAATGCCGTTATAACGGTGGGCACGCACAGTATGATTTTGTGCGATATGAGTTGTCGAAATATGCGGATTTTTTCCGCTTTTGTCCTGAGGCGGCTGTAATGGGAACTCCACGTGAAACGATTCGACTGGTGGATGTTGAAAATCAAATTCGAGTCATTGGGCCTAAATCCGGAACCGATTACACGGAAGGCTTGCAATCCTATACAGATAAAAAAATCGACTTTCTGGAAAAACAAAATTTAGATGGCGCGGTGGTGAAATCTCGCTCTCCAAGCTGTGGTTTGGAACGAATTAAAGTTTACCGTCCGACGGGAGAATGGTTTGGTTCTCAAGATCCAATGGATCAAGGGTTGTTTACTAAAAATTTACAGCAACGCATTCCAAATTTGTTTGTGGAAGAAGAAGGTCGTTTGCAAGATGCGTGGTTGCGGGAAAATTTCATGTTGAACTTGTTTACCAAAGCGCGTTGGCGAGAGTTTGTAGAGCAGATGAATGAGGCGCCGAAAATCAAAGCGTTTCAGGAGTTTCACCGTGATCATAAGTATTTGTTGCTTTCCAAAGATGAGCAGCTATATCGTGAAATGGGCAAAATCGTTGCTAAGACGACAAAAGAGAATTTGACAGAACAGCTTGAGGCTTATGAAAAAGCACTCAATATTTTGTTACAGGAGAGAGCGTCTAAAGGCAAAATGGTCAATGTGATGCAGCATATGTATGGCTATTTTAAAGATCAGGTGACGCCAGCAGAAAAGCAGTTGTTTACTGAAACATTGGAAGAGTTTCGAAAAGGGATTGTGCCATTTATCAGTGTTATGAAACTTTTGGAGCAGTTTATTAATCACTATGGCTCTGAGTATTTGGAAACCCAGTGGATAATCCATCCATATCCTTCAGAGCTAGCATTGCGTTCCAAAACAACGGCATATCGTTAAGCTAAAGAAACGTTATAGAAAAACACCGGCCGGTAAAAATAAACCGGCCGGTGTGTTTTTTATTGGTCTTGCCGTTCTTTTCTAAGTGAGTCTTTCAATAAGGACACCCGAGGGCTTTGGCATTGGCTTTCACTGTCGCGCGTTCAGCTTCGTCTGCTTGTGCATCAAAGCCTTCTCTTTCATACCAACCTTGCGTATGCTGCAAAATTAAATCAGCCAATGCGTCTGCATGATCCGCTCGGTCGTTCAGGCATTTAATATAGCCAAAACTTTCGCCACCATGCTCTTCAAAGTATTCGCGGTTTTCTTCCCCAATTTCTTCAATAGTCTCCAAACAGTCAGCAGAGAATCCAGGGCAAATGACTTGCACATTTTTAATCCCTTCCTCTGTTGGAAGAGCTTTCATCGTTGCATCGGTATATGGTTTAATCCACTCTTCTTTTCCGAATAAAGATTGGAAGGTCACTCGATATTCATCTTTGTTTAGCCCAAGTTCATCAGCAACTAATCGAGACGTGATGTGGCACTCACAGTGATAAGGATCGCCATTATCTAAATAGCGTTGTGGCACACCGTGATATGACATGACGAGTAATTCAGGTTTGCCGTGTTCTGCTTGATATTCACGAATACTATTGGCTAAAGCTTTAATGTAGCCAGGGTGGCGATGGTAGTTACGAACAAATCGTAGTTCCGGTACCCAGCGCCAAGTTTGCAGTTCTGCAGAGACGGCATCTAGCGTTGATGCAGTGGTGGCTCCTGCATATTGAGGATAAAGAGGCAATACTAAGATTCTTTGGCAGCCTTTTTCATGAAGCTCTCGTAAAGCCGATGCAATGGAAGGGTTGCCATATCGCATACCTAAAGCAAATTCCACACGGCCACTAAAGTGAGGGCGAACTCGTTCTTCAATGGCGGCAAGTTGGCGTTCAGTAATTCTCAGAAGTGGTGCCCCTTCGCCTTCTGAGTTCCAGACGGTTTCATAAGCTTCGGCAGATTTCGCCGGCCGGGTATTCAAAATGATGCCATTCAGGATAAGTTTCCATAACCATCGAGCTGGTGGTGGTTCAACAACACGAGGATCTTCCAAGAATTCTTTCAAGTAGGGTTTTAGTGCTTGTTTGGTTGGCGCATCAGGGGTTCCAAGGTTTGTGATTAGAATTCCTGTTGCAGTTGATTCGCCATGCTCAAAATGGCTACGTCCGTGATAATACATAGCGGCTCCGGTTATTGATTTTATTTTTGTCGATTGTATAGGTTTTGTATAAAAGCTCAAGTGTTTTACTGAAAAGGGAACTTGAATTGGTTAGAAAGCATGTTTTGGGCGGAGGCAATATTTTTATATGCGAGTGGGCATAAAAAAGCCCGACTAAATCGGGCTTAAAGTGTTTTTAGGTGTTTAAGGCAGTCGTTTATTAATCGTCTTCGCGGTAGTCCGCATCACAAATTTTAAGTTTTCGTGAGCGTTTTGCGATGTCTGGATCAATACGGAATGCGTAGGCCACCATTTCAGGCCATACTTCGTTGATTTTTTCGATGTTTGAAGATTTCATTGTGTTTGTACCGTTTAGAAAACGGAAGAAAGCACTTGGAGTGATGCCGGCTACTTCTGCAACACGGTGTTTGATAATGCCTTTGTACTCAATGTACTGCTTTACGCGTTCGTTAAATGTCATATTTTCCCCCTAATGACAGTTATCGACCATTTAATTTATTGGTCATGAAGTAAATTGACTGCTTTTTTAGTTTGAATTTACTTCTAATTTAAGGTCTTTAGAATGTGTTGTGGAGTTTGAAATACTCTCTAAATTAACACTGTATTGTTACCTTAAACACCCAGATTGTCCCTATTTAAATAAGGTTGAAATCTGTTTACAAGTTTAATTGTGTCATAGCCACAGATTTTTTGCTACATATAATTTCAATAGATATTGAGCCGTTTTTTAAGCTATTGCATTAGTTCTAAAATGAATCTGTTTACTAATATTGAATTTTTATATTTTATTTAATAACTATAATGAATGTTATGCATTATAAAATTACTTAGAAGATGGTGTTTTTTAAAGTAAATTGACTATGGAGTTTTTACAAAAATCCCAAAGTTTCGGTATGATTGACCTCATAAAGTTAAGTGTTTTTAGGTAATAGGGTTCGAATTTTCACGCGAATTCGTTTGTAAATTTTATTTCTGAGATTCAATTTCGTGGTGGCAATTACTTCAAAAGTATTTTTTGTTCGTTTGCAGAGAATCATCCTGATTTTGTTAGGAGTGACGGCGATTTCTTTGTGGACAGCCAACTGGAGTTTAGCTGCTCCTGGGGTAAATTGGTCAATATTTTTTGCAGAAGTAAATCGTCAGTATGGATCGTCCGCGGTGAGAAATGCTCAAAGTTGGGAGCGAATGCTGCAACAAGTTAAGGCCATGCCTGACGAGGTTGATAAATTAAAGTATGTGAATCGCTTTTTTGATGAATTTCTACGTTATCGAATTGATCAAAAAAATTATGGTGTAAAGGATTATTGGGCACCTTTAGCTGAGACATTAGCAAGAGGAACAGGGGATTGCGAAGATTATGCGATTGCCAAGTACATTACACTTCGTTTAGCAGGAATTGAAGACAGAAAATTACGTCTAATCTATGTTAAAGCCCAAATGGGTGGGCCAAGAAGCCCGATTTTTGAAGCGCATATGGTTCTTGGCTACTATGCAACGCCTAATGCAGAGCCGCTAATTTTAGACAGTTTAGTGTCTTTGGTTCAGAAAGCTTCGATGCGAAATGATTTAAAACCCGTATTTAGTTTTAATAGCCAAGGACTTTGGGCTGGCTTGAATGTGCGCTCTACCTCAAAGCCAACGGCTCGTTTGTCGAAATGGCAAAAAATTCTTGAACAAACTGCAAGAGAAGGGATTTCATTGCAGTAGAAGGTGAAAACATCACCACGAAATGATTAATTAGGAGTAGTCACTCATGTCTTTGGTTAAACAGTTATGGCTTGCAGTTTCCGGGCTCATGATTTTGGTGTTTGTTAGTAGTTTTACGATTTCTAGCTTGAGTGCAAAATCGTATTACCAAGAGCAACTTAGTCTAAAGAATAATGATAATGCCAGTTCGCTTGCGTTAGTTTTGAGCCAAATGGATAAAGATCCCGTCACGGTCGAGTTATTAGTTTCTGCCCAGTTTGACACAGGTAACTATAAACGCATTTCGTTAATTGATCCGAATGGTGAAATGCGGGTTTCAAAAAAATATGAATCTGAAATGATCGAAAAGTCTTATCCAGAGTGGTTTGCTGGTTTGGTATCGCTTAACGTTCATGAGGGCGTTGCTCAAGTTCAAAATGGTTGGCAACAATATGGGGTTTTGTATGTCGAGAGTGATGATCGCTTCGCTTATCAAGCGCTCTGGAAAACTACATGGCAGTTCTTTGTTTGGTTTTTAGTAGCAACCATTGTTCTTGGTGTTTTAGGAACTTGGGTATTGAGAGTTTTAACACGTCCATTGGATGATGTTGTAGAGCAAGCAGAGGCAATTCAATCGCGTCGTTTTGTGACTTCAGAAGTCCCCAGAACTTTAGAGTTCAAAAAAGTGGTTAAAGCGATGAATAGCATGACTCAGCGTGTTAAGGAGATGTTAGAAAAAGAAAGTCGTCGTTTAGAAGTTTTGCGTTTTAAAACGCAACATGATGAGTTGACAGGATTAGCTAACCGCCAGTACTTTATGAATCAATTTGATGCATTGCTTAATAATCACGAACAAGAAGGACGTCATGTTCTGGTGATGCTACGATTCGATGATTTGAGTAAAATCAATCAACAACTTGGACACCAGCCAACGGATAAATTACTTAAAGAATTCACTGCACACTTGCAGTCCATTACCGAAGAATTCTCAAGCAATTTTTCTGAGGCCTACTTAGCTCGGTTGAACGGAAGAGATTTTACGGTTCTGCTTGCAAACTTTACGAATATTGACGATTTTTTAAAAACATTAGAGAAGCGTTTGGAAATTTTTTCAAACCAGCATCCTGAATTAGAGTCTCTCCATTTGCCAGCAGCGGCATTACAGTTTCCGCATTCAGAAGGGCGTGGTCGAATTTTGCAACAGATCGATGGTCTTTTGGCAGAGTCTGAACTGCAGCGGAGTTATGAAATTGTTTTTCGTGAAATGGAAGCGGTTCAAGAAACTGCTCAGGCACCTGATAATGTTCAAGGTTGGCGTGAACTATTGGAGACCGTAATTAATTTAAACTCGGTTCAACCGCAATTCTACCCAGTTAAAGATTGTGAAAATAACCTAATCCATCATGAAGCGATGATGCGTATTCAAGTTGATGGAAAGACTCATGCCGCGAGTTTCTTTTTACCGTGGGCTAAGCGTTTAGGATTATTACCTTTGTTTGATTTGTTGTTAGTTAAGAATGTGGTTGAGAAACTGCAACTTGAATCTCAAAAAGGCGAAGTTTCTGAGGTTGCAATTAATCTTTCCGTCGAATCGCTTCAAAATTTTGAGATTCGTGAGCAAATTGTTGAAACGTTGCAGTCTGCTCTTGATGTCTGTCCAAAAATTTGGATTGAGGTGCCTGAAAAATCGGTTTTGGAAGCGGTGAATCAATTTATCGACTTCTCTAAAACCGTTAAGGGGCTTGGTTGTCAGGTTGGTATTGATCGTGCAGGAGCAAGTTTCAGCAGCTTGCCAAGTCTACAAGAGATTGGTTTGGATTATTTAAAATTGGATGCAGCACTTACGCAAAATCTCCAAAATCAAGATGCGCAGACGAATGGTTTTGTTCGTTCTCTTTGTGGTTTAGGTCACTCAATTGGTTTAAAAGTGATTGCCGAGGGTGTGAGAGAGGAAGCGATGATTTCTGAATTGCCTTATTTAGGTTTTGATGGGGTGACGGGGCCTGCGGTTAAGTAGATTTGCTAGCCATTATCGTGACAAAAGACTCTTAATAGAAGCTTGCAAAACAAAACCGGCCGGTAAACATAAATAATGTTACCGGCCGGTATCTTATTTCGAAAAAAGGTTAAATTTTACTCGCGATCACTATGGCAAACTGAGCGAATCATCTTCTTCTTCCACCAAATCCAGCTTGTTGGTTTTTGCCCGAATTGTTTGACGTGTCATGAGCTTTTCTTGAGCTTTTTCCGGTAGTTCAGTGAATTGAATAAACCCTTTTTCCGTTAATAGGTCAATTACATCCTCTAGAACACGAATAAACTCTTCATCCGATTTAGCAAGTGATTCTTTGGCTTTTTCAAGCGTGTCTAGCGTTTTCATAATATAAGGGTGTCTTGCAATTTGCGGAGAGCGCTTGAGAAACTCAAAAATTTCTTCGGCATTATCATCTAAAATTTCATCAAACTCTGGAAGTTGTTCAAGGCTGATGGCAGCAATTTTGTGGTCCGTGTCTCGTTTAATATACATAACTTTTTCCGAAAAATCTTAAGCGTGTTCTGCAGTAATGGGGTGACCTTGCATATAAAGCATGAGTTGCATCCTATCACGAATGTTAAGTTTGGCGTAAATTTGCGTTAAGTGAGACTTAATGGTTCTTTCTGTGACATTAAGCATTTCCGCAATTTCTTTATTTGAAGTGCCTGTTGAAATCAATTCTGCAACCTTAATCTCTTTTGGCGACAGCTCTGACAGATCGGGCTCTTTAATTTGTGGCAACTTTTGGGAAATGGATTGTACCAGCTGGCTCATATAAGGTTCGGGTATCCACAAAGCGCCTGATTCAACACTTTTGACTGCTGTTTTTATAGATTCTGGATGGCTGAGTGCATCAAGGTAGCCACGGGCGCCAGCGGCAACAATTTTACGAAACTCTTCTTTTGAGGTGTTTCTACTAAGAATGATCCAAGGTGTTTTGCTTTGTCGAAGTTCTGACATTAACTCTTCCCAGCCAGGAATATTGCTGAGCAATAATACCAGTTCCTTTGAAGCAAATAGCTTAATGCGAGCTTCTTTATTATGGGATAAGGATGTATTCTCTATCACTTCCGCACTTGGAAGTGCAGCTTGCCAAACGGAGGTGTGAAATTCAGGTTGAGTAATTACTAACATAGTTTGCTCTTTAGCGTTCTGTCATTGCTTGTGATGAAGCTCTGAGTAGGGGTTTTAGTAAATATTCTAAGACGGTTTTTTTTCCGGTGATAATGTCTGCTTGAGCGGTCATTCCCGGAATAACTTTGATTTGCGGATTCAGTTTATTCGCATCGGTTTTTAATTTAACCAAATAGTAGGTTTCATTATTTTCGTCGGTGATGGAGTCAGGGCTGATATTAATCACCATTGCTTCAGCTCCTCCATAGATTGAAAAATCATAGGCACTGAATTTAATCATTGCTGGCTGGCCAAAGCGTATGAATGCAATGTCTTTTGGCGCGACTTTAGCCTCAACAATCAAAACATCATCGGTAGGGATAATTTCCAAAATTGCTTGCCCTGGAGATAATACTCCCCCTTCTGTATTTGCCAGAAGTCTTTGAACGGTCCCTTTTGTTGGAGAGCGAATATCGGTTTGCTTCACTCGGTCTTTTAAACCTTTAGCAGCTTGCTGAAGGGCTGATAGCTTGGTTGATGACTCTGAAAGTTGTTCTTGCCATTTAGTCATGGTGCTTGCTTTGAGCTCGTCAATTTTGTTTTGCGCTTCGTTAATCGCACCACGACTGCGCTCAATTAAAGCGTTGGTTTGAGCTAAATCGCCGCGTAATGCATTCAATTCACGTTCAAGGCGGAAGATTTCCACTTTAGAGACTGCACCAGAGTTTAAAAGCGGTTTTACAGCGTCGAGTTCCTGTTTGAGTAGGCTAATGTTTTTTCTGTGTTGGTTGCGTGCAGCTATTCCCTCTAAAAGTGCTTGTTCACGTTGGAACAGCTGAGATTCGAGAATGTTGGCTTCTTCATCTCGCTGTCTTAAGTTTGAGTAATAAAGTTGACGTTGCCGATCGACAACTTCAGGCGCTTCCTCTACAAGGTGTGTAGGGAAATTTAGAGGTTGTTCATTAATCAACGATTTCAGGCGTATGATTTCAGCTTGAAGGGAGAGTGCTTGCGTAATATTTTCTTGGAAAGATGAGCGTGAGCGTGTAGCGTCAATGCGTAATAATAAGTCGCCGCGACTAACTTCTTGACCTTCTTCCACTAGAATTTCTTGGACGATACCACCATCTAAAGATTGGACTGTTTGCAGTTTTTGCGATGGAATGACTTTTCCAGAGCCTCGAGTAATCTCATCTAGAGGCGCATAAGCCGACCAGATAATAAGTGCGATAATTGTCAGGACTACTACATAAAGTAGGCGTTTGGCACGAATGGGATGCTGCTGAATTCTTGCCCATTCCGCATCCACCACCCAGTCCTTTTGTGCGGCGGGAGGTGCACCTTTAGAAAATAACTTACCTAATAGACCTTTTTCAACTCGATCAAATTGGTTGGACACTTCGCCAACTTTTTTGAACATCGCTTCTTCTGTTGTTTGTTTATGCTGACTCATTAGCTAACACTCCCAACACGCCCTTTCTTCAAGGCTTCCAGAACGGTTTCTTTTGGACCATTGGCAACGATTTTTCCGTTATCCATAACGATAATTCTTTCCACTAATTTTAGTAGTGGTGTACGGTGTGTGATTGTGACTAATGTTTTGCCTTGGGTTGCTTCATCCATTTGTTTAATGAACTGTGATTCGCTCGAAAAATCTAAAGAGCCAGTAGGTTCATCAAATAACAGAATGGGTGGATCATTGATTATAGAGCGAGCTAAGGCAACGGATTGTTTTTGCCCACCGGATAAAAGTTGTCCCCGCTCACCTACAGGCATGTCGAAACCGGCTGGATGAGATCTGATAAATGTGTCCAAGCCGCTTAAACTAGTGGCTTTAAGAATGTTCTCATCTGTTGCGGAAGGGGATGCAACAGTAATATTGTCTTTGAGTGTCCCGTAGAAAAGGCTGATGTCTTGGGGCATGTAGCCGATATTTCGACGTAACTGTGCAGGGTCGAAGTGACGCAAATCCACGCCATCAATCAAAATATGGCCGGATTCTGGTTGATAAAGACCAAGGATAAGTTTTTCTAGTGTGGTTTTTCCAGAACCGTTGCGCCCAAGAATTGCAATATGTTCACCGGCTTTGATTTTAAAACTGACGTCTTTCAATGCCATGCGTTCATCATTTGGGTATTTGAAACAGACATTTTGAAACTCTATTTCACCACGAACAAGTGGTGGGGCAATCCAAGTCTTTTCTACCGGCCGCTCACTTTCTTTACTCATGATTTCTTCAAGAGACTGATAGGCGGTTGCGGCGTAGTGGTATTGCGACAACAATCCAGCTGTTTGGCCAATAGGACCCATGGCACGTGAGCTCAGCATGTAGGCAGCGATCAACGCACCTTGAGAGATATTACCTTCAATAATGGAATAGACACCTAGAATAATCACCATGATTCCCACAAGGTGCTGCATCCAGTGAGCACCTTGTGTAATGGATGCTGAAATCATTCGCATTTTAGCGGCATTACGCGTTAAGAAAATTGTGGATTTTTCCCAGTCCGATTGCGTTTTGCTCTCAACATTAAAGCTTTTCAACGTTTCTAGATTGGAGACACCTTCATAAAGTGTGGCATTGCGCATTGAACCAGCTTGCATTGCATCAAGCGATAATTCATGCATTTTATTTTGGGCAAAAAAGGCGTAGCTCAAAATAAGAAAGCCCCCAATTAAAATAGGTAAAGCCATAATGGGTTGAATTAGAGCCACAATTGTCGTGAACAATAATACAAATGGTAGGTCAACCAAGGCTACAACGGTCAGGGAGCCAATAAAGCTTCGAATTGACTCGAATGATTGAACATTGGAAACAAATGAACCAGATGAATTTGGACGGTCTGTCATTTTCATGCCTAGGACTTTTTCCATAATGGCTGATGAAAGTCTTACATCTGCTCGGTTAGCACCCAAATCAATGAACCAGTTGCGCAATAACCTAAGGGATAATTCTGCAATAAGCACGATTACAATTCCGGCAGCTAGAATCCATAGTGTTTCGGTTGCATGATTTGGTACAACACGATCGTACACATTCATGACAAATAGCGGCATTGCAATTGCAAATAGGTTAATAAAAATTGAAGCTATCAATATGTCTCGATAAAGATGGCGGTTATCTCGAATGACACCCCAGAACCAATGCAGGGAGTTTTTCTCAATTTTGTTAGTACGACTGTCAAACTTAAATTCAGGGCGAATATAGATGACAGTACCTTGATAGTTGCCTTGTAATTCATCAAGTGAAACTTCCACAAGGCTGTCAGGTAAGTCAGGGTAGGTCACTTGGGCTAAATTTCGTGATCTATCAATTGATTGTAGGACGCAAGCCTGCTCGGTCGAATCGGCATCTGCTTTTAAAATGAGAATAGCAGGTAAGAGATTGAGGTTGATTTGACTTAATTTACGCTGCTGAAGTTGGGAACTCATTTGAAGACGCTTTGATGCGCGATGTACAAGAGAAGGGGTGAGTTTTCCATCAACGAGCGGCAAACCTGATGTTAGGCTTTCTCTGGAAATTTCTTGATTGTGATGTCGAGAAATAATTAACAAACATTCAACTAATGCATCGTCATTGTGATTTTGAGATTTTTCTGTTTGTGAATTTAAAATTTGCTCTAGCACTTGTTTTATTCTTTGTTTTTTAAAAAGTATTAAGAACTCAGTTTAATCTTATTCATGATTGAAACAATGTAAAAAAATGAATCTTTATCAACTTTTTTAGGTTTTTTCCTAAAGTTACCTGTAGTACTTAATCTTCTTGGATTTGTATAAGAAAAAAGCCTTACAACAAAAGTTGTAGGGCTTTTCTTTGTCACAATACTTTTACCTAGAAGGATGCAAACTATTTGTTTTTAATATTGGTTTCAATTCGACGGTTAGCTTGGTGAGCTTCCTGAGTCATCCCATTGATAAGGGGCTGAGTTTCTCCAAAACCAATGCTGCTTAAGCGTGCTGGATCAATATTGTGATCCTTGACTAGGGTGTTAACTACAGCTTTTGCGCGACGTTCGGACAGCCATTGGTTGTAAACTTCTGGACCCTCCAGTGAGGCGTGACCACGGACTTCAACCAGGGTGTCAGGGTGCTCGGTCATGAACTTCGCTAATTCGGCGATGTCATTGTCATATTGGTGATCAATTTCAGATGAATTAAATTTGAATAAAATTTCCAAACGGTAAGTATTTCCTTCCATATTATCTTGTGCAGGAGCAACAAATTTAGGAGGCATAGCTTCAGCGACTTCAATAGGCTTTGGGTCCGTAATGCCTAAGTCCATTTCTGGGATGGCAGTAATTGGACACATCATTTCTGGTGTGACGTCCATTTTCTCAGCGCCTAAGTCACTTAGGTTTGGCATGTTTCCACGAGAAAGTTGTAATGTGCTTAACAATTTACCCATTTCAGCAAGTGTTTTAGCGACAGAAACATTGCGGTCATAATGAGCATTTGCATATGCGCGACTAGATTGGAAGAATTCAATTTCAGTATCAAGTAAATCAAGAAGTGAACGTTGATTGATTGAGAACTGGTCATTGAATGCGACTCGAACTCGATCAGAAGAGTTTCTGTGCTGGTTTAAAATTGGTAACTGCTCGGTGATTTTTTTTACGTCGTTGTAAGAAATTTGCAATGTTTGGCGCATATCGACACATTCTTTGTCACGAATGTATTCAGAGCGGTTCATATCTTCCTGCGCTTTTTCAATAGCAGTAGAGTTTCGGTCACCATTGTATAAGTTGTAACGGAATTCTAGAGCCACTTTTGCGTCACGTTCTGCAGTATGTAAGTTATCTAAATTATCTTCACCTGTAGTGTCATTATAAGTTTGAATGTTATAAGACCCCGTCAAATCTAGGCGTCCGCTATCCTCTGAACGTGCAGCTTGAACTTGCGAAAGTTTTGCTTCAATGTCGCGAATTGCTGCGTGGAAGCTTGGGTTGTGGTCGTAAGCGTAGTTCATAACTTCATCAAAAGAATTTGGTAAAGTTTCAGTATTTAAATCAGCATTTTTTAATTCTTTTGCAGGGACTTCACCAACAATTCGTAAAAAACGTGCGCTGACATCATGTAGATTGGCTTTTTCAGTGAGTAAGTTTGATTCAGCCAGAGCTAAACGACCATTGATTTGTTCTAAATCCGCACGGCGAGTAAATCCGGTTTCAACACCTTCTGCTATTTTGTCATACACCTCTAGGTGGCTGTTGTAACTTTTCTGAGCCAAGCCAGCTAATTCTCGATAACGTAATACGTCTTGGTAGGCAATGTAAGCTTCTAACGCGGTATTTTCAACCGAATCCATTAGTTCAAAATAACGTACCAATTCGGTGTTTTTAAATGATTGTGCTTGGTTAGCAATACGGTCACCGTCCCAAAGCATCTTTGAGGCAGATAATCGTGCGCTTGGGCCTTGATAAGTGTTGTCGAGCGTTGTTGTATTGCTGTAATTAGCGCTGTAGTCTGCAAAAAAATCGACAGTTGCATCACTGCTTGCGGCAACATTTTTTGCTTCTTGACCAGAGGATAAGAAGTTGTGCCATGAAGCTTGGACTTCAGGATTCTTTTCGATAGCCATTTTTAATACTTGGTCTATATTGGATTCTGGCGCTTGAGCAAATGCGCTACCAGATATTAATGCAATCGCTACAGCGAGTTTTGTTTTTTTGAAAAAATTGGTCATAACGAACTCCAAACTAAAAAAAATTAAGCAAGTTGTTTTGTTGGAAAACAATATAAAAACTTATCTTAGCCAAGTAGAAAATTAAGTTTTTTATGGTGCTTTCAGTGCTTGCTTTATTGATGAATTTGATAAGTAAATCATAGCGCAGTAAAAATACTTACTCATACTTTTTTCATGTTTTGTCTTACGAAATGCAACAAAAGTTGGAATTGATAATTTCCACAAAAATACAAATGTTTCGTACCTTAGTACGATGTTTTTCAATTTCACCACTTTATAGTATTCCATGTTAAAAGTTTTAAATTCTCAATTGAATTGGAGTCTGTTATGGAACAAATGATCGGTCGTATTCTGCAAGTCGAAGGGCAAGTTGTTATCACTTCAGCGGATGGAAGTAAGCGCTTAGTTGATGCTGGGCAACCACTATTTATGGGAGATAAGGTTGATACCGGCCGGGGAAGTTTGCAAATCCAATTTACAAATGAACATTTGTTAACAATAAAAGATAACCAGTCAATTGTCCTAGATGAGAAAGTCTTAGCCGCAACAGATGAGTCTGACATCACGAATCAAACAGCTGATGCAACTTTGGAAGATATTCTAGCCGCATTAAATAGTCAGGATGGTGACTTACTTGATAATTTAGAAGCGACTGCTGCGGGAGGCGCCGCTGCTGGAGATGGTGGCTCGATGAGCTTAGAAGTTCGTGATCTTGACGATCAAGCAGGGCAGGAAACTCAAGAGGAAGGCGGAGTCCCAATTCTATCTCGTGTTGTTGAAACGGTCGATCCAGTAACTTTTGATAATGCTGCATTTGAAGAGCAAGAACTGATTCCTCAAGAAGAAGGTGCTCAACAGGTTGCACTAGAAGCAGAGCCTGCTACGTTAGCGCCAACCGAAGCCCCAACCGAAGCCCCAACCGAAGCGCCAACCGAAGCGCCAACCGAAGCGCCAACCGAAGCGCCAACCGAAGCGCCGACTGAAGCACCGACTGAAGCACCGACTGAAGCACCGACTGAAGCACCGACTGAAGCACCGACGCCAGAACCAACTCAGCCTCCGACAGAGGAACCTACACCAGAACCTACAGAGCCACCTCAGCCGACACCTCCACCATTGGCAGACCCTATTGAATTGCAACTTCACGCTGTGATTGGATATGACGCTCAAACTGGTGAGCCGATTACTGCCCAAGTGACTACTATTGGTGAAACTGGCGATATTCTAGGTCTAAGCGAGACTGGAGAATATATTGTTCTTGCTTATGACGAAAATGGTAATTTGATTCCTCTTGCAAGTCAGCCAAGTGGCTTGGTAACTGTCAATGTTGGTGCACAAGGTGATGATGCGACACGTGGTGATGCGAGCACCGGTGACTATAATTCAGCCTCTACTATTACTGTGACCGTTGGAACGGCGTTCACGATTGATGCGAACGACGATGCTTTAGCAGATAATGGTGAGCAGTTTACGATGGGTCTTGAAAATGACTCATTTAGCAATGCTTCGGATTACCAAAGTGTGGACTATAGTGGAACAGTAGTAACTACTATTATGGATGCGACAGCCGAGGTTCCGACAGAAAACCCTTCTGAACAACCTTCTGGTGAACCTCCAATATTCGGTATTCCAGACACGGTACTTGTGTCAATCAGTGGCGAGCAAGACATCGTAGAAGGTGAGACCTCAACGGATTACACAGTCAGTCTGTCCCAAGCGATTCCAGCGGATGGCACGTCAGTGACCGTCGAGTTGACCTACTCAGGAACAGCAGTTGATGGCACGGACTTTACAGGTGTTGCCAGCGTCACGATCCCAGCGGGCAGTGACAGCACGACATTCACGTTAGACACGCTTGACGATGCCTTAGCGGAAGGCGTAGAAGATTTCACGATTACGATTGGTGACATCACGGATAGCAACTTCGAGAACATCGAAGCGGATGCGACAGCGAACAGTGTCGACTCAACTATTACAGATGAGCCAGTCCCGACAACGCCAGATGATCAAACCGCGTATGTGAGCATTGATGGACCTGCGACCGTTGTAGAAGGTGAAACGACAGCGGAATACACAGTGAGTGTGACGCAAACGACCACGGCACCGATCACGGTGAACTTCACCTACAGTGGTGTGGCGGTTGATGGCACGGACTTCACAGGTGTTGGCAGCACGATTATCCCAGCGGGAGCGACTCCGAGTGACAGCTTCACGATTGACACGATTGACGACAACATTTTTGAAACCAGTGAATCGTTCACAATCACGATTGATTCGATTACCGGCAATGGTGGTCTTGAAGATGTACGTATCGACACGGCGAACAACTCGGTTGAGACAGCGATTACAGATGAGCCAGTCCCGACAACGCCAGATGATCAAACCGCGTATGTGAGCATTGATGGACCTGCGACCGTTGTAGAAGGTGAAACGACAGCGGAATACACAGTGAGTGTGACGCAAACGACCACGGCACCGATCACGGTGAACTTCACCTACAGTGGTGTGGCGGTTGATGGCACGGACTTCACAGGTGTTGGCAGCACGATTATCCCAGCGGGAGCGACTCCGAGTGACAGCTTCACGATTGACACGATTGACGACAACATTTTTGAAACCAGTGAATCGTTCACAATCACGATTGATTCGATTACCGGCAATGGTGGTCTTGAAGATGTACGTATCGACACGGCGAACAACTCGGTTGAGACAGCGATTACAGATGAGCCAGTCCCGACAACGCCAGATGATCAAACCGCGTATGTGAGCATTGAAGGACCTGCGACCGTTGTAGAAGGTGAAACGACAGCGGAATACACAGTGAGTGTGACGCAAACGACCACGGCACCGATCACGGTGAACTTCACCTACAGTGGTGTGGCGGTTGATGGCACGGACTTCACAGGTGTTGGCAGCACGATTATCCCAGCGGGAGCGACTCCGAGTGACAGCTTCACGATTGACACGATTGACGACAACATTTTTGAAACCAGTGAATCGTTCACAATCACGATTGATTCGATTACCGGCAATGGTGGTCTTGAAGATGTACGTATCGACACGGCGAACAACTCGGTCGACACAGCGATTACGGATGAGCCAGTCCCGACAACGCCAGATGATCAAACCGCGTATGTGAGCATTGAAGGACCTGCGACCGTTGTAGAAGGTGAAACGACAGCGGAATACACAGTCAGTGTGACACAAACGACCACGGCACCGATCACGGTGAACTTCACCTACAGTGGTGTGGCGGTTGATGGCACGGACTTCACCGGAGTGGGCAGTGTTGACATTCCAGCAGGAGCGACTCCGAGTGAGAGCTTCAAGATTGACACGATTGACGACAACATTTTTGAAACCAGTGAATCGTTCACAATCACGATTGATTCGATTACCGGCAATGGTGGTCTTGAAGATGTACGTATCGACACGGCGAACAACTCGGTTGAGACAGCGATTACAGATGAGCCAGTCCCGACAACGCCAGATGATCAAACCGCGTATGTGAGCATTGAAGGACCTGCGACCGTTGTAGAAGGTGAAACGACAGCGGAATACACAGTGAGTGTGACGCAAACGACCACGGCACCGATCACGGTGAACTTCACCTACAGTGGTGTGGCGGTTGATGGCACGGACTTCACCGGAGTGGGCAGTGTTGACATTCCAGCAGGAGCGACTCCGAGTGACAGCTTCACGATTGACACGATTGACGACAACATTTTTGAAACCAGTGAATCGTTCACAATCACGATTGATTCGATTACCGGCAATGGTGGTCTTGAAGATGTACGTATCGACACGGCGAACAACTCGGTTGAGACAGCGATTACAGATGAGCCAGTCCCGACAACGCCAGATGATCAAACCGCGTATGTGAGCATTGAAGGACCTGCGACCGTTGTAGAAGGTGAAACGACAGCGGAATACACAGTGAGTGTGACGCAAACGACCACGGCACCGATCACGGTGAACTTCACCTACAGTGGTGTGGCGGTTGATGGCACGGACTTCACAGGTGTTGGCAGCACGATTATCCCAGCGGGAGCGACTCCGAGTGACAGCTTCACGATTGACACGATTGACGACAACATTTTTGAAACCAGTGAATCGTTCACAATCACGATTGATTCGATTACCGGCAATGGTGGTCTTGAAGATGTACGTATCGACACGGCGAACAACTCGGTTGAGACAGCGATTACAGATGAGCCAGTCCCGACAACGCCAGATGATCAAACCGCGTATGTGAGCATTGAAGGACCTGCGACCGTTGTAGAAGGTGAAACGACAGCGGAATACACAGTGAGTGTGACGCAAACGACCACGGCACCGATCACGGTGAACTTCACCTACAGTGGTGTGGCGGTTGATGGCACGGACTTCACAGGTGTTGGCAGCACGATTATCCCAGCGGGAGCGACTCCGAGTGACAGCTTCACGATTGACACGATTGACGACAACATTTTTGAAACCAGTGAATCGTTCACAATCACGATTGATTCGATTACCGGCAATGGTGGTCTTGAAGATGTACGTATCGACACGGCGAACAACTCGGTCGACACAGCGATTACGGATGAGCCAGTCCCGACAACGCCAGATGATCAAACCGCGTATGTGAGCATTGAAGGACCTGCGACCGTTGTAGAAGGTGAAACGACAGCGGAATACACAGTCAGTGTGACACAAACGACCACGGCACCGATCACGGTGAACTTCACCTACAGTGGTGTGGCGGTTGATGGCACGGACTTCACCGGAGTGGGCAGTGTTGACATTCCAGCAGGAGCGACTCCGAGTGAGAGCTTCAAGATTGACACGATTGACGACAACATTTTTGAAACCAGTGAATCGTTCACAATCACGATTGATTCGATTACCGGCAATGGTGGTCTTGAAGATGTACGTATCGACACGGCGAACAACTCGGTTGAGACAGCGATTACAGATGAGCCAGTCCCGACAACGCCAGATGATCAAACCGCGTATGTGAGCATTGAAGGACCTGCGACCGTTGTAGAAGGTGAAACGACAGCGGAATACACAGTCAGTGTGACACAAACGACCACGGCACCGATCACGGTGAACTTCACCTACAGTGGTGTGGCGGTTGATGGCACGGACTTCACCGGAGTGGGCAGTGTTGACATTCCAGCAGGAGCGACTCCGAGTGAGAGCTTCAAGATTGACACGATTGACGACAACATTTTTGAAACCAGTGAATCGTTCACAATCACGATTGATTCGATTACCGGCAATGGTGGTCTTGAAGATGTACGTATCGACACGGCGAACAACTCGGTTGAGACAGCGATTACAGATGAGCCAGTCCCGACAACGCCAGATGATCAAACCGCGTATGTGAGCATTGAAGGACCTGCGACCGTTGTAGAAGGTGAAACGACAGCGGAATACACAGTGAGTGTGACGCAAACGACCACGGCACCGATCACGGTGAACTTCACCTACAGTGGTGTGGCGGTTGATGGCACGGACTTCACAGGTGTTGGCAGCACGATTATCCCAGCGGGAGCGACTCCGAGTGACAGCTTCACGATTGACACGATTGACGACAACATTTTTGAAACCAGTGAATCGTTCACAATCACGATTGATTCGATTACCGGCAATGGTGGTCTTGAAGATGTACGTATCGACACGGCGAACAACTCGGTCGACACAGCGATTACGGATGAGCCAGTCCCGACAACGCCAGATGATCAAACCGCGTATGTGAGCATTGAAGGACCTGCGACCGTTGTAGAAGGTGAAACGACAGCGGAATACACAGTCAGTGTGACACAAACGACCACGGCACCGATCACGGTGAACTTCACCTACAGTGGTGTGGCGGTTGATGGCACGGACTTCACCGGAGTGGGCAGTGTTGACATTCCAGCAGGAGCGACTCCGAGTGAGAGCTTCAAGATTGACACGATTGACGACAACATTTTTGAAACCAGTGAATCGTTCACAATCACGATTGATTCGATTACCGGCAATGGTGGTCTTGAAGATGTACGTATCGACACGGCGAACAACTCGGTTGAGACAGCGATTACAGATGAGCCAGTCCCGACAACGCCAGATGATCAAACCGCGTATGTGAGCATTGAAGGACCTGCGACCGTTGTAGAAGGTGAAACGACAGCGGAATACACAGTGAGTGTGACGCAAACGACCACGGCACCGATCACGGTGAACTTCACCTACAGTGGTGTGGCGGTTGATGGCACGGACTTCACAGGTGTTGGCAGCACGATTATCCCAGCGGGAGCGACTCCGAGTGACAGCTTCACGATTGACACGATTGACGACAACATTTTTGAAACCAGTGAATCGTTCACAATCACGATTGATTCGATTACCGGCAATGGTGGTCTTGAAGATGTACGTATCGACACGGCGAACAACTCGGTCGACACAGCGATTACGGATGAGCCAGTCCCGACAACGCCAGATGATCAAACCGCGTATGTGAGCATTGAAGGACCTGCGACCGTTGTAGAAGGTGAAACGACAGCGGAATACACAGTCAGTGTGACACAAACGACCACGGCACCGATCACGGTGAACTTCACCTACAGTGGTGTGGCGGTTGATGGCACGGACTTCACCGGAGTGGGCAGTGTTGACATTCCAGCAGGAGCGACTCCGAGTGAGAGCTTCAAGATTGACACGATTGACGACAACATTTTTGAAACCAGTGAATCGTTCACAATCACGATTGATTCGATTACCGGCAATGGTGGTCTTGAAGATGTACGTATCGACACGGCGAACAACTCGGTTGAGACAGCGATTACAGATGAGCCAGTCCCGACAACGCCAGATGATCAAACCGCGTATGTGAGCATTGAAGGACCTGCGACCGTTGTAGAAGGTGAAACGACAGCGGAATACACAGTGAGTGTGACGCAAACGACCACGGCACCGATCACGGTGAACTTCACCTACAGTGGTGTGGCGGTTGATGGCACGGACTTCACAGGTGTTGGCAGCACGATTATCCCAGCGGGAGCGACTCCGAGTGACAGCTTCACGATTGACACGATTGACGACAACATTTTTGAAACCAGTGAATCGTTCACAATCACGATTGATTCGATTACCGGCAATGGTGGTCTTGAAGATGTACGTATCGACACGGCGAACAACTCGGTTGAGACAGCGATTACAGATGAGCCAGTCCCGACAACGCCAGATGATCAAACCGCGTATGTGAGCATTGAAGGACCTGCGACCGTTGTAGAAGGTGAAACGACAGCGGAATACACAGTGAGTGTGACGCAAACGACCACGGCACCGATCACGGTGAACTTCACCTACAGTGGTGTGGCGGTTGATGGCACGGACTTCACAGGTGTTGGCAGCACGATTATCCCAGCGGGAGCGACTCCGAGTGACAGCTTCACGATTGACACGATTGACGACAACATTTTTGAAACCAGTGAATCGTTCACAATCACGATTGATTCGATTACCGGCAATGGTGGTCTTGAAGATGTACGTATCGACACGGCGAACAACTCGGTTGAGACAGCGATTACAGATGAGCCAGTCCCGACAACGCCAGATGATCAAACCGCGTATGTGAGCATTGAAGGACCTGCGACCGTTGTAGAAGGTGAAACGACAGCGGAATACACAGTGAGTGTGACGCAAACGACCACGGCACCGATCACGGTGAACTTCACCTACAGTGGTGTGGCGGTTGATGGCACGGACTTCACAGGTGTTGGCAGCACGATTATCCCAGCGGGAGCGACTCCGAGTGACAGCTTCACGATTGACACGATTGACGACAACATTTTTGAAACCAGTGAATCGTTCACAATCACGATTGATTCGATTACCGGCAATGGTGGTCTTGAAGATGTACGTATCGACACGGCGAACAACTCGGTTGAGACAGCGATTACAGATGAGCCAGTCCCGACAACGCCAGATGATCAAACCGCGTATGTGAGCATTGAAGGACCTGCGACCGTTGTAGAAGGTGAAACGACAGCGGAATACACAGTGAGTGTGACGCAAACGACCACGGCACCGATCACGGTGAACTTCACCTACAGTGGTGTGGCGGTTGATGGCACGGACTTCACAGGTGTTGGCAGCACGATTATCCCAGCGGGAGCGACTCCGAGTGACAGCTTCACGATTGACACGATTGACGACAACATTTTTGAAACCAGTGAATCGTTCACAATCACGATTGATTCGATTACCGGCAATGGTGGTCTTGAAGATGTACGTATCGACACGGCGAACAACTCGGTCGACACAGCGATTACGGATGAGCCAGTCCCGACAACGCCAGATGATCAAACCGCGTATGTGAGCATTGAAGGACCTGCGACCGTTGTAGAAGGTGAAACGACAGCGGAATACACAGTGAGTGTGACGCAAACGACCACGGCACCGATCACGGTGAACTTCACCTACAGTGGTGTGGCGGTTGATGGCACGGACTTCACAGGTGTTGGCAGCACGATTATCCCAGCAGGAGCGACTCCGAGTGAGAGCTTCAAGATTGACACGATTGACGACAACATTTTTGAAACCAGTGAATCGTTCACAATCACGATTGACTCGATTAGCGGCAATGGTGGTCTTGAAGATGTGCGCATCGACACGGCGAACAACTCGGTTGAGACAGCGATTACAGACAATGACATCGGTGTTAATGTTTCGAATGATGCGATGGTGGATGAAGATGATTTAGCGACTGGTAACGCTGATTCAGCGGTTGGTGATGATGCTCAGGTTACAATGGGCACAATTTCTTATGTATTACCGGCCGGTAATACACTGGCTTCAACTGACCCAATTAGTTTATCAATTGCTAACTTAAATGGTTTAACGACCTCAAGCGGAGAGTCTGTTTCAACCACTTGGGATGCGTCTTCGAGCAAGTTGGTAGCCTATACTGGTTCAGATGCATCTGATGCATCAAGTCATGTGTTCACGATTGACTTAGGAGCAGTAGATACAGTTAACGGTCAAGTGAGCTATGAAGTTGAATTGTTACAGGCGGTCCAACATCCATCAGCGATGAATGAAAACAACATCGACTTAACCATTGATGTTCAGGTTGCAGACTCTTCAGGTATTTCTGGAAATAGCTCATTCACGTTGTCAATTGATGATGATATGCCAGTCGTTCAAGATGAGTGTGTTGTTGGTCTTGAAACAGGAGGCGGGCAATCCTCTACGCTTGGCGCAGATTTGGTTCTAATGATTGATACATCAGGAAGTGTAAGCTCTTCTGATTTAGATACTATTCATACAGGTTTAACGGGTTTATTTAATAGTGGTGCTGTGCATTCTGTTTTCTTGACCAGTTTTGCTTCAAATGGGGCTTTCCATAGTTCAGGTTCTAACGGTGGTTGGTATACCGATCTTGATGCTGCTTTGACTCAGGTTGACAATCTAACTAGCAGTGGGTGGACAGATTATGATGCCGCGCTGCAAACGGTTACAGATAATTTTTCGACACCTCCAGCAGGTGGTGGAAAGCTTATAGCGATGTTTGTATCTGATGGAGAGCCTACAGATGATAATGGAACTGGTTCGGATGGTATTGTTTCATCTGAAGAAACGGACTGGATTAATTTCTTAACAAACAATGGTTTTGATGAGTCTTATGCAATTGGCTATAACGGATTGAGCAGCAGTGATATTAGTGAGCTTGAACCTATTGCTTGGTCAACAGGTGAGACGCAATCAACGAATGATGGCAGTGATGACAATGTCATTATTCTTGATGATATTGATGATTTGTCTGATTCTCTAGATTCAACCGTTACGACAACACCTAACACGATTGATGGAAATGTTTTAACGAACGATTCGTTTGGTGCTGATGGAATTGAAAACCCAGAATTGTACTCAGTGACTTATAACGGTCAGACTGTAACGTTTGATAGTTCAACAACTTCTGCGACATTTGATACAAATGCGGGTGAGATTACGATTAATCAGGATGGTTCATATTCATTTATGCCAGAAGATGCCGTGAGTGCAGATGTGACTGAAAACATTACCTATACCGTTATGGATGCCGATGGTGATGCTGTTAGTGGGAATCTATGCTTGACTACAGAAAATGGCGAAGTTACCGCTCAAGATGAAGGCGTGAGCTTAACGGTTGGTGGTGTTGATACCAACTTGATTATTACCCTTGATGTTTCTGGATCGATGGATTCTGGTGTATCTGGAACTGATAAAACACGTTTTGAGATTGCTCAGGAATCATTGGTTTCAACGATTCAATCGTATCAATCTATGGGTGTTACAGAAGTTAATGTGACATTGTTTGGTGATAATGCCGATAACATTGGATGGATGACTGCAAATGATGCCATTGCTTACATTAACTCTCTTGAGTTAAATGGAAGTGGTTTAACCGCATCAGGAACACCTGTAAACATTAACACTGGTGGTACTGATTATAAAGATGCGGTGAATGAAACAGAAACGATTGACTTTACAGGAAAAGGCGCTGATCAAACTATTGGTTATTTCTTATCAGATGGAAATCCAAATTCAAACTCTAGTGATGTAGATAGTGACCAAGACTCAACTATTTTGGATTGGAAAGATTTCATCGAATCCAATGTAGATACGCTTCACGTTGTCGGTATTGGTTCAAATGTGTCGGATGAGTATCTTGAGCACATCCAAGTTGAGGATGGTGTTGATCCAATTATGGTGTCAGATGAAACTCAATTGGCTCAAACATTGACGAATACCGCGACAGTGTCTGTGAGTGGTGATGTTTCGGATAACTATTCAGGTACCAACGAAGTTACCATTGATAGTATTGAAGTCTACGGTACTACCTATACCAGCGGCAATTTCCCTGTTGAAGGGGTTGAACTTGATGGTCAAGGCACATTGATGTTTGATTTTGTCACAGGTGAATATTCTTACAGTGCACAATCGGGTGAGTTTGCAGAAGGAACAACGGCGAAAGTCTTCTCGGTGAATGTTTCCGATGCAGATGGCGATACAGCCTCCTTTAATGTGAATATTGATGTCACGGCATTGGATACCACTGCGTCAGCACCTAATTTGGATGGTGAGTCTTTAGTTGCCTCAGAGTCGGTGAGTTCAACGCAAACTGTTGAAACAGTCAGTGATAGTTCAACTTCCGACATAGGTGGTTGGTCATCAACTAAAACTTACTCTTTGGGTGATGATGCATTGAGTTTTACACTGAAGATTTCTAATTTTGAAGATAACGGTTGGTGGGATTCAAATGGTTCTGGATATATTCAGATACTGGATGGAGCAACTGTTGTTGACACTATCACATTAAATCGGAATGGATCTTATGACTACACTGCTCCAGCTGGCTCAAACTTTGATGCAGTAAAAGTTGTAAGCACTAGTGGATACTTCAAAGTCTCTGACTTTAGTGCTGAAGTGACACAGACGGTGAATACCTATAGTTACGAGCTAGATTTGAGTGCTTCTTTGACAGATACAGATTCAGAAACCTTAAGTGATGTAACGGTTAGTGACTTGCCAAACGGTGTGACAGTGACAGGAACTGGAGTCACTGATAACGGTGATGGAACCTTCACAGTTGAATTAACCGGTGGAGTAGCGGCTTCAGATGTGAAATTGGCATCAACTTCACAACTTACTCAAGCTGCATTGGATGCCATTACCATTTCTGTAACGGCAACTGAAACAACTACAGGTCATGAAAATACTGTGACCGCTCAACTCGTTGACGGTATTGTAGAAGGTCTAGCTTATGTGACGACTTCTGGAGTGTCAGGCTTGACTGATGCAAATGGTAGCTTCAGCTATGTTGAAGGAGACTCGGTGACCTTTATGGTCGGAGATGTGGTCATTGGTACTGCGGCTGCGAATGATTTAGCTGAAGGTCAGGTGTTCTTGCAAGACCTTGCCAATGTAGATCGTTCTGACTTGAATAACGAATATGTTGAAAACATGGCGGTATTCCTACAGTCACTTGATCAGGTTGCGGATCCTGAGTACTCAATTACGATTACGCCAGAAGTTCACGCGAAGTTTGCAGGTTCGAATATTGATCTTCGTTCAATTTCGGAAGCAGACTTGAAAGCAGCGATCCAAGCGGCTGGTGAAACTTATGTCACTGAAGAAGAGGCGATGGCGCATGTTAAAACCATGTTGGAAACCTACGGTGGCCAAACAGAGTTTGACGCGCATGTGGATGATTCAATCGTTACGGCAACTTTAGCGATTGAAGCGATTGATGGCTTGAGTTACCAAACTTCTTCAGGCATGTCTGGGGTCATGGAAAATGGTGCCTTTACTTATGATGAAGGTGACGTGATTCAGCTATTTGCTGGCGATACCTTAGTCGCTGAATTTAATTCGGACGACATTGGTTCTGATGCATTGATTACTTTCGATGAAATCGACTTTGGTATGTCGCTTGAAGAGCTTGAAGCTCTAATTGCAGGAGATACAGTTGAGGAAACCGAGGAATTAGCTTCAGAAGAAGTTGTTGAAGGTGACGAGACTGAAGAAGCTGCAGAGGAAACTGATGCAGAGGCTGAAGATTCAGTTGATGAAAATTCAGAGGATTCAACTCAGCAGCAAACCACAACGGCTGCTTCAACCGCTGAAGGGTCTGCAACAGCGGAGGATAATGCTGAGGATTCTGAGCAGACCGGTGACGTCGCTGCTGATGAACCAGATGATTCTGAAGTTGGAACGGATGACACGGATGGTGATGTAGATACGACTGAAGAGTCTGAAGAAACACCTGAAACAGATGAAGCGATGACGTCGGATGTTGAAGACGATTCTGAAGCATCTGAAAAGGATGCTGATGATGACCGTTCTGAAAGCAATGATTCGACAGAATCTTCTGATGAAGTCATTGACGAATCAGAGGAAGGTGATTCTGACTCTGATGCTAATGAATCAGATGGCTCTGATGATTCTTCGAATACCGAAGGTGAAGGTGCGCTAGAAGTTGATCTAGCAGGCTTTATTCATGAAGGTGAAGCAGAGCCTGAGTTGCACTTTGATAATCTGGCAGATTCATCGACCGATGGTGAAGAATCCTCAGATGATTCAGACAGCTCAACTGCTGAGCCGATTACAGAGGATGATGTTCTATCCGATGATGAGCAAACGGTTGAGTTGCCTGCATCTGATGATGACTCAGAGTCTGCACCAGCTGCAAGTTCTGGTTCAACGCCAGATACTGATTCTAATTCGGCACCTGACTCTTCAGGTATGCCTTCTGCGGAAGAGCAAGCGATTATGGAAGCAAACCTTAATCAACCACATCAAGATAACTAATCTAATCTGAATAAGCTTAGACGTTAATCTTGCCTAAACAAACCCTCGGATAACAATGTTGTCCGAGGGTTTTTTATTGCCTGTTTAAAAGTTTACCGGCCGGTAAAAACTTGATCGAATGCTAGAGGATCTCTTTGTGAGAGCTCATCGCCTGCATAATTTTAGTCCAGTGGTTGTCAAATCGCGGAATCAATCCGACTTTAAGACCAAGTGGTTTGAAGGCTTGATTGAGTACTTTGGTATTTGCTTGGATTTTGCCATTTTCAATATTTGAAAGAGTTTTTCGACTGATACCCACCAGATTGGCATAGCGCTCTTGATTCATTTGTAAGACATTTTTTCGCAGAAAACATAGAAGTTCACCTTCGGTTTTTGTTCCTTGCCAAACGTCCTGTAAGGCTTTTAACATCAAGGTTTCGTGGTTTTCGACGGAATCTTCTGGTGGCTTTTGTTTTTGATTATCCTTCAGCTTTTTACGGTTGGTCATAATA
This sequence comes from Thiomicrorhabdus indica, assembly GCF_004293625.1. Taxonomy (NCBI): domain Bacteria; kingdom Pseudomonadati; phylum Pseudomonadota; class Gammaproteobacteria; order Thiotrichales; family Piscirickettsiaceae; genus Thiomicrorhabdus; species Thiomicrorhabdus indica. The sequence goes on along the minus strand of NZ_CP033040.1, from coordinate 2,365,135 downwards.
ACTCCCATTTGGACAGTCTTGATTCAATGGAATTCATACCTAACACGGGAATTTCTAAAAATTCGGCATTCACTCCATAGTCTAACAAGCGTTCTTTCAAGCCTACTAACTCGGCTGCTAAGGCTTGCAACTCCTGCCATAGTTCGGTTGGTTGAATATGTTCTTTCAGTTGCTGTGTGATGCCCTTCCAATCAAAGTCACCACCGGATTCATAGGGTCTTCCCCATTTGATTGAGCGGACAATTTGTTCTAAATCTGCTTTCATGGGAGCAAAGTCATAAATTGGGGCAAGCTCAATTTTTCCATGCTTTTTCAGGAAAGCATGATTTCGTCCATGATTGTCACTGTTGGCAAACATCACATTTAAAAAGTCTCGCTTGACCCATTCTTTGGTAAATTCATTGGCATTAAAACCGTTTAGTTCTTGCAGTTTTTCACAAATGGATTGTATAACGTCAAAATGATTCAATAAGCTACCGGCCGGTTTTTCTAATATGGAATACATTGACTCTAATCCATAGTGCTCAACGTAACCCTTGTCATAAGACACATCAAAACGCGGTAACCAGAGTGAAATCTGATCGCCTTGTTTTTGTAAATGGGTTTTTGAGGCATCAATGGCAGAAAACCCCAGACGATTGAGTTCTTTAATATAGGCATACTCAGCTTCAAGGATTTGCTGATCTCGTAAGAGTCCTTTGCCACGGGGAAATTTGACTAAGTAGTGTTGATCTAAATTGGTTAAGTTGTCTTGGTAGGTATCAATCCAAACAGATTCGCCATTGCGACGAACAAGTAATTTTGGAGCTTCGCCTGCAGCACCCGTTGCACCACCACTCATGGCACCCATTTCTTGAGCATATTCCAAAAAGTCAATGTTATGTTCAACGACATCAGAAACTGAAAAGCGACGCTCTTGAAGGTCATCTGCAAATTTTTCCGGAACAGCTTCTTTCACTCTGAGGTTTCCAATAGGAGCTATGGTTGCCTGTTGTAACAAAATGATATCTTGTTTCCATCTTGCAACACCTTCCAACCCTAAACGTCGAATCCAATATCGTCGACTTGAACCGGCCGGTAGAATATCTTCAATAAAACCAAACCATCCTTGTTTTTGATAGGTCTGAAAAATTTCTACAGGATAATTCACTGAGCAAGCGGTTTCTAATCGTTCAAATAAGAAGTCAATTTTGTAAGGCTTGAGGTAATCAAGAGAAACATTCTGGGATGGTGTATCTGCTTTGAGCTCTGCAGCATCATGCCATTTTTGGTTATGGAACACTTGTAGAGTGATTTTCATACGGAGTCTCTTCTGGGTATATATTTACTCATTTTAAAGGGTGTGTTGTATTAAATGTGAAATTATTTACTCATAATAGAGTGTTTATGAGATTTTTTGAGTAATAATGTACTCATTTTTGTTTGTGGTCATTGAATGTAAATTCTGCAATATGACTATCATTCTGATTGAGGAGATGACAGTTGTTTGGTTATTTACCGGCCGGTAAATTATTTTTATAACCCCTATTAAATTATATTTATACGCTTTAATACTTAGGTGTATTTTACTTTTCTGAGATGGGCGTAGCATAGTAGGTAAGAGTAATAAGCACTTGTTAGGAGGTGTTGTCATGGCTACTTTAATTGCACGTATTATCCAAGTAGATGGTGAAGTGGTGGTTCGAGACCCGCAAGGTAATGCTCGACTTGTGAATGTGTCGGACGAGTTGTATGCCGGAGATCAGATTCAGACTGGAAACGGAACCATTGTTATTCAATTGGTGAACGGTCAGAACGTTGATGTTGCACAGAATCAAGTGTTAGCTTTGCATGAAGAAATTCTTGAATCAGAAAATAGTGTGGCGAATGCAATCCAAGATCAGTCCTTAGAAGAGATTCTTGCAGACTTAAATAATCCTGATGGGGATTTGCTTGATCAAGTAGAAGCCCCTGCTGCCGGTGGTGGCGCTGAAGCAGGCGGTGCCATGAGTCTAGAAATTCGTGATATTTCAGATCAGGAAGGACAAGAATATAGCGAAGAGGGTGGCGTGCCTATTTTGACTCGTGTGGTTGAAACAGTTGACCCTGCAACTTATGACAATGCTAATTACACAGAAGCAGTTTTTGAAGAAGCTGTTAATGATGCGCTGGTAGATGACCAACCTCTCGCAGTGGATGATGCTTTCCAAGTTCCAGAAGATACTCTGATTTCAGGAAGCTTGGCCTTAAATGATGACCCTAGTGAAGATGGCGGTAATATTTGGAATTTAGTTTCTGAACCCTCCGGTGGGGTTGCAACGGTGAACGCCGATGGTTCTTTTAGCTATCAACCTAACCCTGGCTTTGAAGGTGAAGATAGTTTTCTTTATAGCATCACCGATATTGATGGTGATGTTTCCACTGCGACAGTTTTATTAACGGTCGATCCAGACAGTGTGCCTACTTTTGAGATTATTCCAACTGCTGCGGTAGTGGATGAAAGTGCTTTGCCAGATGGAACCGGTGGAGGAACTTTAACGACTTCTGGCTCGGTGCCAATTGAAACCGGAAATGACAGTGTTGCTACGGTTATAGTCGATGGTAAAGATGTTACTTTTGGTGGTAGCGTTGTTGGGGATTATGGTGTTTTAACCGTTATACGTAGTGGTGAAAATGCATACACTTGGGAGTACACATTAGATCAAAATGCCCCTCACACAGATCCTACTGCGATTGGTTCAGCTGATCAATATCTTGGTGAAACATTTACGTTCGAATTACAGGACAGTGATGGGGATAGTGTGACGTCAAGTTTAGACATCCAAATCAATGACGATGGTCCTATTGCGGTGAATGATACTGGCGATGTTCCTGAAGACAGCAGTGTAACGGTGAATGTCTTAGATAATGATTTAAGCGGTGCAGATGGTGGTAAAACCTTGGTTTCTGCCGAATTAGAAACTGCAGATGCTGGTCAGATTGAATATGACGCGAATGGTGATGTCAGCTTTACACCTGTTCCAGGTTTTGAAGGTGAAGTCGTCATTAGTTATGTGATGCAAGATGCAGAAGGTGACCCTGATGAAGCGATTCTAACTTTAACTGTGGCGCCTGACAGTGAGCCTGTTGTTTTAGGTGCATCGGGTGTTGTCAGCGAGAGTGCCTTACCTGATGGTTCTGGTGGTGGAAGCACAATGACTACGGGTACCTTTGGTATTGATACAGGTGGTGATACAGTTGCAAGCTTGATTGTCGCTGGCCAAGATATGACCGCTGGAGGAACTGTTTCGGGTGTCTATGGTGATTTATCTGTTGCGGTGGATGCGTCTGGTAGTTATAGCTGGAGTTATGAATTAAATGATAACGCACCTCATACTGATCCAAGTGCTGTGGGAGCTGGTGACCAGTACCCAGAAGCCTTTAGTGTTGAGGTGACCGATAGTGATGGAGATGTTGCTGCCTCAGCATTGAATATTCAAATTAATGATGATGGACCAGTCGCACTAGCTGACAGCACAACGGCGAATCAAAACCAAACGATTACCTACAATGTATTAGGAAACGATAGTTCCGGTGCCGATGGTGGTTTATCTTTGGTTGGAGCGACCTTGCAATCGGGTTCAGGTACTGTCGGTTATGATGCAGACGGTAATATTACTTTTACACCGGCCGGTGGATTTGAAGGCGATGCCGTTATTAACTACACCGTGAGCGATGCAGAAGGCGATTTGGATGTGTCGTCATTAACCATTACTTATCCTGAACAAAATATTGGTATTCAAATTGTTGCAACCGATAATCACGCTTGGGAACCAGTGATTCTAGGGAATGATTACTTCCCTAATGAAGAATATGCTGAGCAATCCTCAATTGAACCTCCGAGTGCTCCAGAAGATGTGGTGCTTTTTACCATTAGCCGTTCAAATGTGGATGCTAGTTCTGATGACAGCGAAGTACGTTTCACACTTGGTTCAAATCAAGGCGAAAGTTTAGAGCCTGAAGATATTGAACAAGTCAAAATTGTTGATGCCAACGGCACAAATTGGTTAACAAGTCCCTCTGAGATTCAAGACTTTATGAATAATGGATGGACTGTGCGATTAACTGGAGCAGATTCAGCAACGGTTGAATTATTGCCTATTAATGATGAGCTACCAGAAGGCTATGAAGCTTTCAGCGGTAATATTTCAAACTCAACTAATGGCGATATTCTCGTTTCAAGTGCTACGGCTGGATTTGAAGATGATGGAAATGAACCATTATCAGCATCTGCTGAAGATATTTTGGCAGACGATGTCTCTATGGTTACTCCTGATTCGTCCGACAATGTGTTTACGACAAATGTCATGCCAAGTGGTGGCTCTGGTGGCTATAGCTATGCAATTGCATCAACTCATGTTGACCCAAGTTTTGGACACTTCTCGGTAGATGCGAATGGACAAGTGTCTTTCACACAAACTGCCGCCTATGATCATGAAATCACTTCTGACTTCAAAGATAACGGCGCAAGTGTCGATATTGTTGTCAGTGATAGCTATGGTCGTAGTGTTACGCAAACAGTGAATGTTGACATCACAGATGATTCACCTGAAGCCACTTTAGACAGTAATAGTGTTATTGAAGGCGCTTTATTGGAGGTTGATGCTGCTCAAGGTGTGTTGGCAAACGATACCAGCGGTGGTGATGATTATGGCATCCCAACTATTACAGGGATTGTTGCCGATTCAACGGGCGATACAAGTGTCGCCATTGTGAATGGTAATGTAGGTTCAAGCATTGCTGGGGCAAAAGGGGACTTAACACTCTATGCAGATGGTTCTTATGATTACCATGCGGAAGCAAACTCATCTCCAGGTAGTGATACATTTGTGTACACCATTAAAGATGTTGATGGTGATACCTCAACCACGACTTTAACCATTACTCTTGGGGAAAGTGGCCTAAGCGCTTCGGCCAGCGATATTTTGGCAGATGATGCTTCCATGGTAACGCCAGATTTAGCAGACAATGTGTTTACGACTTCTGTGGTGCCAAGTGGTGGTTCCGGTAGTTATAGCTATGCGATTGCTGCAGGACATACCGATCCAAATTTTGGTAGTTTCTCTGTTGATGCGAATGGGCAAGTCAGCTTTACCCAAACCGCGGCTTATGATCATGAAGTAACCTCTGACTTCAAAGATAACGGCGCAAGTGTCGATATTGTTGTCAGTGATAGTGATGGTAATAGTGTCACCCAAACGGTGTATGTTGACATCACGGATGATTTACCAGAAGCAGGTAGCTTCACGAAATTAACGGTTGATAATGTTGATGGTGATTCAGACTCTGATACTAATGCTGGATTCTTATCTGGTGCAGACGAATGGGGTAATATCTCTTTAGGTGGAACGGCTCCTGAAGGGGTGACTTATAGCTCTTCGACGGCTTCTGACGGAACGGTAACTCTGACTGCAAATGATGGCACTGATGATGTCTTTACTTTGAGCCTTGAAGAAGATGGAGATTATGAGTTTACGTTATTGAAAGCGGATGCTGGAGAAACTGTTTATGAAATGGCATTTGATAATACCAACGCTGGCTCACCATCTGAAACTTATGACGGTTATACAGGTATTAGTGTTTCAGCAAGTGGAATAAATGATTTAGTCAATCCAAGTAATAATGGTATTGCAGGTGATGCGAACAGTCTTGCTGTGGGTGAGGCTTTGACATTTACTTTCGATGACTCTCAATCTGGTGTGGATCAATTAATCTTTGGGTTAAAAGCGCCACAAGGCGGCACATTTAATTACGAGTTCTATAATGGATCAACGCTTGTTACTGGTGCCACTGGATCTGTTTCAGCAGAAAATAATGGTGATATTTCAATTCAAGCGCCTAGTGACTTTACAGCGGTTAAATTGACGGTTGTGGAGAGTCCTGCTGACCTTAAAATCACAAGTCTTGAAACGATTGATTTAATCGCTGCACCCGGTCAAGAACTTGAATTTACCGTTGATGCGGTTGATGGCGATGGCGATTCGATCACAGGAACAATTAATGTTGAAATTAATTCAGTAGATCCTGATCCACAAGTTCCATTAACCTTTGATGATAGCTTGATTGTGAAAGAAAATACCAGTGACACAGTCGGTTCGGATACTTTCGATGACATTATCGTTGGGGATAAAGGCGGTAACAATACGGTTGTGAATCCTGCCGGAGACTACAATATTTCGATTATTGCAGACACTTCAGGAAGTATGAGTTCAAGAATGGATTTGCTTGAAAGTTCGCTAAAAAGCTTTGTTGATAAACTTGCTGATCATGATGGCCATATTAATTTGCAGATAGTGACCTTCGCTGGAAGTGCTTCAACAGAGGTGAATGTTGCGAATCTTCAAGACTTGAATAATGGTCAATTAAATCAAATTAAATCGACGATTGATGGTTTTGATGCTGATGGCGGTACCAACTATGAAGCTGGCTTTGAAGCGGCTGAAAATTGGTTGTCAAGTCAATCAAATGGTTATGATAATTTGACCTACTTCCTAACCGATGGTGATCCAACCCTTTATAACGGTGGTGGTAATGGTAGTGATACAACTGATGAAGTAATTTTGGAATCAGTGGATGGTTTCCAAGGATTATCAGCCATTTCAGAAGTCCATGCGATTGGTATTGGCAGTGGTGTTTCTGAAGATACATTGGCGCTATTTGATAACACCGATGTGGTTGGAACAGAATCCTTTGATACCACAATTGAGTTGGCCGACTTTAGCGGCTCAGATGAGCCTTTGGATACTGAAAGTGATTGGACTTTCTCAGGTGATTCGAATTCAGAAGGGTATATCAGTGATTACTACAAAGATCTTGTAATTGGAGATATTTCTCATGACCCAAGTTTAGCTTCCAAAGCGACTAGTAAAGTTATCACGATGAATGCTAATGATTGGATTACGTTTGAGTATTCTACAGATAATTTTGGATCTGACGATTACTTCAAATGGTCATTGATTTCCGTTTCTGACGGCTCAGTGATTGACTCAGGTACTCGATCAGATTCCAATGGAACTACGATTTCAACGAGTGCGGTTTCAGTTACGGGTGATTACCAATTAGTATTTGAGGTTGAGAATGTAAGAGGTGGAGAAGACTGGGCTTATATTGATAATATTGTTCAAAACTCCTCGATTGATGTAGATAAAGGTGTTCCTACAATCATTCATACTGCAGATGAGTTAGACGCTGCTTTAACTGGTGGAAGCACCGTGGTCAACCCTGATGACGTTGGAGACGATGTATTATCCGGTGGTTATGGTGACGACATTATCTTTGGTGATGCACCTGAAATTCAAGGACATGAAAACGAAGGATGGGATGGTGTTCTTGATGCCGTGTCAGCAGATACTGGATCTGCAAATCCATCAGATCAAGAAATTATGGACTTCTTGAGAAGTAATCTTGATCAGCTTGTCACTCGATCAGACCAAGGTGGGGATGATACGTTAGATGGTGAAAGTGGAAATGACCGACTATACGGTGGTGCTGGCGATGACACTCTAACCGGTGGTTCCGGTTCAGATACCTTTGTTTACCGTGCTGGAGATAACGGTACCGATACCATTACAGACTTTGAAGTCGGTTCTTCTGGCGATCGTCTGGATATTGCTGACCTTTTGGAAGGAGAAGAGGCAGCGGGTGCAGATTTAACCGAATATCTTGAGTTTAGCTATGATAGTGGAACTGGTAACACAACGCTAGAAATCAGTCCTGATGGGGCAGCAGGTGCTGTTGCGAAACAAACGATTGTCTTTGAAGGTGTGGATTTGACCAATGGTGGAGCACATAGTGACCAAGATATTATTGATAACTTGTTAAGTGATGATAATTTAGACATTGACAGTTAGTTATCTAGGTTATCTTCAATACTCACTTACAAACTTTTAAGACCGCCTAAAATGGCGGTCTTTTTTTTATGTCTAGAAGAATTGAAAAAAATGATTTATCCAATTTTATATTCCTATCGTCGTTGTCCTTATGCCATGCGATCGCGTTTGGCGATTTATTTTTCAGGCGTTAAAGTTGAGCAGAGAGAAATTGTCTTTTGGGATAAACCTGAACCAATGTTGCAAGCGTCCCCTAAAGGAACCGTTCCTGTATTGGTTTTACCAGAGAGTGAAAATCTACCGGCCGGTAAAGTGATTGATGAAAGTTGGGAGATTATGCAGTGGGCGTTAAGGGAGTCCGATTTGTTACCGGCCGGTCAAAAAGATCAAATTAACCACTGGCTTCAACAAAATGATTTTGAGTTTAAAGGGCATTTAGATGCCTACAAATATCCGGATGATTTTCCAGAGATTGAGAATAAACAAGCCCGTCAGAAGGGTGAAGTATTTTTACAAAAATTGGAATTAGCTTTGCAGTCTTCAAGTTATCTTTTGGGCGAAGAGTTATCAGTTGTGGATTTAGCCATTTTTCCATTTATTCGGCAGTTTGCGCATGTGGATAAAATTTGGTGGCAATCAGCGAATTATCCGGCATTAAAAACTTGGCTGAATAAACACTTGGAAAGTGATTATTTTAAAGCCGTGATGAAAAATCGTCCGGTTTGGCAGAAAGGTCACAGTGCTTTGCTGGTGCATGAGCCTGAATTGCAAACCAAAGATCAATTTCGGAAAAAAGCCGAGGCTTGATCGTTCCTCTGGGTAGTCATTTTCTGGTCTGATTATTCTGGATTGCTTCACCCTTGCTACACCCTTGCTTCACCCTTAAAGGGTTCGCAATGACACTCGCCGTTTGAGTCATCGCGAGCAAAGCGCGGCGATCTATAACTGTTTTTTCTAGGAATGTGCGTGTTTATAAGGCATAGATTCCTTGTGGTATAAGTTCTACCGGCCGGTAAATTTTAACGTCGGTGCTTTAGTTTTATGGCTTCTCTGGCAAGCATGAGCAGGCCAAAAATACTTAGATAAAGTAGCGGTAATAATAAATCAGCCTTGACCAGCATAATGTAATGGATAATTCCAAATAGAGTGATTGGGTAGACCAATTTGTGTAACTGTTGCCATCGTTTCTTTAGTCGTCGCTGCCAACCTTGCGTTGAAGTGATTGTCAGCGGAATCAATAAAATAAATGCGACAAAGCCCAATAAAATAAACGGTCGTTCATAAATGTCTTCAATCGTTGCTTGGATATCAAACACCATATCAAAGGTGAAGTAGCTGCTTAGATGTAAAATGGCATAGGCCATAGCACTTAACCCAAAAATACGCCTAATTAAGTGCATTGGTATTGGCCATTTAGGTTTTAACAAGGCTTGGATAGGCGAAATGCTCAGAGTGAGTAGCAGAAAATAAATTGTCCAGTCGCCAGTAAAATGAATCAGTGTTTCCGCAGGATTTGCCCCTAAATTACCTGTCAACAAAGACTGCACAAGATAACCGGCCGGTAGCGCACAAATGAAACTGAAAATCACAATTCGAATGGAAACAGACATAAGTAATCCTAGTAGTACTGCTTCAAGTCCATACCTTTATACAGTCCAGCCACGTCATCAGCATAGCCATTGAAGATGAGAGTTTTCTTTTTGAAAAAAGATCCGAGAGGGCGTTCCTTTGCTTGTGACCAGCGTGGGTGCGGCACATTTGGATTGACGTTTGAGTAGAAGCCATACTCGCTTGGTGCGGATTCCATCCAACTGGAGGTCGGCATTTTATCGGTTAAGCGAATGGTGACAATCGATTTGGCACTTTTAAAGCCATATTTCCAAGGCACCACTAGACGAATTGGCGCACCGTTTTGATTTTCTAGTTCTTTCCCATAAAGTCCGGTTGCCATAAGTGTGAGTGGATGCATTGCCTCATCCATACGCAGTCCTTCGCGATAAGGCCAATTGAGTACATTGAATTTTTGCCCTGGTAGGTTTTCACGATCAAGAATACTGATAAATTCAACATATTTTGCACTTGAATCAGGTTGAACCTTGTTCAGCAGTTTGCTCAACGGGAATCCAATCCAAGGTACGACCATCGACCAACCTTCAACGCAGCGGAACCGATAAACTCGCTCTTCTTGTTCAATTTTTAATAAGTCGTCCATGTCAAAAATTTGTGGTTTTGCGCAAAGACCTTCAACACGAACTTTCCAGTTATCGGTTTTGAGTAAATGTGCATAACGAGGAGGATCTGATTTGTCCGTTCCCAGCTCGTAAAAATTGTTGTAATTAAGTGCGTGCTCAGAATCGGTAAGCTTTAAATTGGGTTGGTAATTTGGGTTTGCACTGAAATTCAGTGCTGCCAGAGTGGGGAAAGCAGAGAGCGATAGGCCTGCTGCAACTCCTGCTCGAATAAATTGACGACGATTTAAAAAGAGTTTTTCATCGGTGACATCAAAATCTTTCAGTGAGTATTTCATAGCATTAGCCTCCAAGCAATGATTCACTTTAGGGTAGTCCGGTTGATGAGTGGTGACAAGCAAACTTTATGGAAAAATATTGAATGTCGCTTTCGCTGATCAAGTATAAGATTGATGAATGCATCATACATTTCATCCTCTGATATCGCCGTTCATGCTTTTTAAGTCTCTAAAAGCCAAACCCACAGCGCCTATAGTTTTGACCCAAAGAGCCATCCATAACCTGAATGAAATGGTAAGAATATCACCGGCCGGTAACGCTTTCGCTTGCAAGCAATGATTGTCCCTAGATTCATTTTCTGTCAAGCATTACAATAGTTGAAATATTATGTATTAAGCACATGTTGCAATCTAGAAGAGAGAAACAATGGGTCAAACACACAATGCAGTAAAAATTGGAATTGTCGGCGGAACAGGTTACACCGGAGTGGAGTTGTTACGCATCCTTGCAAATCATCCTCAAGCTGAAGTGACGATGATTACCTCGCGTTCTGAAGAAGGTGTGGCTTTGGCAGACATGTTTCCCAATTTACGTGGTCATTATGATTTGCGTTACTCAGTGCCGGATGCAGAAAAGTTGAAAACTTGTGATGTAGTGTTTTTTGCCACGCCACATGGCGTGGCCATGAGCATGGCTGAAGAGTTGACTGATGCAGGTGTGAAGGTAATCGATTTAGCAGCGGATTTCCGTATTGAAGACTTGGATGTCTGGTCAAGTTACTATGGCATGGAGCATACTCAGGCGAAGCTTTTTGAGAAAGTGGCCTTTGGGTTGCCTGAGTATTACCGTGAAAAAATCCAAAAGGCTCAAATTGTCGCCAACCCAGGATGTTATCCGACAAGTACTTTATTGGGATTGTTGCCGCTGTTAAAAAACAATTTAATCGATGCCAGTCGAATCATTGTGGATGGTAAATCCGGTGTGTCCGGCGCTGGACGTGGTGCAAATGTGGCGATGCTGGGGGCGGAGATGTCGGAAAGCTTCAAAGCTTATGGGGTTGCTGGACATCGCCATCAACCAGAGATGAAAGAAAAGCTCGAAGAATTAAGCGGACAAGAGGTGGGATTAACCTTTGTGCCGCATTTAATTCCGATGGTGCGTGGGATGGAAAATACCATTTATGCCACTATGACCAGTGACCAGTCTCAGGAACAGTTGCAGGCGCTTTACGAGCAAGCTTATGCAGATGAACCGTTTGTGGATGTCATGCCGGCCGGTAGTCTCCCTGAGACTCGCATGGTTAAAGGTTCAAATATGTGCCGTATTGCCATTTATCGTCCAAAAAACTCCGACCAAGTGGTGGTGACATCCGTGATTGATAATTTGGTGAAAGGGGCAGCAGGACAAGCCATTCAAAATATGAATATTATGTGTGGCCTTGATGAAACTATGGGCTTGAATCAAGTCGCATTGTTACCATAATCTAATGTTTAAAATCGTATTTGAGTTTAAGAAATTCTTGCACTCAGTCAAGTTTATTGAATTTTGTTATAATTAACGTTTATGCGGCTTCATTGTGGAAAATATGGGGACTCAATCTAATAGCAGTAATCTATAAAAACTGCATTGATACCCAAAAAGAGGAACATTAAACATGTCTGATATCCCAACACCATTGGATTTTACAGAAGCAGCTGCGGCAAAAGTCAGCGGCTTAATAGAAGACGAACAAAACCCGAATTTAAAATTACGCGTATATATTACGGGTGGTGGCTGTTCCGGTTTCTCTTACGGTTTCACCTTTGATGAATCGCAAGCAGAAGATGACACAGTGGTCACCAAAGATGGTGTCACATTGCTTGTGGACTCAATGAGCTTTCAATATTTAGTGGGTGCAAAAATTGATTATTTAGAAGATTTGCAGGGGGCTCGATTTGTGATTGAAAACCCAAATGCCACGACGACTTGTGGCTGTGGCTCTTCGTTCAGCGTTTAAAGCACTCAAAAATTCAGGGCAACTTATGCAATACATACCAGGTTTAGCGGGCGTTCCGGCAACGGAATCTCAGATTTCATACATCGATGGTCAGAAAGGCATTTTGACTTATCGAGGCTACGACATTCAGGAGCTAGCGGAACATTCATCGTTTGAAGAAACAACATTGTTATTGTTGTTCGGAGAACTGCCAACTGCTGATGAACTGGAACGTTTTGAGCAACACATGCGTGAAAATCGTCGTGTGAAGTTTAATATTCGTGAAATCATGAAAAACCTACCGTCAACTACTCATCCAATGCACATGTTGCAAGTTGTGGTTGCCAGTCTTGCAAGTTTCTATCCAAGTACTGAATATATGAAAGGCGGAACAGAAAACCAAGACTACATTAATGATGTAACGGTAAAAATCATCGCACACATGGGAACTCTAGTTGCTATGTGGGAACACATGCGCAACGGTTTCGACCCGATTGAGCCGCGCAAAGATTTAACTTATGCTGAGAACTTTTTGTATATGTTGAATGGTGAGGAGCCTGATAAAGATTGGGCTCGTTTGTTGGATGCGATTTTGATTTTGCACGCTGAGCATACGATTAATGCATCGACTTTTACCACTATGGTCACTGGTTCAACTCTTGCAAACCCTTGTTCTGTGATTGCTTCAGCGATTGCGTCGCTTTCAGGACCGCTTCATGGTGGAGCGAACCAAAAAGTGATTGAGATGCTGGATGAAATCGGTTCGCCTGAAAATGCACGCCCTTATATTGAAAGCCGTTTGGCTGATAAGAAAGTGATTTGGGGAATGGGGCATCGAGAGTACAAAACAAAAGATCCTCGTGCCAATATTTTGCAAAAGTTATCCAGCAAAATGCTGGAAGGAAAATCTGAAAAATTAAGCGCTTCTTTTGCCACAGCTTTGGAAGTGGAAAAAGTGTGCGAAGAACTTCTTGGACACAAAGGCGTTTATCCAAATGTCGATTTCTATTCGGGTATTTTGTATAAAGAGATGGGCTTTGATCCAGGTCTGTTTACGCCGATTTTTGCCGTGGCTCGTTCCGCTGGTTGGATGGCGCATTGGCGTGAGCAATTACAAAACAATCGTATTTTCCGTCCGACACAAATCTATAAAGGGAAAGGCTCGGCATGCTATTTGCCAATGGATGAGCGTGGGTAGGAGTATCCACATTTTAAAGACGACAACAGATTTTCAAAAGATACTCTTAAAACACATTATTGGTTGATCTTTGAGAGCTCGGCGCAGCCATTTTCGGCTTGCGACGCTTTTGAAAACAAGTTATTCCATTCATTACCCAGTTCTTGTTTCTTAGGGTTGCCAAACGCCTCCTAAAATCGCATTCCTTGTGGCGCCAGTCACGTCTTTTAAATTTACCGGCCGGTGTTCTAATCGTTGTTTTGCCAACCAAGCGAATAACATTCCTTCAATAGCGACTGGATTAATCTTTTTCTTGCTTGAGCTTTGAACATTTGCATTGGGTAAATGTGCTTGCAGACGTTGCATTAAATATTGGTTGTAAGCACCACCGCCGCAAACCCAAATATTGCCTTTTGAGTAATCTTTTTTTGTTGAAATTGCCTCTGCAATGGTGATGGCTGTGAGTTCTGTCAGCGTTGCCAATAGATGACTTGGTTCGATTGTGTCTATTTCAAACTGATTTAACCATTGCCAGTTAAATTTATCCCGGCCGGTACTTTTGGGCGCAGGATATTTAAAATAGTCATCAGTAAATAGTTTCTCTAATAGTTCTCTATGAACTTTTCCTGATTCAGCTAGTTTGCCATTGATATCATATGGTTGATTAAAAAAACGCTGACACGCTTCATCGATTAAACAGTTTCCAGGCCCTGTATCAAACCCCAGTAGCGCTTCTTGAGAGTCACCGGCCGGTATTAAACTGATATTGGCAATACCACCAATATTGACAGCCACTGAGTTTTGATACGGTTCAGAAAATAGAGACTGATGAAAAGCAGGCGCAAAAGGGGCTCCTTGGCCGCCTAAAGCCATGTCATCAATCCGACAATCTGCAACAGTCGTGATTCCAGTCTGTTTTGCGATAATTGCAGGGTGACCAATTTGCAGGCTCATGCCAATGCCGGGAGCATGAAAAATTGTTTGTCCATGCGAACCAATGGCTTTAATGTCACGCGCCTGTAAAGATTCCTGTTTTAAAAGTTGTTGAGCGGTTTCAGAAAATAACCGGCCGGTAGAAACTTGTAACTGGCAAAACGTATCCAGTGAAAGTGTGTTTTGTTGATTGCAAGCCAACAGATTTTTTTTCAAGTTTTCAGGAATAGGGTGAGAATATAAAGCAAGAAAGTTGGGCGTAGAGTCTGCTTCATTGAAAGCGACCAGTGCTGCGTCAACCGCATCAACACTGGTGCCGGACATGAGGCCAATATAGAGTTCTGTATTTGTGGTCAAACCCGATTACTCAAAGTTCTGAACTAACTGTTCATTTGTGCTGATTCGATCCAGCTGTGACAACAAAAAGCTAGACGTTTGCATAAATTGATCGCGATATTTGGCATCAATTGGTCCTGCAGCTGGGAATTTAAGCTTCAGTGGGTCAACATGTTTACCGTTAATACGGAATTCGTAGTGAAGGTGGGGGCCGGTAGAGTTTCCGGTACTGCCCACATACCCAATGATTTGCCCTTGCTTCACCATTTGGCCTTTTTTGAACTTGCCATATTTGGACATATGGGCATAGAAGGTTTCATAGCCGTTAGTGTGACGAACTTTAATCGCTTTACCATAGCCGCCTCTCCAACCACGATAGGTGACTTGGCCATTTCCGGTCACTCGAATGGGTGTGCCAGTTTTGGCACCATAATCGACTCCACGATGAGGTCTCTTAACCCCAAAAATCGGGTGCAAACGTTTTGGGTTGAAACGAGAGGTAATGCGAACGGTATCCATTGGCGCTTTTAAAAAGGCTTTTTTCAGGTTGTTACCTTTCTCATCGTAATAGCCGATGATTTCACCATTTTCACGCAACACAAAACCATTGTGAATTTGTTGGCCATTATCCGTAGTGATTTGTGCAGCAAGAATGTCACCATCACCAATGTATTCACCATTCAGGTAGCGTTTTTCATAAATGACTTTAAAGCGATCGCCCCCTCGAAGTTCACGCGCAAAGTCAACATCCCAAGCCAACATGTCGGCTAATTCCATAATACTTTTCGGGCTTAAGCCAGCACGCTCTGCCGCAGGATAAAATGCACCAAGTATTTCACCATGTGTTACAACTGTTCGAACTTCAACATCTTTGACTTGTTTGTGGATATGAAAGCCTAAATCAGTTTTGACCACCTCAACGGTGGTGAGTGCCGATTTTGGATAATGGATTTTTTCCAGCTGTCCGTCGCTATCAAGCCAGACTTTCAGCGTATCACCTGGTTTAATAAATGTAATCAGCTTGCTGTTTTCACTGGTTGCTAATTTGTGAATGACTTGTTTCGTGATTCCTACTCGATCTAAAGCGGTGCTAAGAGAATCATTTTTTTTGATTTCTACTGAGATAGGAGCATTTTTTTGTTTGTTTTGTGCGGTGTTGATAGACCCGTTCTCAAGACTGAGAAGAGCATTCGGTGCAGGCAAAGGCATTGAGGTTCTAATTGGCTCAATAGGCAGATTCGCGTCCGAATTGCTCGGCAGGCTAATAAGGAAAGCCGAACAAAGAGCTATCGATGGAACGGCAACCCATTTAGCCATCCATGGAAAAGGGCGTGAACGAACAAGTTTTTTCATAATTTCAGCAACTTTGCATTTTGCGTATGAACATTAGTTTAATTATAACGCTTGGGGCGGTGGTTTTAAATGCTCAAACCTTTATGGGAAGCTATTTGGTGACTTTATTTGCTAACACACTCATGTAAATACGTTGGCCTTTTTCCAAATCGATTAGACTTTCAATCTGGTGCTTGTTTACTTTTGCCCAATTTGCGATATCTTTAGCCCCGGCCGGGTCGTCAAAATCAATCGAAATAATTGCGTTTTTTTCAAGTTTACGAGCGGTTTGCTGCAACTTAATGACTGGCATTGGGCACTTTAAACCAAAGGCATTAAGGTGTTCTTGACACTGGTTTTCAAGTTGTTCAAGTTCCATAGGTTTTCCTTAAGTCTTGCGTGAATTTCAAATGGACTTAATCAAGTCGAAAGTTACATTAAACGATTCAAAAGCCAGCGTCAAAATACGTTATAATTTTGCGATTTTCAAAATCTACAATTTTAAACGAATGCACTCGGTGCATTGTAATAACACTAAGGGGTTTTTCGGTGTCGGCACAAGCAGCAACAGATATCAATACCTTCCAAGGGCTTATTCAAACCTTGCAAGCTTTCTGGGCGAGTCATGGCTGTGTGGTCATGCAGCCTTACGATAACGAAATGGGTGCAGGAACTTTTCACCCATCAACATTCTTACGTTCAATTGGCCCTGAGCCTTGGCGTGCTGCTTATGTACAACCGTGTCGCCGTCCAACGGACGGGCGTTATGGTGAAAACCCGAACCGTCTTCAGCATTATTATCAATTCCAGGTGATGTTAAAACCTTCGCCAGATAATATTCAAGAGCTGTATTTAGATTCGTTACGTGCTTTGGGTATTGACCCGTTAGAGCATGATATTCGTTTTGTCGAAGATAACTGGGAATCACCAACGCTCGGTGCTTGGGGATTGGGTTGGGAAGTTTGGATGAATGGCATGGAAGTGACACAGTTCACTTACTTCCAACAAGTGGGTGGTTTGGAGTGCCGACCAGTAACGGGAGAAATCACTTATGGCCTTGAACGAATTGCAATGTATTTGCAAGGGGTCAACTCCGTTTACGATTTGACATGGGTAGACGGCCCAGAAGGTAAAGTCACTTATGGAGATGTTTTTCATCAAAATGAAGTGGAAATGTCACGATACAACTTTGAAAAAGCCGATACTGAAAAATTATTCCGCACCTTCGATGAGTGCGAAGAAATCTTCGCTAAGTTAGTTGAAGATAAATTGCCTTTACCTGCTTATGAACAAGTACTGAAAGCCTCTCATGCATTCAATATGTTGGATGCCCGTCATGCGATTTCTGTGACGGAACGTGCGCGTTTTATTGGTCGTGTTCGTACGATGGCTCGCCAAATTGCTGAAGCTTATTTCGAAGGGCGTGAAGCATTAGGCTTCCCATTGGTGAAATCTACGCAGGAGGCAAAATAATGAGTGCGACATTTGATTTTCTAGTCGAAATTGGAACGGAAGAATTGCCTCCAAAGGCACTGAAAAAACTGTCTGAAGCTTTTGGGTCAGGCATTGAAGCGGGTCTTGCTGATGCAGAATTAAGCTATGGTGAAGTGAGTCTTTATGCTTCTCCACGCCGTCTAGCCGTTCGTGTTCAAGAGCTGCAAGCGAAACAAGCCGATAAAACGGTTGAGCGAAAGGGCCCAGCCAAAAAAGCCGCCTTTGATGCCGACGGAAATCCAACCAAAGCTGTGGAAGGTTTTGCTCGTGGTTGTGGCGTAACGGTTGCTGAACTGTCTGAGCAAGAAACACCGAAAGGCACTTGGATGGTGTATTTCATGGAACAAGCAGGGCAAGATGCCAAAGAATTACTGCCGGCGATTGTGTCCCAGTCTCTTGCAAAATTGCCGATTCCGAAGCGTATGCGCTGGGGAGCGTCAGACGTTGAATTTGTGCGACCTGTGCATTGGGCGGTGATGTTGGCAGATTCTGATGTGATTCCTGCGACGATTCTTGGACATCAAACCTCAAACACCACGCAAGGACATCGTTTCCATGCGCCTCAAAAAATCACGATTGCGAATCCTGGTGACTATATCAATACGCTTTGTACTCAAGGCTATGTCCAAGCAGACTTTTCAACGCGTGCCGATATGATTCGCCAGCAAGTTGAAATTGCTGCCAAAGAACACGGTGGCGTGGCACAAATTGATGAAGATTTGTTGGATGAAGTCACAGCCTTGAATGAGTGGCCGCAAGCTGTTGTAGGCGACTTCGATGAAATCTTCCTGAGCGTTCCATCTGAAGCATTGATTTCAGCGATGAAAGGTCATCAGAAGTATTTCCACATGTTGGACGCCAATGGCAAATTAATGGCCAAATTTATTACTATTTCAAACATTGAAAGCTCAAATCCAGCATCGGTGAAAGATGGAAATGAACGTGTGATTCGTCCTCGTTTGTCGGATGCGAAGTTCTTCTGGGATCAAGATCGCAAGCATCCTTTAGATGACTTCTTGAACCGCTTAAAAACGGTTGTTTTCCAGCAAAAGTTAGGAACCTTGTTCGATAAAGTTCAGCGCTTAGAAACACTGACTGTGAAAATTGGTCGAGGATTGGGCGTTGAATCAGCGTTGTGTGAAAGAGCTGCGCGATTGTCGAAATGTGACTTGATGAGTGAAATGGTCGGTGAATTCCCTGATTTGCAAGGTATTATGGGGCGTTATTATGCAACCGAAATGGGCGAAGATACTCAAGTTTCCGAAGCTTTGTCCGCACAATATCAACCACGTTTTGCTGGGGATGATTTACCGGCCGGTGGCGTTGCTCAGGCTTTAGCGATTGCTGACAAGCTAGACACTATCACGGGTATTTATGGTATCGGTCAAATCCCAACTGGCGATAAAGATCCATTTGCATTGCGTCGTGCGGCCTTGGGTATGCTGCGTATTATGATTGAGCAAAAACTCGATTTAGATTTGCGTCAATTGATTACCGAAAGTTGGAAGCTCCATCTTGAATATCAAAGTTCGCAACGTTCGGGAACAAGCGGAACGGCTACTGTTACAAAAAAAGGTGCTACTGAAAATGAGATTCTTATTGATGAAATTTACGACTTCATTATCAGTCGTTTGAAAGCTTACTATGCTGATCAAGGGATTTCAGCCGAGCAGTTTGAAGCTGTTCGTGTGTGTCGTCCAGCGCATCCGATTGACTTTTCTCAGCGTATTGCCGCGGTGGCTTATTTTGCGCAAATGGATGCAGCGGAAAGTTTATCTGCGGCTAATAAGCGCATTGCAAACCTACTGAAAAAAGTCGATGGTGTGATTGCTGAAACAGTTGATACGGGACTGTTTGAAGGTGATTCAGAAACCGCTTTGTGGAGCGCCCTGGAAAACTTGCGTGAGAGTGTCAGCGAGCAGATTGCAGAGCATAACTATCAAGCGGCAATGGCTTCGCTGGCAACCATTCGACCACAAGTCGATGACTTCTTCGATAATGTGATGGTCATGGCAGAGGATGAAAAAGTGAAAAATAACCGTTTAGCCTTATTGAATCAAATTTATCAATTGTTCTTGCAAGTCGCGGATATTTCGCGTTTGTCGTAACATTGATTGGTTTTAAGAATTCCCGCAAACGCGGGAATTTTTTTGTTTTGATCTTAAGAAAAAGCGAAAAACCGGCCAGTAAACTATTTTAAAAACATGGCTTGTACCCTTGCGTTGTAAATTCGTTCGAGAGTCGCTCGACTCGGGTCGTTCATGCCAAATGATTCTTTTTAAAAAGTTTACCGGCCGGTTCAAATGAAAGCTTGTTCGATTTTTTAAGTCTATAAAATATGAATGAAAAAATTATTGTTTTAGATCGCGATGGCGTGATTAATTACGATTCCGACGCCTTTATTAAATCGGCCGATGAATGGATTCCGGTTGATGGCAGTTTGGAGGCAATCGCGCGTTTAAAATCGGCAGGGTGGAGAGTTGCTGTTGCGACCAATCAATCGGGTATTCGTAGAGGTTATTACTCGCGAGCAACTTTAAGCGCGATGCACTTAAAAATGCGAATGGGTTTGAGAGAGTTAGGCAGTGAAGGTGTTGATTGGATTAGCTTCTCTCCCTACTTGTCCAATGACAACTCGCCCTCTAGAAAACCGAATACTGGTATGTTGCAGTCGATAGAGAAAGCATTAAATGTATCGCTTGAAGGCAAACCTATGGTTGGAGATACGCTTGGAGATTTGCAGGCTGCCAGAAACCATGGCATGCATCCCTATTTAGTGAAAACAGGAAAAGGTATGAAAACTCTGCAAGCTCAGCCAGAGTTTCTTGAAAGTGTACCTGTATTTGAAAATTTAGCTCAATTGGTTGACCATTTATTATGCAAATAATTTACTTTATTCGCTCGTTGTTATTTGCAACTGGACAAATTAGTTCAATGCTCCTTTTCTCAGTTCTCGGGCAACTGACACGTCCGTTTCCCGTAAAAACACGCTACCAATTTATGCATTATTGGGCTAAATTCTGTATTTGGTGGTTACGTGTCACATGCGGTGTGAAATACAAAATTCATGGACTTGATAAAGTTGACCCCAGCAAACCAAGCTTGATTTTAGCCCGTCATGAATCGGCTTGGGAAACCCTTGCATTCCAAAAGATTTTTCCAAGACAAGCCTATGTCTTAAAACGTGAGTTATTAAGTATTCCTTTTTTTGGCTGGGGAATGAAGCTTTTGAATCCGATTGCAATTGATCGTTCTGCAGGTCGAAAAGCTTTAAACCAAATGCTGAAAGAGGGTGTTGAGCGTTTGCATGGGGAAGATTGGGTGGTGGTTTTTCCTGAAGGGACTCGAATGCCAACCAATGAGCTTGGAAAAATCAATGTGGGTGGTTCCATGTTGGCGCTGAAGGCAAAAGTTCCTGTTTATATTGTGACGCACAATGCCGGGAAATACTGGTCGAAAAACAGCTTTATTAAAAAGCCGGGGACGATTGAAGTTTTTATTCGCGAACCGATTGAGTCAGATGAACTTGAGCAACTGAGTGTTGCGGAGCTGAATCAGAAAATTGAACAGTGGTTCCAAAAATCGCTTCCAGATATAAAGCCGGATGATAAAGTGAGTTCTTCGCGCTAGATGAGAAGATTTTGACTTTGTGTAGCGAATTTATAGTTAAATCAACCCATACAAATATCCAGTACATTTTGTTACTACAATTGGCGTAAGCTTTGCTTTAAACTGGTATCTGTCAAAAAACGAGCACTGATACCATGAGTAAACTTGCGACAATGCTGGGACTGATTCTCGGTCTTATTATGATTGGAAGCGGAATTTATGACTTTGAAAGTCAGCAATTGATTGACGCTTTTTTCAATCCTCAAGCACTTGCGATCGTGCTGGGTGGCTCTCTTGCAGCCTTACTTATCAATTATCCTTTTAAACAAGTTTTATGTGTTTTTCATGGTTTTGTTAAAACGCTTCGAGACGAACCGGTCACGCCGGATGAGCTTATTGACGATCTTGTTAGTTACAGCCATACCGCCAAAAACAAAGGGGTTTTAGCGCTCGAAAAAGAACTCGAGATGGTGGATAACCGCTTTTTGCGTTTTGCCATGACCGAAATGCTAATTTATCGCGACAAAGACCAACTAAAGCAAAAACTAATTTCCCGTCTACTGCAAACTCGCCTTCGACATCAAACCTGCCAAGAAGCCTTTGAAAACCTCGCCACCTATGCACCTGCATTCGGAATGCTGGGCACGGTGATGGGGTTGATTATGATGATGACCGTTCAGGTTGGTGGAGGTGACTCTTCTCCTTATGGTTCGGATTCAACCGAGCTCTTAGGCGGTTTGTTAACGGGAATGGGTTTGGCGCTAGTTACGACCTTTTACGGTGTTCTTTTTGCCAATTTATTGTTTTTACCTATCGCAGGCAAGCTTCGAATTTTAAGTGATGCAGAAATGTTGCAGAACGAGATGATTATTGAAGCGGTGATGGCGATTAAACAGCAAGAATCGACTTTATTGGTTCGTGAGCGTTTATTGTCTTATTTGAATGATTATCTTGAAGAGGAAATCATTGAAAAGGCGGTAAATCAAAGCATAACGTAATGACTTCTGGCTGATCATATGCATTTGTCTTCTGAAACCAATGACAACCATCCTGTTCTGTCCGAGAAAGGTTTACCGGCCGGTACAGAATTGGTTTCTGGTGAACATCATTCATCCATCTTAAAACGCTTAATGCGAGCATCTGGAGCAAGTGATTCCAGTCACAGTGCCAAGAAATCTTGGCTGATTATTTACATTTCTTTATTTAGCGGGCTGTTAGCTTTTTTCTTGCTGAGTGTTTTGTTGGTTGAATTGGAATTTTCTGATGATAAGCGGCTGTATCAAAAGCTTGTTAAAAATATTTACATGGAATCTGAGGCGTATAAGACGAGCTACGATTTGCCTTGGTTACGTATTGAAAATACTTTGAATCATGGCGTACGGTTGAGTTTTGATACGCAGTTATTACACAATCAGGAAATTCTTCAATTCGATTCTGCGCAAGCCAAAATCCATCCCGATTTTGTTCCTTATTTATTGCAAGTGGCAGGGCTTTTGCAGCACCTAAAGTTGAATGATGACAATGCTATTCGTCAGAACTTGAGTAAACGTTTACAGAAAAAGAATAAATTTTTGACGATGCAAATCCGTGTGGCTGGTCATACGGATGCGCGACCCATGGCTAAAAATGCTCGCTTTAAAGACAATGTTGAATTGAGTAGTTTTCGCGCGTTTGCTGTCATGCGCTATTTACAAACGCATAGTTTAATGCCACGTGCACAGTTTTCGATTGCGGGCTATGGTGGTTTTAAACCCGCACTAAGTGATGCCAATGCCCCTCAAAACCGTCGTATTGAAATTTATATTACCCCAGTCATTAAACCGGTCGGCTTTGAGGTATTGAAAGCGCCAGCACCATCCACAATTTCAGATGATTCTGTCATTGCACGAGGCGAGTTATGAGTGCTCGTAGCCGTGCCAAAAAAGGATGGATGCTTGCGTTTGCAGACATGGTCACGTTGCTGATTACTTTTTTTATTATGATTATTGTCGTTAATAAGGCAGAGATTAATCAGTTGCAAAAATGGTCAGAACGCCAAATTGACCAATCCTACTTGTACTTGCAAAGTAACGTTTCCTTACAGAATCTATCATTGCTTGATGTGACGAGAGTGCCTCAAGGTATTTTATTGCGTATACAAAATCCGCTGGCATTTGAGTCGGCCAGTTATCAACCGACTGAATTGTTAAGTAGCCAATTAAATGAAGTGGGAAGACTGCTTTCTGATACGCCGATTTTACAAGCTCGTGAAAATGCAGAACCTTCAAAGGTCATCGCCAAAGCCAAGCAAAATGGCTTTGAGTGGTTGTCGGAGGTTATTATTGAAGGTCACACCGATAATGATCCGGTTGATCCTTTGTCTCCGTTGCGCAATAACTGGTTTTTAAGCGCTATGCGAGCTCAAGCGGTGATGCAGGCACTTTATACCAATAGTGGGTTGCAGCCAGAGCAGTTTTCAATCATGGGGATGGGCGAATATCACCCTGTGGTGGTCAATTCGTCAGCGGAAAATAAGAACCTTAACCGACGGGTAGAGATTTTAATTAGTGCTGGGTTTCAGGAAGCACAGAATATTTGAAGTTAAATTCGGGTAAGTAAATTATGTGATTGGTAAGGTTCAATTTTCACTTTTGATTTTAGTGTTAAGTTTGAAGTCTTACTAACAGTTTTTTGTTCATTTCTTTGTGCTGACAAAAGACACAAAGAACTCGACGCCCGAAGGGGTAAGTCGAGAAACGAATCAAACAAAGAACTTGGTGTCTAGCCAAGAAAGAAAGCTGGCCCCTCTCGTTTCGTTTTATCTCGCTAGGTTCACCATCTGGCGATTTCGAACTCGTTACACTCAAACGAAGAACTAGACGCCTCTTAGAGGGTAAGTCTAGAAACAACTTAATCGCTATTCAGAAGCTTTCACCAAGCTCGAAATAAAACTCACTTCGAAGGGGGAGTGGGCGCTCAGCAATAAACTTCTTATAAAGTTTATTCGCAACTATTTGATTCAATCAGAGATTCCTTAGGGCAACTGCCAATTGATTGGGGTTTTGCCATGTGCCATCAGATAGTCATTGGTTTTGGAAAATGGCTTGCTACCAAAAAAGCCGCGATAAGCCGATAAGGGCGATGGGTGCGGACTTTTAATAACCAAGTGGCGCGAGGCATCAATTTGTTTACCTTTCTTCTGGGCGTAAGCTCCCCATAAAATAAATACGCAATGGTCGCAATGTTGATTGACCTGCTTAATGACTTCGTCGGTAAATTGTTCCCAACCCATATTTTGATGGGAGTTTGATTTGCCGGCTTCAACCGTTAAAACCGCATTGAGTAACAACACACCCTGTTCTGCCCATGGCTGCAAATACCCTGTGTGCGAATTATCGACACCAACGTCTTCCAATAACTCTTGGTTAATATTGATGAGTGATTTTGGTAAGGGTTTTACATCTGGCTGGACGCTAAAACACAGTCCATGTGGATGGGTGGGGTTGGGGTAAGGATCTTGTCCAATAATCACCACTTTTACTGATTGAAGTGGCGTGGAGTTCAATGCATTAAACCAAAGTTTACCGGCCGGTAAAATCTGTTTGCCAGCGTTTTTTTCGGCAACTAAATAAGCTTTTAATCGTTGCATATATTCAAGGTTAAACTGTGGTTGAAGAACCTTTAGCCAAGAGGGTTCAAGCTGAATAGGATTGCTCATTGTTTGTCTACGGTTTGAATTTTTGTAACAGAAATCTATGGTATGATTTTTTAGGTTTTGGCTTGGAAATAGGCAGCGGAAAATAAAATTTCATTTTCACGTTTATCTGCCACGAGTTGCCAAACCTTTATCGCGATAGTCAATATGCTATTTTAGCACTGAGGAGCCCAAGCTTTGAGTGAAAACTATAATGCTGCCGAAATTGAAGTCTTAACCGGTTTAGACCCTGTTCGAAAACGTCCGGGAATGTATACCGATACGACGCGTCCAAACCATTTGGCGCAGGAAGTGATTGATAATAGTGTGGATGAAGCCTTGGCTGGCTTTGCATCGCAGATTATTGTGACACATCACGACGATGGTTCGATGAGTGTGCAAGACAACGGGCGAGGTATGCCGGTCGATATCCACCCAGAAGAAGGCGTTTCTGGGGTCGAAGTCATTATGACTCGCTTGCATGCAGGTGGGAAGTTCTCCAATAAAAGCTATGCATTTTCTGGTGGTTTGCATGGTGTAGGGATTTCCGTGGTTAATGCATTATCGCTGAAAGTCGATATTGAAATTAAACGCGATGCAAAATTGCACCATATTGCTTTTGCAAATGGCGACTTGGATTCGTCACTGGAAATCACTGGCAAGGTGGGCAAGAAAAACACTGGAACCATTGTTCGTTTCTGGCCGGACGCCAAATTTTTTGATTCCGTTAAGTTTGCTCTGAATCCGCTTAAACACCTTTTAAGAGCGAAAGCAGTGTTAAGTCCTGGGCTTAAAATCACCTTTATTGATGAAAAATCAAAAGCCAAAGAAGAGTGGTGCTATGAAAATGGTCTTCAAGATTATTTGAATGATGCCCTAGCCGAACGAGAACGTTTGCCGGAAGACGGTTTTATTGGTGAGTCGCAATCTGAAAATGAAGCCGTTTCATGGGCGATTACTTGGCTGCAGGAGCCGGGTGAAGGCTTACAAGAAAGCTATGTGAATTTAATTCCCACTCCGCAGGGTGGAACCCATGTAAATGGATTGCGTGCCGGTGTCACAGAGGCAATAAGAGAATTTTGTGAATTCCGTAACTTGTTGCCGCGAGGTGTCAAAATTACACCGGAAGATGCGTGGTTGAACGTTGCATTTGTGTTGTCAGCTAAATTACGTGAACCGCAATTCGCAGGGCAAACCAAAGAGCGTTTATCGTCACGAGAGTGTGTACCGTTTATTTCTGGAGTGGTCAAGGATGCGTTGAGCTTGTGGCTTAATCAACATACCGATGTGGCCGAGAAGATCGCCGATTTAGTGATTCAAAACGCCAGTAACCGCTCGAAAAAAGCGAAGAAAGTGACGCGTAAAAAAATTACCTCTGGGCCAGCATTACCCGGAAAATTAGCGGATTGTACCGAAACCGATTTGGCGATGACTGAGTTGTTTTTAGTAGAAGGGGATTCAGCCGGTGGGTCGGCTAAACAAGCGCGCGATAAAAATTTTCAGGCGATTATGCCGCTACGCGGCAAGATTTTGAACACTTGGGAAGTGGATTCTGGCCAAGTGTTGGGTTCACAAGAAATTCATGATATTTCGGTCGCGATCGGTGTTGACCCAGGATCGGATGATTTAACCGGATTGCGTTATGGAAAAATCTGTATTTTGGCGGATGCAGACTCCGATGGTTTGCACATTGCAACACTGATTTGTGCGTTGTTTGTTCGCCACTTTCCAAAGCTCATTGAGCAAGGTCACATCTATGTCGCTATGCCACCGTTATATCGAGTGGATGTAGGCAAACGAGTGTTTTATGCATTGGATGAGGCTGAACGCCAAGGGATTTTAGATCGAATTTCGGCGGAAAAATTGCAGGGGAAAATCCAAGTGACGCGTTTCAAAGGATTGGGTGAAATGAATCCTGCGCAATTGCGAGAAACAACCATGTTGCCGGAAAGTCGTCGTTTGGTTCAGTTGCAGATGAATGCTGAACAAGAAATTCAGCCGGATCAAATCTTACCGGCCGGTGAAGAATTACCAGAAGTGAATGTTCCAGATTCAGACTTTGAGTTGAATCAAGAGGACATACAAGCGCATTTAGATTTATCTGAACCAACCCCTAAATCACCCCCTAAACCTTTGGCTGAAGAGGAAGAAGGGTTTGCAACGCTGGAGAGTGCGGTTCAGTCTGATGCCAATAAAGCGGTTGAAGTGTTGGAGGTGATGGACATGTTACTCGCGAAAAAACGTTCCGGTGACCGTAAGCAGTGGCTTGAGGAAAAAGGGGATTTGGCAGATTTGAGTCAGGTTTGAATTGGATTTTTATTCCTGTTCAATCATAAAGCTTAACTACCATCTGTTCAAAATGGACAAAAAAGGACGTTTATGAATTTTGTACCGGCCGGTAAATTCTTTTCGGCGATTTTAAAAAACTCTGTCATCGTATTATCAAGCTTATTGGTTTCGAATGTTTACACGGTGCATGCAGCCGATCGAACGGAAGTGCTCGGAGATTATCACATAAGTTTGTATAACGACATGTATGGCGATGTGATGGAGTTGGAGGCGTTTACCAAGATGGTTGATAAAGCCGCTTATTTTGGATTGGGTTGCTCCACGATGTCGCCATTCCCTGTCTTTCAAGTTTTGTTATTTGATGATGAAATTTTAAGCGAAACACCGAAGTTCATGTCGGCTTCTTATTCGGTTAAAGGTCTCAAAACGCAACCTGTTTCAGGTTTGCAAGCCGTGCTTAAACCGACTCTAAATGCGGATGAAATCTCCAATAAGCTACGAATTGAAATGAGCTCGGAAGGTGCGCAAAAAGCACTGCGTTTAATGAATGAAGGGTATCGTGAAATGTTGAATCAGTTTTCGCAAGGGCAAGTGATTCAGGTCAGCTTTGAACACCGGAAATTGGGAAAACATGATTACCAATTCTCTCTAAAAGGTATGCAAGCATTACTTGAGAGATACGGTTCTATTTGTATGAAATAGATTTTCAGAGCAATCCATAATTGTATTCTCTGTTTTAGTAGGGTGATCCGTAGGAACGTTTTCCCATTGCATGAAGGCGGTTTTTATAATCCACGAACTCTCGAATGTAGCGCTCTTCTTGAAACGATAAATCGTCAAAAGTCAGTTCAAGGTAAATGCCTTGTTCGGCATGGTGGCGATGTGTCACTGTACCGAGAATCTTCAACGTTTGGAAATATTCTGCGGTCGGAATTTCAAACACGAGTTCAAGTTCTGTACCGACTTTTGCACCTCGAGGGGTTAATACACCAGCCCCATCGGTTGAGATGTCTACCATCTGAGCTTTTGCTTGGCCGTTTTTACCAATTAATGTGACCCGTCGGTCAGTTTTTACCCGCATAGTTGATTCTCATTCGTGATTTGAAAGGTGAGTGTGGTGATGAACACCGCATCATTAGGGGTATTTTAGGCAAAAAAACGTTGGTGGTAACGAAAAAAATCATGAATGACGATTAAATCGTGAGCACTTGGATGAAGCATTTCCAATCCGATAAGGTATTGCTGACGAATTTTTTCGCTACGAATTACTTTGGCTCTTAGAATCAGAGGTGAATCATTATCGTATGTAGGTAAGGTCAGAGAGATAAGCCAACACTCGTTGGGTTGAGCTACGCGGTCGCATATGAGTCCCATACCGCAGTCAGATAAATCAATTAAATTCGCACTATTCCATTGTTGATGTTCAAGAGTGTCGTTTGGTGACAAACGGCGATCACTTGCATCAGTATGCTTTAAGGGAGTGAACTTCACCGGCCGGCGAATTAACACGCGTTCTGAACAGCGTTTTTCAGTTAGGGATTGGTTGGTCATTTAGATTGTGCTCGATGATAGATTGGACTTTTCTCAAGCTTATAATATCCGAGAATAAGTAGCCTTGCATGAAAATACAACCATTTTGTTGTAATAAGTGTTTTTGCGAATCACATTCTACGCCTTCGGCAATCACTTCAATTTGCAGCGAATGAGCCATTTGGATGAGTGTTTTTGTCAGTTTCATACTCTGTGGATTATTGGCAATGTCTGAGATGTTGCTTTTGTCGATTTTAATGAAGCTGATTGGAAGTGATTGCAAATAAGAGAGGTTTGACCAGCCTGTTCCAAATTGGTCAATGCTAAACTTAATGCCCATTTTAGATAGCTCGTTGATGGCACAGGCTGCTTTATTCGCATGACGAACCAGTTGGTTTTCAGATATCTCGAATCTCAGTTTTTGAACCGGAAAATCCGTGGTTTTTATAAGTTGTTGCAAGGTCGGTTTCAATCGCTCTGAAATCAATGTATCACTGGATAGGTTTATTACGATTGTTGGCAGGTTGTCAGTTTCTTGTGGATGTAATCGCAGCTGGCTGATAAGTTGTTGCCCATCATCAAAAACGTGTTTAAGCATCCACATATCGAGATCGATAATTTGATTCATTTCTTCAGCAATGTGAATAAATTCACCGGCCGGTATGATTTTTGGGTATCTGGATCCTGCCAACGAAGTAATGCTTCAAGTCCTATGATTTTTTGTTGCAAAGTATTTACTTGAAGTTGATATTTCACCTTGAACTGGTTTTTTTCCAGCGCAGTTTTGAGTTGTTCCGCAGTTTTGTAGTGTGCTTGTTCATAATTTGTCGGATCGGTCGAGGCAAATTGATAACGACCATACCCAGTTTGTTTCGACTCATAGAGCGCTTGGTTTGCACTCGATAAAATTTTAGGTGCTTGGTTACCGTTTTCTGGGATAAGTGCAATACCGATATTGGCCTTGAGCATGATGCTGTGCTCTTCGAAAATCATTGTTTGCTCAAGTTCATAGATAAGTTCTTCCGCCAAAAGTTCCATTTGAGCGGTGATGGATTTTTTGGTGGCGTGAGGGGTGCGAATCAAAACTGCAAATTCGGTTCCGTTCAGATGGCAGACTAAATTTTTCTGTGCGACGGCTTTTCGAATGCGTTCGGCACTTAAGTGCAGTGCCAATGTGCTGTACCGATGGCCATGAAAATCATTGACTTCCTGTAAGCCGTTTAAGTCGAGTAATATCAAGGCGTAGTGTTGTCCTACAACCTTTGATTGATAGAGCCGATTTAGGCTGTTCATTAAGTAAACTCGATTAGGTAATTGCGTGACAGGATCAAAATTTAACTGTTCAATCAACGCATTTTGTCGTTTTTTATAAGCGCTAATGTTGCGACACGTCCCACGAAAACCCAGAAGCTGATTATGATTGTCAAAAAAAGGTTGGCCGTAAAATACGCCATAGACACGTTTCTTTGACGAATGTTTTAGCGCAAATTCCAGATTGAAAAAAGGGTCTGTTTGGGTCAGTGAGTGTCGTAATTTTTTTATCTCTTCTGGGTGGTATGTTTGTTCAATCAATGAAAAAAGGCTAATACCAAGGAGTCGGTTGGCATCGATTCCGAGCAGGTTAAAGCTGTGATCACTGCTGTAAATAATGATGCCTTGGGTATCCGTTTCCCAAACCCAGTCGAGATTTTGATTAAGAAATTGTTGATAGCGCTCTTGAGTGCTGTTGAGCCGTTTTGTGGTTTTTTGCAGACTAAAGAAAAATGCGAAAGCAATCATAGTAATGGTGATTGCTAAAATTGTAAGAGTTGTCGATAGACTTTTTTGAGCAAATGGGGGTAGCCAGTTGTGTGGCTGATAGCTAGCAAGATACCAACCGTTCTCAGGCATAAATGATTGCAAATGAAATTGTTCACTGTCTAAAAAACTTTGCCACTGTTGGTTCAGAAACTCGACTATGCTTGAGTCTTGATCTTTTGGCGTTTCTAGCAATCTTTTTTCGCTAAGTTGCAAAATTCGTTCGTTTAGAGAGCTTTGGTGCGATTGTGGGGTGTTTTGGAAACTTGAAAAAATAACTTTGGAACCAGAGTCAGAAAATTCGACAATGGCTAATTCGGTAGCGGGGTAGGAGAGTTGAAAGATTTGCCATTGGTTGTGCAGGTGTTTTTTGAGTTCGGCCGGTGACAGGTTTGGGATGGATGATTGTTCATATTTGAGCAGGTTTTCGAGTTGAGTTTTCTTATCAAGTTGGTAGTGAAGTGTTAAAGAGCTGAATATCTGCACAGCAGGCTGACGCTGATTAGAGCGATAATCAATGCACTGATAAGGTGTTTCAACTTAAATTCTGTTGGATGATGTTGCATGCTGTGCGTCCAAAATTTTCTTGGTAAATTCGCCTGTCCGTATTCGATTTTTTAAGTGTATGTTTTCTTTATAGGCTTGGCAAAAAACTCCCCCGTGTTTAGCATTAGAAATGCTAGGAAGTTGTTTTGCCTTAAGAAATTTTTCGCTCATCTTCTAGGGTCTGTTGAAAATTCATAATTAGGCTCTGCTCAAACCATTTTTCGTTCCAGCAAGGCAGAAAGAGCGTGGAACACCCCAGAGTGCCTTCTCTTGGCTAAAGCCAATTCACCTTGTAGTTATTCTATTTGAGCGAATTTCTAACACTGCTGGGGCAAACGTAGAACTCGACGCCCGAAGGGGTAAGTCGAGAAAAATGGCTTGAGCCCTACGGGTTGCGCTTAAAAATGTCGCACTCTTTGTTGCTCATCGCTTATTTGGAATAACCAAAAAAACGCTTGGAGCGTTTTTAAGCGTAAGCCCCGAAGGGGTAAGGCACAGGGATGTGCCGCACTAAACGGCGCTCTGAGCGTCGTGATTGCTGCATTTTTAAGCAGCAACAGAGTCAAGTCTGAATTGTCAACAGACCCTAGGATGAGCAGCTTAATGCAATTGCTTTTTCATTTCCGGCAGGCGGCTGCAAAAATTCGGGGAAATGTTCGACTAATTCACCGGCCGGTTCGAAAGGTGTTTTTAGCCATTCTCGGGTCTGTTTTAACAGCTCATAGTCGCCTTTTTCGCATTGTTCAATAATGCGTTGCAAAATGCCATTACGTAAAACAAATTTTGCTGTTTGAGTACGAATTAAGTTTGACTGTTTGAGTGAGTCTGCATGCGGATTTTCCTGAGCATGTTCAAGATATTCAGCGCACCAATTACGCCATGCTTTTGAATGTCCGACAAATTGATAAAAACTTTCAGGGTTAGAAGGATTTAGTCGTGACAGCTTGTGAAAGAATTGGTGAAAATCGATTTGGCTTTGATCCATCAGAATTAAGCTGTTTCCAATGAATTCTCGTTGAGTTTCTTGAATTTGGTCTAAGCCGAATTTTGCGCCCATATGATTTAAATAAGTTTGGTTGTAAGTGGTGACATAGGTATCCAAAATTGGCTGAATATGTTTTTGATCGATGATCGTTAAAAAGGCTTGCGCTAGAACTTGGCAGTTCCATAAACCAATATTGGGTTGCTGACTGTAGGCGTAGCGACCTTCGGTATCGGAATGGTTGCAGATGTAGTGAATTTGAAAGTCGTCCAAAAACGCGAAAGGTCCAAAATCAAAGGTTTCGCCGGCCACGGACATATTGTCTGAGTTCATCACGCCGTGACAGAAACCGACCGCTTGCCATTTTGCGATGAGCTTGGCGGTGTTTGCAACGATTGTTTTGAGTAATTCCACATATTTGTCACCGGCCGGTAAACTTTGTAATTGAGGGTAGACGCTTTCAATGACAAAATCTGCTAGCTTGTAAAAGTCTTGTCGAGAGCCAAGTTCCGCTAACCATTCAAAATGCCCAAAGCGGATGTGTGTTTTTGCCACACGAATGTAAGTGGCGCGGTCTTCAAAACGTTCACGTCGAACAGGTTCAGGGCTGTGGCATAAGCTTAAGCAACGAGAGCTTGGAACATCTAAATAATGTAAGGCTTCGCCAATCAGATACTCTCGGACCGATGAGCGCAAAACTGCGCGACCGTCGCCTCGGCGGGAGTATGGCGTTTGCCCTGCGCCTTTTAAATGCAAATCATACCGGCCGGTATCGGTTTGAATGTCGCCCAATAACATGCCTCTCCCATCGCCAAGGTCGGGGTTGTAATAACCAAATTGATGTCCGGTATATTTCTGTGCAATGGGTTGCGGCTGTTTCGATGTCAGTTTGCCTGCGGTCATCTCATGCAGGGTTTTTTCATCCCATGTCAGATTTAACGTCTCGATAATGTCTGGGTTAAGATCAATTAGACGGCTGTCTATCGCCGGTTCAGGAAGAACATCTGAATAAAAGTGCTTGGGGAGGTGGCGATATGACTGTTGTAATTCTGACATTGCGCGCCTTCATTAGGGTTGTTAATGGAATCTGACATTCTAATCGTTATAGAATAGTCAATCGAGCTAAGCCTTTAAAAAGATGAGGGAGAGACCATGGAATTTCAAGTTGAAAATATTAAATGTGGTGGTTGTGCAAACGGTATTCGCAAGCAATTGGAAGCGATGGATGAAGTTGAAACTGTCACTGTGGATGTTGAAGCAGGTTGTGTAAGACTGAGTTTAGCGCCCAATATTAAGCCAGAGGGTTCTGTTCGAGAAAAGATTGCGCAGACTTTATTAAAAATGGGCTATCCTGAGTCCGGCACCGTGGAAGGCCTAAAAGCCGCTGGCGCAAAAGCCAAGTCATTTGTCTCTTGCGCGGTTGGCAAAATGAGCGATTAACGTTGGTTCATAATATGCAGTCCGCTACCAATACGCACTTGTAAAAAGATTTCAGACCAAGATGGTCTGCGCAGCACCCATTCGGGTATAAAAGCCTTCAGAGAAGGATTTATGGCGTCTTTTTAAAGTGCTTGCTGGTATGGGAAAGTAATTTTTATTGAATAACATTGTTTCAAGAAATTGGTTGGAGAGAACCGAGCGTGAGTAATTTGACATTGAATTATGAAGGGGTGGAACAACGCAGTGTTGCCGAGTTTGCCGAAAAAGCCTATCTCGATTATGCGATGTATGTCATTTTAGACAGAGCTTTGCCTCATATTGGCGATGGTTTAAAGCCGGTACAACGTCGAATTATTTATGCGATGTCTGAGCTTGGACTAAAAGCGACTTCCAAACATAAAAAATCCGCTAGAACCGTAGGGGATGTTTTGGGTAAATTCCATCCTCATGGTGATTCAGCTTGTTATGAAGCCATGGTGCTAATGGCTCAAGACTTCTCATTTCGTTATCCTTTGGTTGATGGGCAAGGAAACTGGGGGTCTCTAGACGATCCGAAATCATTTGCTGCCATGCGTTACACCGAAGCTCGCTTGTCAAAATTCAGTCAATTACTTCTTGAAGAAACCTCGCAAGGTACGGTGGACTGGGTACCAAATTTCGACGGCTCTTTAAAAGAACCGAGTGTTTTACCGGCGCGTGTTCCACATGTGTTATTGAATGGAACTTCTGGAATTGCGGTTGGGATGGCCACCGATATTCCACCGCATAATTTACGTGAAGTGGTGAATGCTTGTGTGGAGTTGTTACAAAATCCTAAGGCGACCGTAGAAGAACTTATGGAGTATATGCCAGCTCCTGATTATCCAAATCAAGCGCATATTATTTCTACGCCAGAGGAGATGAAAAAACTCTATACCACTGGCAATGGCTCGATTCGTCAAAGGGCGGCTTATCAAGTGGAAGATGGCGTGAATGTCGTGGTTGAAGCGTTGCCGTATCAGGTTTCAGGTGCAAAAGTTTTAGAGCAGATTGCCACGCAAATGCGCAATAAAAAATTGCCTATGGTCGTGGATTTGCGAGATGAATCCGATCATGAAAACCCTGTGCGTTTGGTCATTGAGCTTCGCTCGAAACGTGTTGATGTGGAAGCAACCATGTTGCATCTATTTGCGACAACGGATTTGGAAAAAAGTTATCGCGGAAACTTTAATGTCATTGGTTTAAATGGCCGACCGCAAGTTAAAAATTTAAAAATGATACTCAGTGAGTGGTTGAGCTATCGTACTGAAACGGTTCGTGCACGTTTGCAGTATCGCTTAGACAAGGTATTGGCGCGTTTGCATATTTTAGAAGGGATGCTGATTGCCTTCTTGAATATTGATGAAGTGATTGCGATTATCCGAGAAGAGGATAAGCCCAAACCGGTATTAATGGCGCGTTTTGGTTTGACCGATATTCAAGCGGAAGCGGTGTTGGAATTAAAGCTGCGCCATTTGGCAAAACTTGAAGAGATGAAAATTAAATCCGAGCAGGAAGAGCTTGCTGCGGAGCGTGACAGGCTTGAAAAAATTCTGGGATCTGCTGCTCGCTTGAAAACATTGGTGAAAAAAGAACTGTTAGCCGATGCGAAAGAATTTGGTGATGACCGTAAGTCACCTTTGATTGAGGCAAGAGTTGCCACAGCCATGAGTGAGCAAGACTTATTGCCATCTGAACCGGTGACGGTTGTATTGTCAGAAAATGGTTGGGTGCGTGCTGCAAAAGGTCATGATATTGATGGTGCTTTTCTCGGGTATAAATCCGGTGATCAATTCTTGTCGCAAGCAATTGGGCATAGTCGACAAAATGCCGCCTTCATTGATAGTACAGGTCGTGCGTATAGTTTGCCTGCACACAGTTTGCCATCTGCACGGTCGCATGGTGAGCCATTAACCGGCCGGTTAAATCCCGATAGTCAAAGCCATTTCACGCAAGTTTTACTGGGTGCGCCGACTGACAAAGTCATTTTGTGTTCTTCTGCTGGTTTTGGTTTTGTGTGCGAGCTAGAAAGTCTGAATTCAAAAAGCAAATCAGGAAAAGCGATTATCAGTTTGCCCAAAGTTGCCGGGTTGAAAAATGTTCGCGTGTTACCTGCGCCAAAAGTTGACTCGAAAACTGAGGATGAGCAATGGGTTGTGGTCGTAACCTCTGAACCAAGAATGTTGGTGTTTCCTGTCAGCGAATTGCCGGTGCTTGCGAAAGGTAAAGGCAATAAACTGATTCAAATGCCTAAAGGCGTTGAGCTTAATGCGGTGTTTGCGTTTACACCTGGTCAAAAATTGACACTGAAAACTGAAAAGTACGAAAAGCAATTTGGGCCAACTGCAATTGAAGAAGCTTTTAGTCGCAGAGCAAACAAAGGCATTGTGCTACCAAGAACCTTGAAAAAAGTCATTGCAATTGAAGTTAGCGAATAGTTTGAGAATCGTGTGTCGTCCATAAACTGGTATAAATAATGCTTAAGCCTTACTCAAGAATCAATTATTTAACTGCAGAGTAACACTTATGATTGCTAAGCCAGTCGGAATTATTATTATTATGCTCAGCTTCCTTGGCGGTTTTGTGCTGATGGGAGGCAATCTTCTCTCTCTATGGCATCCGTCAGAATTGGTGGTCATCCTTGGAATTGCACTGGGCACTTTTTTGGCGTCTACCCCAGTGGTTGTTTGGAAGCGTACATTTTATTTTTTGGGACGCTATTTTTCGGGTGATCGAGTCAATAAACGTTTGTATCAAGAGACCTTGGGACTACTTGAGGAATTGGCACGTTTGTCACGTTCATCTGGAATATTGGCCCTTGAAAAGCACTTGCTTGAACCTGAAGCAAGTCCAATTTTTATGCACTATTCTCGGGTCATGAAGCATAAGGATTTAACCAAGTTTATTGTTGATAATTTCAACTATCTTTTGTTGAACCCACCAGAGAACCAAAACTTTAAAGACCATCTTTACAACCAAATTGGCGCTACGACTCAATCCATGTCGGAAGTGCCAAAGGCGGTAGGTAAAGTCGCAGATTGGTTACCCGGTTTCGGGATTGTCGCTGCGGTAATGGGGGTTATCTTAACTATGGAGTTACTGGGCGGTGATATGGATATTGCTGCAATCGGTAAAGCGATTGGTGCTGCATTAGTTGGAACTTTGACAGGGGTTTTTATGGCGTTTGCTGTTTTAGCGCCGTTTGTGCATGCGGTTGAAATTATGATTCGACAAGATCGCATGTTAATGGAAGTCACGGCAGAATTTATCAGTGCTTACGCCAATGGTGTTTCGCCAAGTCTAGCGGTGGAAATTGGACGACAGTCTTTACCACCGGAATATTGCCTTGAGCGCGATGAAATTGGTTGATTTACCTTTACGGCTGGATGCTTTTAGGGAGAAGTTCTTGAAAGAATATTTACCGGCCGGTTATCTTTAAGTTATTTGGGAAAAATTATGGGTCGTCGATACCATGAACATGATGAAGGAGGGGCGCACGGAGGTTCTTGGAAAATTGCCTTAGCGGATTTAATGACCGTTTTAATGGTGTTTTTCTTGGTCATGTGGTTAATTGCGATTGTTGAGCCTGAACAGCGTAAAGCTTTTGTTGATAATGTGTTGGGGCAAGGTGATAGCGTCATGATTAATGAGGCTGAGAATCAAGGTGAGACCCAAGGGACGGATGTAATTAATCCGATTGACCTTAAACCGCCGGTCACTCTGGATGAAATTCAAGAATCTCTGAAAGAACTGAACCCAAA
This sequence comes from Thiomicrorhabdus indica, assembly GCF_004293625.1. Lineage (NCBI taxonomy): Bacteria > Pseudomonadati > Pseudomonadota > Gammaproteobacteria > Thiotrichales > Piscirickettsiaceae > Thiomicrorhabdus > Thiomicrorhabdus indica. The sequence goes on along the minus strand of NZ_CP033040.1, from coordinate 2,327,928 downwards.
AGACATTGATATTCAGGAAACCGACGAAAAGATTATTATTACTCTAAAATCCGATAGTTTTTTTGAAAGTGGTCGGGCATCGATTAACGACGATGTTCGTGAGGAGTTAGAAAAGCTGGCTATGACATTGGTCGGGCGTGGACAACTTATGACGATCACGGGTTACACAGATAACGTGCCTATTAACAATTTCCAGTTTCCTTCAAACTGGGAACTTTCCGCTGCTCGTGCTGGAACGGTTGCCAGAACCTTTATCTACATGGATGTGGACAAGAGTTTGATTAGCATTATTGGAAAGGCGGATAACGAGGCTGTGGCACCGAACGATACGCCTTATGGACGTTCTTTAAATCGTCGAGTCATTATCGAAGTTGATAAATCTCAGCAAGGTGTATCAGAGCCATTGACGACGAGCAATCAGACTTTGATTCCACGCCAACAGCCTGGGCAATAATTATTCTTACCGGCCGGTAAAGCTTATTTGGGTTTATTGGCTACAATGCGTACACTCAGGGTCTTTCTTTAAATTCAATGTACGAATCATCATGCTATAAGCATCGATAATCATCAGTTTACCGGTTAAAGTGGGTAAATTAAGCAGGGCTTTAATCGCTTCAACTGCTTGCATGGAGCCGACCATGCCAACCACAGGACTCAAGACACCATTTCGTGAGCAAGTTAATTCTTCACCGCCTTCATTTGGATAGAGGCATTGATAGCAAGGTGAACTCTCCTGACGAAAATCATAAGTGCTCAATTGCCCTTCCCAGCGAATGGCTGCCCCTGAAACGAGTGGTTTTTGGGTTTTAAAGCAAACCCGATTGAGCATGAATCGTGTGGCAAAATTATCCGTGCAATCCAGTACCACATCGGCAGATGAGACAAGCGCTTCAATTTCTTGTTCTTCTAGTGTTTTTCCGACAGTTTCAATTTCAATAAAACGATTGAGCTTGGCAAGATTGGATTTTGCCGATTCAACTTTTAACTCACCGATATTGGCTTCTCGATGAACGATTTGACGTTGTAGGTTGGAGTCGTCGACTTCATCAAAATCGATTAATGTGAGTTTGCCAATTCCAGCGGCAGCAAGATACAGAGAAGCAGGGGAGCCTAATCCACCTAATCCAAAAACCACTGCATGTGAATTGGCCAGCTTTAATTGACCTTCATAATCAATTTCAGACAACAGGATTTGTCGGCTATAGCGTGAGAGTTCTTCATCATTCAGTTCGGGTTTCATTATCTTTTCCTTAAGTAACGTTCTTTTGCCCAAAGGTGACGCGATCGTTTCCACCATAGTCTTGGCGTGTTTCGACAGTTTGATAGCCATTTTCAGCAAGAATTTCTCGCACGGCTTCACCTTGATTGTAGCCATGTTCCAAAATTAACCAACCATCTGGTAGTAGATAATCAATCGACTGTTTTGTGATTAGCCGAATGTCCTCTAAACCGTCTACACCAGAGGTTAAAGCAGTGATCGGTTCAAATCGAACATCGCCTTGGGTCAAGTGTTTATCGTTTTCTTCAATATAGGGCGGATTGCTGGCAATTAAATCAAAGTATTCGCCGGCCGGTAAGCTTTGAAACCAACTGCTATGAAGGGTTTGAATGGGTAAATTCAGGTTTTGGCTATTGATTTTTGCAATGTTTAATGCGTCTTCAGAGAAATCAACGGCACTGACTTGAGCGTTTGGTCGTTCGCTTTTCAATGCTAATGCAATGGCGCCAGTTCCAGTGCCTAAATCTAAGATTCTAAGGTTAGTATTTTGACCGGCCGGTAATAAAGTTAAAGCGGTCTCAATTAGGACTTCAGTATCTGGTCGTGGAATCAAGGTGTCAGGCGTGACCTTTAACGGAAGTCCCCAAAACTCACGTTCGCCAATTAGGTGGGCAATTGGGTGGCCTTGTTGGCGTTTTTGCAACAGTTCACGAAACGCAAGGACTTGATCGTTGCCAAGAATTTTTTCCGGCCAAGTATATAAGTAGCTTCGCTCACACTCTAAAACATGACAAAGTAATAGCTCCGCATCAAGTTTGGGTGAATCCGACAGGCCAAATAGAGCATCCGTTGCCAGTTGTATGACCTGTTCAATGGTGTAACCTTGAGTGGTTGCTGTGACTGAACTATCCATTAGACCCTCTCAAAAGCTAGCCATACGGTATTTATTGACCAGAATTCAATGCTGCCAATTGCTCAGCCTGATGTTCTTGAATCAGCGGATCAACAACATGGTTCAAACCACCGTTCATGACATCGTCAAGCTTGTAAAGCGTCAAATTAATACGGTGATCGGTGACTCGACCCTGTGGGTAGTTGTAGGTTCGAATTCTGTCTGAGCGGTCACCGGTTCCGACTAAGCTTTTACGCTCTTGTGCAATCGCGGCATCATGAACTTGTTGTTTGGCATCCATAATGCGAGCTGCAAGTAATGACATTGCTCGTGCGCGGTTCTTGTGCTGTGAACGCTCATCCTGACATTCAACGACAGTGCCAGTTGGAATATGAGTGATACGAATCGCGGAGTCGGTTTTGTTAACGTGCTGACCGCCGGCACCAGAGGCGCGGAAGGTATCAACTTTCAAATCAGCAGGATTTAATTCAACCTCTTCAACTTCGGGTGCCTCGGCCATAATGACCACGGTTGCGGCTGATGTGTGTACTCGACCTTGTGTTTCGGTTGCTGGAACACGTTGCACGCGGTGTGCGCCGGATTCAAATTTCAAACGAGAGTAGGCACCGGCACCAATAATACGCGCGATGATTTCTTTGTAACCACCATGCTCACCTTCGTTGGAGTTAATCACTTCGACTTGCCATTTCATGTTTTCTGCATAGCGTGAATACATTTTGAATAGATCACCTGCAAAAATCGCAGCTTCATCTCCACCGGTTCCGGCACGGATTTCCAAGAAAATATTGCTGTCATCACGAGGATCTTTTGGCAGCAACATTTTTTGCAGTTCGAGCTCAAAGTTTTCTAAAGCAGCTTTGAGTTCAGGTAGCTCTTCTTTGGCCATTTCTGCCATATCTGCATCACCGGAACGTAGCATTTCATCGGCTTCTTCCAAGTCGGCCTCGGTTTCAATAAACGATTGATAGTTTTCAACCACCGGGGTTAGTTGCGCGTGCTCACGAGTCAATGCGGTGAATTTCTTTTGATCTGAAATGACTTCAGGATCGGAAATCAGGTGATTCAGCTCTTCCAAGCGTTCCACAAGGTTGTCGAGTTTTAAACGGATAGATTCTTTCACGAAAAGGCTCTCTTAAAAATTAGGGAATAGTGACTGCAAGAGACGCTAAGGCTTGACTTTGCAAGCTTGGTGGTCACGACAAATCAGGAGGTGTTCAGAGGCTTCAATCAACCCTTTGTTATTATCAATGCCAGCTTGTTTGAGCTGAGAAGTAGGGGTGTGAAGCAAGCGGTTAGTCAGTTGGTTCGCCAACAATTTGACAACATTTTCAGGATCATTGCCTTGTTCAAGCTGGTGCAATGCGTGTTCAAGTGCTTGTTGCTTGATTTCCATGGATTGCTGACGGTAGTTTTTGATAATAGGTTTGACTTGATCCATTGCCAGCTGCTGTGCCATAAAGTTACTGGCTTGGACGTCAATAATTTCTTCTGCTTCCAGTGCAGCCGTTTGGCGCGATTGTTTATTGCTTTCGATGATTTCTTGTAAGTCGTCAACGGTGTACAAATAAACGCTGTCAAGTTGGTTGATGCTGGATTCAATGTCACGTGGAACGGCAATGTCGACCATAAACATTGGGCGATATTTTCTTTTTTTCAACGCTTGCTTAACTTGATCGCGTTTTAAGATCGCATGCGGTGCGCCAGTTGAGCCAATAACAATATCGGCTTCATGCAAGTGGTCATCAACTTCTTCCAGTTGAATGCCGTAACCGGCTAAAGTTTCTGCAAGATTATGGGCTTTTTCCAATGTACGGTTGGCGATAATCAATTTACCAATATTACTTTCTTTTAAATGGCGAGCGACCAGTTCAATGGTTTCTCCAGCCCCTAAAAGCAGAGCGGTTTGCTCGGATAAATCACCAAAGAACTGTTTTGAGAGTGCGACTGCCGCAAAGGCCACTGAAACCGGGCTGTTGCCAATGGCTGTATCGGTGCGAACTTGTTTGACCGTCTTGAAAATATGCTGGAAAAGCGTATCGAGAGACTGATTTATGTGGCCATTTTTGTGTGCAAGATTATAAGCGTCTTTGATTTGTCCAAAAATTTGCGGCTCACCCAAAATCAGCGAATTTAAACCACTGGCCACTCGCATAATATGCTTGACGGCATCAAGTTCTTGATGGCGATACAGATAGGGCGTCAGGGTTTTAGGGTCGATATCAAAGAATTTTTCTAACCAGCGTTCAATGGTCACGATGGACGGTTGATCGTCATTAGCAACCTGTTCAGAGCTTTGTGACTCTTTAAGAGTGACATAGATTTCAGTGCGATTGCAGGTCGAGAGGATAATGCATTCATTGGCCAACCCCTGTTTTTTTAGCTCAACAGAGGCTTGTTTTGACTGTTCAGGTGAAAATGAAACTTTTTCACGGATGTCAACGGGGGCCGTTTCGTGATTAACACCAAGCGTAATTAGCTTCATACAAAATAACTTTAGTTCGGTCTCGTAAAGCTGCAATAAATCTGCAATCAAAGGAGCGTAATAATGCTAAATAATTAGGGTAATTGCAAGTTTTCCCGTGTTTTTCACCGGCCGGTAAATAAATTGTCATGCTTTGAGAGAGCTTTGCACGAAATAATAAATAACCAAAATTGGCTAAAATCTTGTCGAGCTTTGTTAAAAAGCTTGAGAATAGCTGGCTATTCCCTGCACTTTTTGCCTAGTTCAACAAAATTTTTTCTCAATTTATGCTTTATCTCTTACTCGTGCAAAGCTCTCTTTGAGTTCAAAAAATGACGCTTTTATAAATTTTGTTGGGTTTGAAAGCCTTTTTCAGGCAGGGGAAGTTATAAAACACTCTGACGTTTATGGGTAACTCAAGCTATTCAATTGTGTGCATTTAACAAATAGTGTTAGTATTTTGAAAGTTATCAGTTATTAATAATGAGTAAATCAATGAGCCGAATGACCACAGAGACAGAAATTCAACGTCCATCCCACAACTTTGTTAAAAAAGGTTTATGGGTTGCTGTCTTATTATTTATGCAGGGCTGCTCAAATCCTGTAGTAACGGGTCCAATTGAACCGAGTGAAGTGACGAAGAATTCTCCTAATATCTCATTAAGTTCAAATCCAGCGGCTCAGAATACGCAAAACCTTAAAACGTCAGAAGCGGAGAATGAAAACGAAGAACCCGTGCCTGCATACAATGCAATTGCTGATAATCGACTCAACTCTGCCCAAATGTTGAAAATTCTACAAGCAGAAATCTTACTTCGACGAGGAAGTTATGAGTCAGCCTTTGAATTGCTTTATGGATTGGCAAAAGATACTTCTGATACTAAGTTAGTTAAACGAGCGTTTGAAGTTTCCATGGCGACCTACGACGTCGAAAAAATTCGAAAAGCAACGGATTTATGGAAAGAGCTTGAGCCTTCCGCTGATTTGGCATGGCGAGCTGCATTTATTTTGAGTTTGCAGGAAGGTAAGGTCGAACAGGCGTTGCAAGAGTGGGATACTTATCAGACGCTCTCTGAATTACCTATGGAACAAGATTTATTGGTGACTTCTCGCCGAGTAGCTGCTTCGGCACCTGTGGATGCCGGCTTGGTTTTCTTTGAAAAGATTGTGCAAATGCATCCGGATGTTTGGTCGGGACATTTGGGGTTGGCAATGGTTGCTGCAACTCATAATATGCCGGACTTTGCAATGGAGGCTTTGCAGGAAGCTAGCAAGTTAGTTGAAAAAGAGCAAAAGCCTCAAATTTACCAACTATTGGCCAAGTTGTATGTTGATAATTCTAAGACTCAGGTGGGGATCGAGGATTTAGGTCGCTATTTAGAGTCTTTTCCAGATGATTTTGTCGTTCAAGAGCGAATGGCGCGCTTGCAAGTCTTGGCTGAAGATTATGCAGGCGCTGAAACTCGTTATAAGATGATTTTGGAAAAGCTGCCTGAAGCTCATAAAGCTAGGCTATCGCTTGCTCTGTTACAAATTGAACAAAATCAATTCGAAAAAGCAATCCAGAATTTACAACCATTACTGGATGAGAAAGGCTATAAAGCGATTTCTCATTACTACCAAGGGATTAGCTTGCAAGAGTTGAAGCGTTTTGATGAGGCGTTGCAGAGTTTTAGTCAGGTTGTGACAACGACTTTCCAAGTGGATGCGTTATTGCATCGAGCGGAGATTTTCTTTGCTCAAGGAGATATAGATCAAGCGTACGCGGAATTAGAAAAGATTTCAGTTGATTTGCCGCAGAATAAAGTCAAGCGGTTGCGGGCTAAAGCAATTTTTAAAAGTTACCAAGAGAAATATCAAGAAGCCTTGGATATTTATGATCAGGTTTTGCTAATTGAGCCGAGTAATACACCAGTCATGTTGGCAAAGTCTTATATACATTTCAATTTTGGTGAATTTGAAGAGTATGAGTCAATCCTTTTAAAGGTTCTTGAACTCAATGAGAACAATGTTGAAGCGTTAAACGGTTTGGGATATTTTTATGTAGAGCGCCAGCAAAAACTCGATAAAGCGAAAGTGCTTCTAAGTCGAGCGCTTGAGCTTGAACCGAACAACTACTTTATTTTAGATAGTATGGGGTGGCTGTATTATCAGTTGCAAGATTATGCCAAAGCGGTTGAATATTTAGAATCAGCGTTTGATATTGAGGCGGATGAAGAGGTGTTTGCACATCTTATTCAGGCTTACTTAAAAAATAACCAAACGGATCAAGCGGAAAAACTTTGGAAGACGTACTATAATCAGTTTAAAAATTGGGAATCCGTTGCCAAGCTTAAGCAATTTGTACCGGCTGGCTTTTTAGACGATTAACTTCTGTGTTAAAAAATGCGTGTTTAAGGTACTACTATTTAATGGAATTTAAGTGTTTCTAATTCGTTAAATACATTGCTAATTGCTTGCTTGGATGAGAAGAAAGGTAATCTCGAAGAATTTTTTAAATTTTTTTTAAAAAAGGGTTGCGAAGCATTTCAAAGTCTGGATAATACGCACCTGTCTTCAACGACGCAGATATACAGGGATGTGGCCAAGTGGTAAGGCATCTGGTTTTGATCCAGTGTACCGCAGGTTCGAATCCTGCCATCCCTGCCATTATCTACCTCTCGAATTCCCCAAATCATTTTGTCTTCAACAGGAGCCCTTTAATGGCGACTAAAAATGTCATGATTTTTGCGGGAAACGCAAATGTCAGTCTTGCAGAAAAGATTTCCACTTATTTAGATATTCCTCTTGGTAAAGCCGATGTCGGTCGTTTTAGCGATGGCGAAATTATGGTTGAAATCAAAGAGTCTGTTCGTGGACAAGATGTTTATGTTTTACAGCCCACCTGTACACCAGAACCAGCCGTCAATTTGATGGAAATGTTGGTCATGATTGATGCGCTCAAACGTGCTTCTGCAGGTCGTATTACCGCTGTTATCCCCTATTATGGTTTTGCCCGTCAAGATCGCAGACCTCATTCGGCTCGCGTTCCAATTACGGCTCGTTTATCCGCTGATATGATTACCCAAGCGGGTGCAGATCGTGTTGTGACAGTTGATTTGCATGCCGACCAAATTCAAGGTTTCTTTAACATTCCAGTTGATAATATTTATGGTTCACCTTTGTTGGTTGAAGATATGAATAAAACTCAGCAGTTGGAAAATGTAACCATTGTCTCTCCTGATATGGGAGGGGTTGTTCGTGCGCGTGCCGTGGCCAAAGCGATTGATGCCGATATGGCTATTATTGATAAGCGCCGGCCAAAAGCGAATGTTGCACAGGTAATGAATATTATCGGTGAAATCGAAGGGCGCGACTGCATTATCATCGATGATATGGTCGATACGGCGGGTACTTTGTGCAAAGCAGCCAAAGCTTTGATGGATCGTGGAGCGAAAAGTGTGTCAGCTTATGTAATTCACGCAGTACTCTCTGGGCCGGCGGTTGAAAACATCAATAACTCCGTGTTAAAAGAGTTGGTTGTAACAGATTCTATTCCAGAATCAGCCGATGCCAGAGCCTGTAAGAAAATCCGCAGAGTTTCTGTGTCAGATCTTCTGGGTGAAACCATCCGCCGTATTAACTTGGAAGAGTCGGTTACCGCTTTAATGGAGCATTGAAGTAATAATAACCGCTCTAAACAAAACCCCAGCTTAGTCTGGGGTTTTGCGTTTCTAGGCATTAGTAAAACCTTACCGGCCGGTGGTGAATCATGTCAATGATGTAACTGGCTAACCGGTTGAAAATTCAGTGGAATTATTTTTAATTTTTAGTATAATCCGCGCTCTGCTCATATTTGGTCGCGAATGTGGGTTTTATTAATCGATAGTTTCACTAATATAACTATCAATCTTGGAGAAGAACAATGGGTCTAAATTGGACAGCAGAAATCCGTTCGGAAGAAGGGAAAGGTGCGAGCCGCCGCCTTCGTCGTGCGGGTAAAGTACCAGCAATCATTTACGGTGCAGATAAAGCAGCGGTTTCAGTTGCATTTGATGCAAACTTCATCGCTCACGCATTTGACAACAATGATATGTATAACAGTGTTATCACAGTTGATGTTAATGGTGGTGATTCTGAGCAAGTCGTTGTAAAAGATATGCAACGTCACCCAGCAAGCAACGAAGTTGCGCACATCGATCTTCAGCGCGCTGGCGAAAGCAACATGATTACTAAGAAAGTTCCATTAGTATTCACTGGTAAGTCGACAGCACCAGGTGTGAAAATGGGTGGCCTAATGTCTTTCCTACAACCAACTATCGAAGTTCGTTGTTTGGCAAAAGATCTTCCAGCATCAATCAATGTAGATGTTTCAGCAATGGAAGCAGGTACTTCAATGCGTCTTTCTGAGCTAACAATGCCTGAAGGTGTTGTGATTACAGCTCTGACGCACGGTAACACTGACTACGACCAAGCGGTTGTAAACATCGGTAAGCCTAAGCGTAAAGGTTAATAAGCCTTTAATTGCTTAAACTAAAGAGCCAGCGTTTATGTCAAAGATTAAATTAATTGTCGGTCTTGGAAATCCGGGCGACAAATATGATTTAACCCGACATAACGCTGGTTTTTGGTTTGTGGACGAAGTAGCTCGCCAATACGGTGCAGTATTTCGTCCAGAAACCAAATTCTTGGGTCAAGCGGCGCGAGTTCAAAGTAACGGTTTAGATGTTTGGTTGTTAAAACCTGCGACGTTTATGAATCGCAGTGGACAATCGATTTCTGCCCTAGCCAAATTCTATAAAATCCCTGTTGAATCGATTTTAGTGGTGCATGACGAGCTGGATTTGCCCGTCGGTGTGGCAAAATTGAAAAAAGGCGGTGGTCATGGTGGTCATAATGGGCTGCGCGATACGATTGCGGCCATGGGAAAAGAGTTTTTGCGTCTGCGTATAGGCATAGATCATCCAGGGCATCGTGACCAAGTCGTCGATTATGTGCTTAAAGCGCCTTCAAAAACTGACCGTCAAGACATTGATGATGCTTGTTATCGAGCATCGAAAATCATTCCAGAACTTGCAGTAGGCGACATCGAAAAAGCGATGATGATTCTGCACACCAAATCTTAAATTTTCTCTTACCCACCCCTGATTAAGGAGACTTCGATGGGAATTAAATGCGGTATCGTTGGACTGCCAAATGTTGGTAAATCAACTCTTTTTAATGCATTAACGAATGCCGGAATTGAATCGGCGAACTACCCATTTTGTACAATTGATCCAAATGTTGGAGTGGTGGCGGTTCCTGACCCTCGTGAGGATGCGCTAGCAGAAATCGTGAATCCAGAGCGTGTTCTTTCAGCAACAGTTGATTTTATGGATATCGCTGGTTTGGTTGAAGGGGCTTCCAAAGGGGAAGGGTTAGGGAATAAGTTTCTACAAAACATTCGTGAAACGGATGCCATTGTTCAGGTCGTACGTTGTTTTGAGAACGATGATATCGTCCATGTTGCGGGGAAGGTTGATCCGATTTCGGATATTGAAATTATCAATATGGAACTGGTTTTGGCAGACTCTGAGTCTCTGGAAAAAAATGCTCAAAAACAAGCTAAGCTGGGTAAATCTGGAAATAAAGAAGCCCAAGCGCGTCAGGCACTTTACGAGCGTGTTTTGGAAGAAATCAAAGGCGGTAAATTGATTCGTTTGGTTGAATTGACGGATGACGAAAAAATGCTGCTTCGTGACTTGCAGCTTTTGACCATTAAGCCAATGATGTATATCGCCAATGTGAATGAAGATGGATTTGAAAATAATCCTCTTCTAGACAAAGTCCGTGAAATCGCTGAAGAACAGGGTGCCGTTGTTGTTCCTGTTTGTGCAGCCATTGAATCTGAAATTGCTGAGTTGGATGATGAAGATAAAGTCGATTTCCTTGAGGAAATGGGTCAAGAAGAACCTGGTCTAAACCGTGTGATTCGTGCCGCTTATGAATTATTAGGCTTGCAAACTTACTTTACGGCCGGCGTGAAAGAAGTTCGCGCATGGACTGTGAAAAAAGGCGCGACAGCGCCACAAGCAGCTGGCGTAATTCATACAGATTTTGAAAAAGGCTTTATCCGTGCTGAAGTCACTGCTTATGATGATTATATTGAGCATAAGGGTGACTCGGGCGCCAAAGCTGCTGGTAAGCAGCGTTTAGAGGGGAAAGAATACATCGTTCAAGATGGCGATGTGATGCATTTCCGCTTTAACGTCTAAAATTTCAATTCAGCCGTTGCTAAATTTCCAAGTCCTGCATTGTTAAATGGACGCGTACTCGTTGTACGCTTTCATTTAACAGCTTTGCCTTTGAAAATTTATCTTAGGCTCAAATAAAATTTGTTTAAAAGCTTAACTGTTTTGTTGTTCTGAATTTTCCAGAAAAACACAAACTTGGTTAGTGCTTTTTTATCAAATATTACCGGCCGGTATCTTTCTTAAATGCATTGAAATACCTAAAGCTAAAAACTTTAAGAAACTTATAAAATTAGTATTGACAGCATTCAAACAATGCTTATAATACGCACCACATTTTGGCTACATAGCTCAGCTGGTTAGAGCACATCACTCATAATGATGGGGTCCCAAGTTCGAATCTCGGTGTAGCCACCATATTTCTAAATTAAGCTGTCTTATGACGGCTTTTTTTATGCCTAAAATAACGTGTTTAAAGGCTTCCTGGTCGTTTTAGAGTCTCACGTAATCTCACTTAATCTGTTGACATCATCACAAAATTGACGGTATTGAAATTTAATTTTTGTTCAATACCGTCAAAAATCGCTATAACCCTTTTCAATAAAGAAGCCTAGCCTTGCCCTTAACTGATGTTCAAGTCAAAAACCTAAATGTTCAAGATGTTAATCTTTGCTGTTTCGTTGTCGTTAGCCGGAACCTTATTGAAGGATTTGAATGTACCCGGAGGTGGTTTTCATGTGGTTGGTGGTTCATCAATTGGTAAGAGTACCATTAACCATGTTGCGGTAAGTGTTTGGGGTGATCGAAGCCGGTTTAAAACTTGGCGATCTACCGGTAATGCTTTAGAGCAAATTGCCCTAATCCATAACGACAATACTTTGATTCTGGACGAGATTGGGGAAGCCAATAAGTATGAGATGGATAACATCGTTTATATGTTGGCGAACGGTACCGGTAAAGAGCGAAGTAATAAAGGTTTTGAAAATCGAGAAACCAAAACGTGGAGACTTTTGTTCTTGTCTAATGGGGAAATTGACCTTCGTTCAATAATGCAAAGTATCGGAAAAAGCCCGAAAGATGGTCAAACTCTCCAGATTGCAAATATTCCGGCAGATACCGGGAAATTCGGGGTATTTGAAAACTTACATGAATTTCCGAGTGGTAGTGAGTTAGCAGATCATTTAAAAGACAAGGCGGAATATCATCATGGCTCGCTAGGAATGGCATTTATCGAAAAATATATTGAAAACCATTCTCGAAATAAGGAGCGGGCAAAGTTCTTTTTTGACGAGTTCAAAAATAGAATTCAAGCCGAAAATGATAGTCAGGTTTCTAGGGTTCTTTCTCGGTTTGCTCTTGTTGCTGCGGCTGGTGAATTAGCCAGTGAGTTTGGTTTAGTCTCTTGGGAGCCAGAGGATGCAATTAAAGCGATTGCTGAATGTTTTAATTCATGGCTAGAAGATAGAGGCTCCGGAAATACTGAAACAGAGGAGGCGTTGAATCAGGTTAAAAGCTTTATTGAGCGTAATGAAGATAGTCGTTTTGAGGCTCTTCAAACCGGTTCTCAGCCCTTATCTAGTCAGCCTGTCTTCAATACCGTGATTCGGGATAAAGCGGGCTTTAAGCATTATGAAAACCGCCAAGATGTTTATTACATCTATCCGGAAACGTTTAAGAATGAGGTCTGTAAAGGAATCTGCTACAAGACGGCTTTATCAGAGTTGCGAGAGAAAGGCTTCTTGAAACATGATGCAGATCGTTTTGATTGCAAGCTTCCTTCAAATTCGACGAAAAAGCGCCCGAGAATGTATGCAATTTTAGGGGAGCTGCTAGGGGAATCTGATGACTGATTTTTTATTTTTTGTGATAAATGCTTGGGGCAGCCGAAACCCCTATAAACACTGACCTGCCCCGCTTGCCCCAAGCTATGGAATCATAGAGTTTGTGTTATTGTAGGATGTATTGGTATTTATACTATTTGAATATGATTAATGGCGTTGAAAATTATGAATGAAATTGTTTGTGATAGGCTGAAAGCTTCCGAAAATTTTGAGTTTTTGGAAGAGGGTGAGTTGCGAGAGTATTTGGAGGAAGTATCTAGTCATATTGGTTGGATAATTATTTTCTTCAATTCATTGGAAAATATAGTTTCATTTGCGATAGCTGATTTGATGACACATGATCCATATCAGGATGACCGTATACAGGTGTTTTTAGCAGAAATGCAGTATAGCCAAAAATGTAGAACATTAATTAATCTATATGGCCAAGCTCTTGAATGTTGTAGTGGAGTTCCTTTACGGGAAGAGTTAATTGAGAATGAAAAGTTATTGTTTGAGTGTGCGAAAAGAAGAAATGGATATGCTCATGCAGACTGGATAGGCTCAAAGGAAAATAAGCTTGTTTCAGTAAAAACCAAAGCAAGTAAGAAAGGTATTTTTGAAACATACAAAAAAGTTGATATTGAAACAGTAAAAAATGATATTGATTTCATCTATAAAGTAAGGGATAAAATTGAAAATTTTCATGAACTGTTTAAAGAGCAGCTATACAAATAAAGGGTCTTCAAGAGAATGGGTAGCTATGCAGAGTGTTGGGTCAATGACTTTTATATAGGGGCATCCAAAAACGATGTAAGTCCTGAAATTATGCAATTATTTAGGGAGTCTGATAGAAAAACAGTTCCTGCTAATTCAGAAAATCTCCCTAAAAGGCTTTCTAGAGTGAAGGATTATCTAGAAGATGGAGAAACGTTCAATGTAGTTTACTATTCTATTTCTGTCAGTGAATTAAGAGATCGTCTAGATCTTATCGGGTATTCATTACATAACTCTAAAGAACTTTTTCACAGCGTTTTAGAACAAAATATTTCTACTTACGAGCGATGGATAGAAGAAGATGACAATCCCCGTCCATATCTGCAAAAAAATATAGATATTCTTCGGGAAATGACTTCAGAGAAGTGGATTTCAAACTTACAGGTGTTGTACCAAAGTGGTAAAAGTAAATTTGATATTGATGAAGGTAGCTATGATGGCTTAATGAGATATATGTTGAAAGAGGATTGGTATGGTTTTCCAGAGTTTGATTTCAATATTCCTCTAAGACTTGTACTAGAAGTGGTTCCTGAAGATCATGAGGTTATCTATGATGTTACTGAGTTGATATTAAGTGAATATTTGAATGAAGAAGATGACTTGGTTGAGCATGCTTTCAACCTTTTCTATCGAGATCTTTACCAGAAAGGTAGGTGCATTATCCTCACTGAAGGAAAGTTTGATACCTATGTTTTATCTGAATCTTTAAGTATTCTCTATCCACACCTTGCTGATTATTTTTCATTTATAGATTTTGATGGAGCAAAGGTCGGTGGTGGCGCAGGTAGCCTAGCAAATATGGTTAAAACATTTTCAGGGGCAGGGATTGTTAATAAAATCATTGCTGTTTTTGATAATGATACTGCTGCGAGGTCTGCTTTAAGGGGGCTTGCGAAGGCTAGTATTTCGAAGAATATAAAAATCATCAATCTTCCGAATTTACCAGTGCTTGAAGATTACCCAACGCTTGGTCCCACTGGAATGGTAAGCATGGATGTAAACGGTCTTTCTGGAAGTATCGAGCCGTACCTTGGTGCTGATTGCTTAAAAAGCGATGATGGTAGTCTATATCCTGTTAAGTGGACAGGATTGGATGCAGGCTTACAAGAATATCAAGGGGAAATGACACATAAGGATGAGATTCAGAAAAAATTCAAAGAAAAACTAAACCGCTGTAAGCTAGATAATTCTTTGATAAGTGAATACGACTGGTCAGGGCTTAAGTTGGTTTTTGAAAAAATTTTTAAATTATTTCATGAAGATGATGGTAGAAAAATGCAAGAACAACTGGAGGATCTTTACTATTAGTTACTGACGGTATTTTTGACGGTACTTTGTTTTTTTATTTTATAAAAGTTATTAGTTATCAATTGGTTATATCGTCTTTTCCTGGTTCGGTGTAGCCACCATATTTTTAAAGCCCGAACATAGCGTTTCGGGCTTTTTTGTTTCTATAAACGTATCTAAAAAGCACTTCTCTCGTCTTATCCTATCTTTTTCTGATCATTTCATTTAGTTGTGATAAAAGTTTCATTTTCTATAAACTATTAGTCTTTATAGTGTCGCTCGAGACAAATTGGGAAGGTTTAGTGAGTCGATTAAATATAAATGCTGTTCAGATGATACGCTGGTTTAATGTTGGGTTGGTTTTTGTATTGGTTTGGTTAGCGGTGAAAATTTCAATGCAGCTATGGCAAAGCCAATCCGAGGACTTTTCTTTGAGCGTACCTCAACTAGAAAAATCGCTTATGTCCGAGACTTCCCAAATGCAGAGTTTGCAAGGTACTCTTTTTGGAAAACAAGTAATGGTTTCAGCGGAGGGAGTTGTTAATGCAAAACCAATCGTTGAACAAGGTGACTTAAAGAAAACGCGCCTTAAATTGACATTGAAGGGAACTTTGGTCACGCCAAATAGACAGGTGGCGATTATTCAAAAAGGAAGTCAGACTTTAGTTTTGGCCATTGGTGAAGAAATTGAAAACAATGTGACAGTTCATAGTGTTTTTGGCAGTTATGTTGTTATTGATAACCAAGGCGCTATGGAAAAACTTACTTTGCCTGAAGTAAAAATAAACTCTCAATCGTTATCTTCAAATTCATCAAAAGGGCTGACCCAAAATCAAAAGCTGAAACTTGATAATTTACGTCAAAAGTTAAAAACCTCTCCTATAGCCATTAATCGATATGTTCGGGTTCGAACGATTCAAAAAAATGGCAAAATTCAAGCATTGCAATTATGGCCTAGGTCGGAAAAAGCAATTTTCGAAGCATTAGGTTTTCGTTCCGGTGATCGTTTGACAGCAGTAAATGGCCAATCAGTCACTGAGCTGGCGAGTGATATGAGCAAGTGGCAGTCAATGATGAAATTGTCGCAGGCACAATTTACCGTTAATAGGAATGGAAGTTTGCAAACCATCGATGTGAATTTACAATAGCTAAAAATGGATAATTAACGCTGTTAAGCTGATGGTTTTCAGTGAATCCAAAAAAATTAATAGAAGTCATTATGTATCAAATTTCACAAAATCGTTTTTCACCTTTTAAGCTTAAAGCCCTGATTCTTGGCGTATCTCTGGCTTTTGCCGCTTCGATGCCCTCAACGCTTCTAGCGGAAACCACTCCCTCTTCGGGCGAAATGTCGCAAAATTTTCAAGATGTGGATATTTCTAAGGTCATTGAAGCCGTTGCTAAAATTTCTGGAAGAAATTTTATTATTGATCCGCGAGTGAAAGGCAAGGTGACGCTAATCGCGCCTGAGGCGATGGAGCCGGATGCGCTTTATGAAACGTTACTGGCTGTTTTAGATGTGCATGGTTTTGTCGCAATTCCTAATGACAATGTCATCAAAGTGGTTCCAGCAAATTTAGCGAAAGATAAAATTCCCTATCGTCAAGCACGTGATAATGGAGAAGAGTGGGTCACTGAAGTGCTCAATGTCAATAATGTTGAGGCGACTAAGCTCGTGGCGATTTTGCGGCCGATGGTGGCACGTGAAGGGCATCTCGTTGGTTTGGCTGACAGTAATAAGTTAATTGTTACGGATATGGTTTCCAATATCCAGCGAATAAAATCTGTGTTGGCACGCGTTGATAAAGACTTAAATAGTGAGTTTGAAGTGCTTCAGGTGGAGCATGCGCCGGCAAAAGAAATAGAGAAAACCTTAAAAGCGCTCCTGCCTCGAAAAAATAATGGCTCAGGCGTTTCATACAGTGTTGATGAGCGTTCGAATCGAATTGTGTTAAGTGGCGATCCTCAAAAACGCATACAAATTCGTGCATTGATTGCTGAATTAGATATTCCTGTTAATGCAAATGGTCAGTTGAAAGTAGTCTATTTGCGTTATGCCAAAGCGGCTGAGTTATTACCCGTTTTGCAAAAGATTTCTGAAAATACTGCTTTATTGAGTATGCAGTCTGACAATAGTTCAAATTCAAAGAGTTTACCGGCCGGTCAAAAGTCTGCAACGAATCCCTTAACCGCAAGTGATAAAAAAACATCCGCTTCGGCCGCGAATTCTGAAAATGCCAATGCAGAGCAACCGCCGGCTCAATCAGATTTAGATCAGAAAACCTTAAAAAACCAGATTCGTATTGAAGCGGATGAGCGCATGAATGCTTTGGTGATTAGTGCCCCTCAGGCAGTGACGCAAAACTTGTTAGAAGTGATTAAACAATTAGATGTTCGTCGTGCTCAAGTGCTGATTGAAGCCGTATTTGTCGAGATTTCTGAAGACCGAGTTGGCAACCTTGGTATTGAATGGGCAGCTCTTGGTGATACGGGGGCAGGGATTGTGAGTTTTTCCGGTGCGTTGCCGGCAATTGCTGCGAATTTAAGTGATCCTGCGACAGCCGTAAGTGCGTTAACGACGGGAATTAATATTGGTGTTGGTGATATCAATTCTAATAATCATGGATGGGCAGGCTTGTTGCAGGCTTTGCGCAAAGATACCGCATCGAATATTTTGGCGACACCTTCTATCTTGACGCTTGATAACGAAGAGGCTGAGATTTTAGTAGGGCGTGAAGTGCCATTCAGTACAGGAAGTTATACCTCGACGACAAATTCTGTCACGAATCCATTTACAACGATTGAGCGTCAAAGCGTTGGTCTCAAATTAAAGGTTAAGCCTCAAATTAATGAAGGTGATGAAATTTATTTGGATATCGATCAAGAAGTGTCTGATGTCTTGGATAAAGGTGAGGCGGTTGATTTACAAACCTCTAAACGTCAAATCAAGACGCGTGTGATTGTTGGTGATGGCAATGTCGTTGTACTGGGAGGTTTGATTAATGAAAAAGAGACTGAAGTTGAATCCAAAGTTCCTGGGTTAGGAGATATTCCAGGTTTAGGGCGCCTTTTCAGAAGTACCGAAAATTCACGTGAAAAAGTTAATTTAATGGTGTTTTTGCGTCCCATCATTGTCCGTGACAATGCAATGAGTAACTACTACAGTCAGCAGAAATACACCTATATGTTTGAACAACAACAGCGAATTTTAAATACGCCTCTGAAAGATCGTGAGCCAAGTTTAAAACCAGAGTTACCAACTCTGCCACAATTCCAACAGCATGGTGCAACACTTTTACATACACCGAAAACCGTTGAGGTGGAAATTAAACAAACGACGGAAGCTAAAGCAAATATGAGCCCTGCTGAGAAGTCTTTACAAGCGTTTGAGGAGATCACCGGTAGTGATTTCTGAATTAAGTTTTGGCTTTGCCCGCGATAACCAATTGTTAGTCATGCAAAAGGAAGGCGGATGGACTCTGTGTTACACCGAGCAAACCAATTTTCTCAGCTTGATGGATGTTCAGGCACGTTGGCATTCGAGTTCCGCCAATCCATCTTTACCGGCTGGTCTGGTTTTAGAAAAACTTGATGAGAGTCAGTGGCAGAAAGCGCTCCAGTCAGTGTATGGTGTTAATGGCAGTGCAAGCTCTGAAGATTTTGCACAAATTGAAAATCTTGAAACTGAAGACTTGGCAACGGTTGCGGCTGAATTGGGTGAGCCGGAAGATTTATTAGACAGCGCCGACGATGCACCGATTATCAAGTTATTGAATGCGGTATTGGCGGAAGCGATTCGAGCCAGCGCATCGGATATTCATATTGAGCCATATGAAAATCAACTCAGGATTCGTTTTCGTGTTGATGGGGTTTTAAAAACGGTTTTACGGCCTCAACCAGCTTTGGCTTCAATGCTCGTGTCGCGGATTAAGGTGATGGCTAAGCTCGATATTGCTGAAAAACGGATTCCACAAGATGGTCGTATTGCTTTGAAATTGGGTGGCCGAGCGGTGGATTTACGTGTTTCGACCATGCCTTCAAGCTATGGTGAGCGTGTGGTGATGCGTTTATTGGACAAAGGCTCAGAAAGACTGAACTTAAAAGATTTAGGGCTGCCGGAGTATCTAGATATTTCGGTTCGCAAGTGCTTGTCGAAAGCTCATGGAATTTTTTTGGTGACGGGGCCGACAGGATCAGGGAAAACAACAACGCTGTATGCTGGATTGGGGTTGTTGAATGATGCTCAACGCAACATTATGACCATTGAAGATCCCGTTGAATACAACATTGATGGGATTAGCCAAACTCAGGTGAATACCAAGGCAGGTATGACATTCGCCACGGGGTTACGTGCTTTGCTTAGACAAGACCCCGATGTTTTGATGATTGGGGAAATTCGTGATTTGGAAACCGCTGAAATCGCGGTTCAGTCTTCTCTAACTGGACACTTGGTGTTATCAACTTTACATACCAATACGTCTGTCGGTGCCATTACCCGTATGCGAGACATGGGAATTGAATCGTTTTTGCTTTCTTCGAGTTTAGTCGGTGTTTTAGCTCAGCGTCTAGTTCGACGTTTATGTCCGCATTGTGCACAATTCAAACCTGCTGATGAAGCAGAGTTAAATCTATTACAAGTTGAGTCTGCAACGATTGGTCATCCATGCGGCTGTGAGCATTGTAACCAAACGGGTTATAGTGGCCGTTTAGGTCTTTATGAGTTGTTGTTAGTGGATGATAAGGTTCGAGAATTGATTCATTCCAATGCTTCGGAATCGGAAATTGAAAAATATATCCGAAGGGACAGTCCATCACTTCAGCAACGTGGTTATCAAGCAGTGCTTGAAGGAGTAACGTCGCTTGAAGAAGTGATTCGAGTGACCGCTCATTAATTCGTTCGAAAAAATTTAACAAGGTTTTGGGAGAGGCTTTTGGCCAGTTATGAATATCGAGCGTTAAACGCGCAAGGTAAAACCGTTAAAGGTGTTTTAGATGGCGAGTCCGAACGGCATTTACGGCAACTATTGCGTGAAAAAGGGCTGACGGCACTTGATATTCAAGCACTGAACAAATCGTCAAACTCTTCTGCAACCTCTGGGCGTAGTTTATTTAAAAAGAAATTGGCGGTGAGTGAAGTTTCACTGTTTACTCGAGAGCTCTATACCTTGCTGGAAGCCAGCACACCTCTGAACCAAGCATTGAAAGCGTTATCAGAGCAAGCAGAAAGTAAAACGGTACTGCGTTTTATCAGCGGACTTCATCAGAATGTCAATGAAGGTTATGGATTGGCGCAAGCGTTGATGCGCAGTGATTACACAGTGCCACAAGACTATATTGCGATTATTCAAGCAGGCGAAGAGAGTGGGCATTTAACCGCCGTCATGTCACGGTTGGCAGACAATTTGGAGCAACGTGATCATCTGAATAAAAAATTAAAAACCGCACTGATTTATCCGATTCTGATGATTGTTGTCGCCGTGGCGATTGTATTTTTCTTGATGGTTTATGTGGTGCCTAAGGTGGTGACCGTTTTTGACAATATGCAGCAAGAACTTCCACCACTTACGCAAGGGTTATTGTCAGCCAGCGATTTTGTCCAAGTTTATTGGTGGTTAATTATTGGCGGTGTGATTGGGTTGTGGGTCATTTTGCAAATAATGTTAAGAATACCGAGTATGCGTTTTAAGATTCATGCATTGTTAATGCGTACGCCAGGTATCAAGCGATTCCTGATTTATTCCGCCACCTCAAGATGGGCTAGAACGCTTGGAGTTTTAGTGGATAGTGGAGTCGCTGTCCGAGAGTCGATGGTGATTTCAGCCGAAGTGATGACTTTGGCTCCTATGCGAAAAGCGGTTGATGAAATGGTGGAAAAAATTCGACAGGGTGAAAGTGTCCACTCAGCTATGCGGCAAGCGGGTTTCTTTCCTCCATTATTGCTGAACTTGGTTAAAACTGGAGAAGGAAAAGGGCAGTTGCATACCATGTTACTCAAAGGTGCTCAGCACTATGAGGTGGCGGTTGAGCAAGCGGCACAGACTTTGGTCAGTTTGCTTGAACCCTTGTTGATTATTGTCATGGGCGCGGTGGTTTTGACGATTGTTTTAGCGATTATGTTGCCGATTTTTGAAATGAATCAAATGGTGGGTTAGTTGTGCCTGCGATGAGAGAGGTTTCTTTGATGTCTGTAACAACAATTTTCCAGAGCGTCGGGCACCCATATGGGTATAAATGACTTAAGGATGAGTTTAAAGCGACTCTAGAAAATAGTTGTTACAGGTATATTGTACGAAAATGTCTAAATGGAAAGTTTTATGAAGATACAAGTGAAAACAAACAAACAATCTGGTTTTACGCTGATTGAGTTAATGGTTGTGGTGGTGATTTTGGCGGTGTTGGCAGGTTTTGTCGTACCCAAACTGATGGATCGACCTGATGAGGCACGCTTGGTAAAAGCGAAACAAGACATCCAATCCATTAGCTCAGCGTTGCAGCTTTACAAGTTGGATAATTACCAGTTTCCGTCAACCGATCAAGGTTTAGAGGCGTTGGTAACAAAGCCAGATGGTGACCCAGAACCAAAGAATTGGAAACCATTACTGGATAATTTGCCATCGGATCCTTGGGGCAATCCGTATCTGTATGTTTCACCGGGTGAGCATGGTGATTTTGATTTATATACGCTTGGGGCAGATGGTGTTGATGGTGGTGAAGGTGTGAATGCCACTATTGGAAACTGGAAAAAGTAACCGGCCGGTAGAAAACGTTAATGACTCTAGAGATAAGTTACCGGCCGGTTAAAATTGAGAAGGGGTTTACCCTGATTGAATTGATGGTGGTATTGGTGGTTGTGGCGATTTTGTTATCAGCTATGACTCAGTCATTTCGTTTTGGTAGTTCGGATGAATTGCGCTCTCAACAGGCTAAGTTGCGTGGCTTATTAATGAATGTCGCGGACTTGGCTGTGTTTGAAGGGAAGCCTTATTTACTGACACCTGATAAAAAAGGACTGCAAGTT
Source organism: Thiomicrorhabdus indica (assembly GCF_004293625.1). NCBI lineage: Bacteria > Pseudomonadati > Pseudomonadota > Gammaproteobacteria > Thiotrichales > Piscirickettsiaceae > Thiomicrorhabdus > Thiomicrorhabdus indica. The sequence continues at coordinate 2,306,224 of NZ_CP033040.1, read as the reverse complement.
TGGTCGTGGGCATCCGGTGAATGGCGTGCCCAAACTAAAATTGCAGATTATGAATGGCCGGAAAATATTGAACCGACTTGGCAGCTTGAGGTTAAAGCGCCCGCTTATTTGCAGTTACCGGCTGAAGGTTGGCTGTTTTGGCCAAGTGGTGAAGCTACCGCTGGAAAAATTGAATTGATTGTTGAAGACAAGGAGCAAGAAATTTCTCGTCAAGTTGAATGGAATCGAATATTGGAATTTCTCGACGACTCCGAACGCCCTCAAAAAGAGGCGAGTTAGGCGTGCAAGCTTTTGTCAAAAAAATACGACAAATACGTTGCCAAGGCCAAGCTGGGTTTACATTAATCGAAGTTTTAATTGCTTTGGTTGTCGCCGCTGTCGCGCTTGCGGCTTTAAGTCGCGCTCTAGGAATGACAGCAAGTAATCAAGGAAATTTGGCGCAAAAGGTGGCTGCAACTTGGGTCGCACAAGATGTATTGCTACAAAAGCAATTATTTCCCAGTTCTGAAATTCCCAAAAAACTTTCGCAATCTGGGCGTCAGTGGCAGATAGAGCTTGAGTCGACCCCGTCACTGATGCCTAATTATCAGCAAGTGCGGGTTGTGGTAAAGGCAGACAACGAAGACTCGGTGGCGGCAAGTCTAGCATCGATTATTCGTTCGCAGTAGATGAGAGAAGTCATGCGCAAACAACAGTCAGGTTTTACCCTTATTGAATTGTTGATCGCGATGTCGGTATCTGCAGTGATTTCGGTGTTGGCTTATCAATCAATTGCAGCAATGGTGTCGACCGAACAGAAGGTAAGCGCGCACCAAAAAACCATGCAAAAACAGCAGCGAGCACTTTGGTGGATTGAGCAAGATATAGTACAGATGACACCACGAGCGATTAATGATGGTTTGAACGGTGTTTTGCCTGCAATGAGTTTTCGTTCGGATATGGGGTTAGAGTTTTCTCGGCTAGCTGGTTTTATGACACCGAACTCAAGAAATGGCTTGTTGAGAGTTGGCTATCGATTTCAGGACGATACCTTGTATCGCTTGACTTGGCCGGTGATGGATAGAGCGGGGGATACGGAACCAACTTTGATGCCTATTTTGAAATCCGTTTCTCAAGTTGGGTGGCGATTTTTAGATCAAAGTAATCAATGGCAAAGCAGTTGGCCGCCATTGCAGAATGCAAGTAATCAAACCACTTTCGCGGTACAGGTTTTGCCAAAAGCCGTTGAAATTCAAATTCAGCTGGTAAATGGTGAAAAATTAAAACGCTTGCTGAGAGGAACGGACGGTGTGATTGCTGACTTTAGTCAAGCGTCTGAATCGCAACAAGGTGATGGCTTGCCACCGAATCCTTTTGCTGAGGCGGCTTCAAAATGAATTCAATGCAAGCGGTTTCTTTCAGGATGAGAAGAGTCAAAAAATCGCAGTCAGGTTTTGCTCTGCTAACGGTTCTCATGGTCGTGGCAATCGTTTCGATTTTGAGCGCGCAAATGTTTTCGTCTCAGCACAGCCAAATTCAACGCAGCGGCGTGATGTTGCATCAAGCTCAAGCATTAAGTGTGCAATGGGGACTTGAAGATTGGGTCATGTCCGGCTTGAAATTGGATATTGAGGATAATAAAACTGACCATTTACAAGAATTATGGGCACAGCCTTTGCCACCAGTGAGTTTTGAAGAAGGGACGATTGGCGGCTTGATGATTGATGCGCAATCAAAGCTAAATTTAAATAATGTGCTGGCGGAAGATTCAACACAAAAAAAATTGTGGCAAGCCATTTTAAATCGCTACTGGCAACTAGGGGGCGATCATCAAGCTTGGTCGGATAATTTAGCGGCTTTAATGCTGCAAGGTGTGGGAACGGGGTTACCTGAAGAAGAAAACGAAGACGCGAATACGAATACTGGGGTTGAAACCGAGGCCATGGGAGTGACAACGATGCCTGCAAGGATGCAAGCCATGGAAGCGTGGCCGGGATTTTCCGAGGTTGTGACTGATTGGGTGGATGCGGATAATGAGCCGTTGCCTTTAGGAGCGGAAAGCGATCAATACCAGTTGCAGGTGCCGAGTTTTTCAGCGGCGAACCAGCCGTTAGTAACGGTTGCAGAGCTTTATAATTTTCCAACGTTTTATCGTTTGGATTGGCAGTCACAACAGATTATGAGCGCAGGATTAACCACCTTGCCAAAAATCACGCCGGTAAATATCAATACGGCGACATCGATTGTGTTGCAATCATTGGCTCAATGGATGAGTCCGGAGCTTGCTTCTGCATGGCTTCAGCAAAGGGCGCAACAACCAGCAGAAACCGTGGATGAGTTTATGACCTTTTTACAAACTCAAACAGGATTTAGTGCGCAAGAAATTCAAAAAGATTTACCGGCCGGTTTTTTAAGTGTCAGTAGTGAATTTTTTCAATTAACCAGTGTTTTGGATTATGGCAGAGCACGTAATACCTTGATTCATGCCTTGTTTTATCGCAGTGCGAATGAGGTGCAATTAGTACAAAGATGGATTGGCTTTGCCGACGAGTAATAAGATGACCGAACAACCCCAGATCTCAAATGTGAATGACCGTCAGATTTTGCCTATCAAATCGTTGATGCTGGATGCGCAGGCAAACCTGCTAGATGCAGACTCGCAAAGGATTCTGGTGTCCGCTAATGACTGGCAATTGAATCCTGAATCCGTTCATCAAATTTTGATGGATAACGGGGTTTCCCCTTCTCAAATCCGACAAATTCAAGCCATGTGGGTGCCAACTGAATTAGTGGTATTGACTCAGGTAGATGTCCCTGGAAAGCGCGTCTCAGATTGCCAAAAAGCATTGCCTTTTGCTTTAGAGGCGAGTCTTGCGTTACCTATCGAAGACTATTTTATTGCGACCTTCGCTAAACAAAAAATAGCCACCTTTGAAGGACAAACTCCTGCAGTTCGGTTTGACGTGGCTTTGGTTTCGCATGAACAAATGCGTTTGTGGCAACAAGCTTTGAAAGCATTAGGGTGTTCAAAGGCATTGTTGCTTGCAGATTGTTTTCGTTTGCAATTTTCAGGCGAACCTCAAAAGGGTGTTTTTAGTCAACCAGTCGAACTTGAGCACGATAAGAATATAACTCGATTATTCGTTCGTGCCACTGAATTTAGCGGCTTTGCTTGTCCATTGGATTGGGGGGCATCGCTTTGGCAAATCAGCGTTTCGAAAATGCTTGCTAAGCATTCTGAAACCGGTAAAGAGCCTTCAGAAATTGAAGACACTGAAAGTGAATCCTTGGCAGGATCTATTCGTTTTGAAGATATGGCGGTTGTCAGCGACTCTGAATGGCTTACGAGTGATTTAGATTCTTTACCGGCCGGTGAAAAATTAAAACTTCGAGCGGTTAATTTGCTGCAAGGGGTTTATGCAACGCATCAACAGAGTTCTGGTGTCTTAAAAGTCAGCTTAATTTCGGTGATGTTGATTGGATTTTGGTTAATTCTCTTGCTTGTTGAAACTGTGCAACAAACCCAACAGCTGAATGAAAAAACCATGGTTTATCAGCAGAAAAGTGAAGAGCTTTTTAAACAGATGTTCCCCGACGCGAAACGTGTGGTGAATATCAAGTCTCAGACTATGAGTCGTTTAAAATCTCAAGTTAAAGCTGAGCAAACAGTCAGTTTAATGAAATGGTTATCTGCTGTCGAAGAACTTCTAGCAATGACACCAAATGTTCAAGTCGCGCGAGTAGAATGGAATGCTTCTAGGAATCAGTTAATGTTGGATTTGAAAGCTGCGAATAGTCAACAAATCAGTCGTTTATCGACCATTGCAAAGCAGCGTTTTGCGCAGTTTCCGATCTCAATCGTCACCAAAAGTGTGCAACCTAATCTAGTGGAGGCGCAATTATATGTTCGCTAAGATTGCTCGTTTGATTATGATTGGTCAGCAGAGGTTTCTAACTTCACCGGCCGGTCAATATTGGTTGCAGTTGGCGCCTCGAGAGCAAAAATTATTAGGGTTTTTAGCTGTTTTTTTGCTGTTATTTATACTCTACAGCACCGTGTGGGAACCCATTCAGCTTCAAAAGCGCGAAGCGCAACAACGTTTGCAGCTTGCCCAAACTCAATGGCAATGGCTGAATGAACAAATTCCAGAGTGGAAAACTTCATCTTATGCGATGGCATCCACACCAAAGGCTCCTAAATCTGAATTTTCGGACAATAACCAATTAATGGCATTTCTAAATCAGCAACTTTCGGTATATAAAACACAGAATGCTTTAAAAGAAATGAAAGGTACAGCAAAAGGTGTCAAAGTTTCTTTAAAGTCAGCAAATGCAGTAAAAGTGTTTAAGTGGTTGCAAGCGATTGAAGCGAAAGGGGTTCAGATAGATCAGTTTGAATTGGAACAGCTTGAGCGAGGAAAAATCGATGCAGAAATAACCTGTGCACCATAAGTTTTAGCCTTCCAACGTTGGTAAGCGTTTTGCCTAAGCGTCTGACTCGATTTAGCTAACAGAGGCTCTTTAGGCAACGAAAATGAAATTATTAATTGGTCAGTATTTTTATGAACGAACAATCATCATCCAATGCATCTAAAAGCCCTGGGCTTCTTCCTAAATGGTTTTGGGTTTTATCGTTAAGCCTTGTTTTTGTATTTTCTGTGATTTGGCACTTGCCCATTTCACCGCTTTTAAATTCGGCTGAAGAGTTGCTTCCGCCTGATTTGAAAAACTTATCCTTTGAATCTTCTCAAGGGGGAATTTGGGAAGGTGAGACGCAATTAAATTGGGCACTTGATAAGCAGTCTGAGGAATTGAACCTAGGTCGTCTTAAGTGGGAACAATCACCAGCAAGTTTATTGAATTCACTTTCTCCAGTTTTAAAGTGGCAAACGCAGTTTGGGCAGTGGCAAGGTGAAATTGAACGTTCTTGGATGCAGGAACAAGTTCATTTCAAAACGCATTCGTTTGAGATGGATGTTAAAAATTTTCTGGCATGGTTGGCTCCTTTCGCGAGAGTTCCTTTTGAAGTGCAAGCGGATGTTACTTCAAAGAAAATGGAGGTGAGTTGGTCACCAAGTTCTTTGGTGACGGCAATTGATGGGCGTTTGTTGGTGAAAAATTTGTCGACTATGGGGGTCTCAATGCCGCCATTAACGGTTACTTTTTTTATGCCCAATGAAGAGACTCAGGTGATTGAGTGGAGTATTTCAGGACAAGAGTCTGGTTGGGAAATCAATGGGAAGGGCGTGTTAAAGGCGAAACCGAAAACGGCTGATTTTGGGTATTATGAGGGTGAGGTTGTCGTTAATGCGAAATCTGCTGAGCAAATGCCGGATTTTGCACATTTGTTGCCACAAATTTCACCAACGCAAGCGAAGATGACTTTAAACGGTAACTTGAAGCAATTGAGAATGCCGTAAACTGTTCGCGTTTTGTGATTTTTAAGTCGGTTTAATAAATAAATTGGGGTAAGTAAATTATGTGATTGGTAAGGTTCAATTTTCACTTTTGATTTTAGTGTTAAGTTTGAAGCCTTACTAACAGTTTTTTGTTCATTTCTTTGTACTGACAAAAGACACAAAGAACTTGACGCCCGAAGGGGTAAGTCGAGAAACGAACCACACGAAGAACTTGGCGAAGAGCCAAGAAAGAAAACAGCCCCAGCTCGTTTCGTTCAGTCCAACTAGCGCTTAGCCTCTGGCGATTTCGAACTCGCTTCGCTCGGACAGCTCATCGCTATTCAGAGGCTTTCGCTAAGTTGGACTAGGACTTACTTCGAAGGGGAAAGTTGGCGTTAGCTGATAGTGAGTTAACGCCTGAAAACTTAAAAAACAATCATAAAATTTACATACTCATAAATTGTGAGCAAGTTGTGTTGTTAAAAACAAAAATTATGAAATTCACTCGCGGGTTGCCGTATTTGGTTGCGTTTGGCCTTGCATTCAACACAGGCCAAGTGTTGGCTTACACGCAAGCTTGTCAGTTGGTCCAAAAAATGGCCGGTTTTGAATCCTATAAATTACAACCTTTAAGAATCGCGGCCATGAAAGCGCCTGAGGATTTACCGGCCGGTATGAAAATGCCTTTGCTTGAACGACATGGTGGTTGGTATGTGTATCAAACGTCTGAACCGTGGTATGGAACCCAGCAGTGCGCGCCATTAATCAAACAGTCGGTTGAGTTTATGCCTGTGATGCTAAATCGTCAAACCGGTCATAATGCGGTATTGACCGGGTCGTTTATTTTGAAAGTGCATCGCGCACGCGATTTAGATAAAGTCATTGAGCGCTATGATGTCACTTTGGTGACTTATTTGCCAAAATCAGATAGTGCGATTGTCGATGTTCGGCCAATTGATTCGTATGATGAATTGATTCTGAAAATGGATATCGATAAGGATGTACAACTCTTGGCTCCGCTGTTTAGTGAGCCAAGAATGCGAAGAAATTAGTTGTAAATAGCCAAAAGGCTTTAGAACTAGAAAAGGTTATCAGTCTTGAAATCAATGCTGACCAGTTTTGCAAAGGAACTTCTGATTATCGTGCTTGATAATCGACTTTGCTCTCTTCTACCATTTTGTAGATATCCAGTCTTTTCGGGTTGCCTAGGGCTTTGAGTGCATTGTTAATCCCACGTTCTAAGTTCCCCGGATAAAACTCTTCAAGTGTAAGTCCAATAATCGGTTCAGCGATTTGATTGCCTTCCCCATCAAAAAAGAGGGTGGTTGGTGCAACAATTACTCCTAATTTATCTGGTAAAGTTTTCATCTCGATTTCACGACCTTGGAAGTCTTTCATTTTCCAGTGGCTTTTATCCATAACGAGCTGGCTGAATTCAGCATATTTTTCTATGTCGGTTGTTTCCAAAAGCGGCTCAAGAATATTTTGTTCAAGTTTTTTACAGTAGTTACACCATGTCGCGGTGGCGAAAATGACCACAGGTACTTTATTTTTGGCAGCCACTTGGCCACTTTTTTGTAAATCAACGGCAAGAGGAAGAATTTCATTGGCTGACGTATTCAATGAGAAACTGGTGAGCACCACTAAACCGATCATTGAAAGTTTTGTTTTTATGGCATTGGCGGTGGACCAAATGTCGGTTTGGAATAGGTTGAATCGCATCAAGGACTCCTCGTTTTTATTTTGGTTATGAAGTTTGAATTCTATTCGAAAAATTTGCAAACAAAATGAAGGGACTATTTCATACTATCTCATGGGCGGAATACGGAACTTTGGCGAGTGACCATGACAATTGTGGCGAGAACCGGTTTCAAATACCGACAGTTGAACCTTAATGGTTTGATAACTGTCTTTTAATGTTGAGCGGTAATAGTCGCCACAAGCCCACTGATTTCGATTTAACAGAGTCATTTGATTGTCATCATAACGATGTTCTTTGAGATAAAGTGCATCGCCATCTATTCTGTATTCCACCCAAACATTTCGACGGTAGGTGTAGCCTTTGGGATTTACTAGAGAAAGCTCAATTTGCTTTTTTTCGCCGCGTGCAATGCGGAAAGTATCGGCTTGGATGCGATAGTTTTTTTTGCGCTCAATCCATTGACCCCCTTCAATATTCACGCGTAAGACACCGCCATTTTCTGGATTAGCATATAGTTTCTCTAGGCGTTTCTGTTCAGAAATTTCAGCTTGTAAGCGTAACTCTCGAGCTCGATTATCGGCAATTTGCTGCGCTTTGGCCTGTTCGGCGCGATGCTTTTGTTCTTCGAGAAGTAATTGAGTTTGTTGATCTTTGGAAAGCTGTTGCCACTGCTCTTCGCTCATATTGAGTGGGTAAGGGGTTGTGCAACCAGTGAGTAAAACAATGGACAGCAAACAAACAGAAAGAATAGAGGTAACTATCCACTTGGAAGTGCGGTTGGCGAAGTGGTTAGTAAATTTGGGCAATGAACCATTTCGTTTGGGTTGTAAACGCATCTTTAAGTTTTGAGAAAACTGATTCATTGCTTATTCCAATGTTATTTTTTTATGACTAGCCAAGTCGCGAATGCCCAAGCCACATACGCAAGGTTTTGCCAGTCACTGTAATACAATTGGTCAAAAATCAGTAAACCTGCAATCCCTAAGATAACTGCAAAGGCTCGATTACGCTGCTGACGATTCTGTTCTTCAATTTTAGCTTCCAAATGTTGAATCTGTTCTGACTGAATCGTTAAACCTTGGTGAGAGAGTTTGTGTAAAGTGCTGTGAACCAATCCCGGGATAGTAGGGGCTTGCTCCATCCAGAAAGGAAGATTGGTTTTAATGTTTTTCGCGAGACCTTTTGGTCCAACTCGATCTTGCATCCAGTCTTCCAAGAAAGGTTTTGCTGTATCCCAAAGGTCTAATTCGTCATCCAATTGACGACCTAAACCTTCGATGTTCAGTAGAGTTTTTTGCAATAAAACCAATTGTGGTTGAATCTCCATTCCAAAGCGACGAGCGGTTTGGAAAAGTCGCATCAAAACCAGCCCAAAAGAGATATCTTTTAAGGGGCGATCCCAAATTGGTTCACAGACGGAGCGAATCGCCGATTCTAACTCATTCACACGCGTATCTTTTGGCACCCATTCAGATTCAATGTGTAGTTCTGACACGCGCAGATAGTCGCGGTTAAAGAAGGCTAGAAAGTTTTCTGCTAGGTAGCGCTGATCTTCCGGTGCCAAGGTTCCCATAATACCGAAATCAATTGCCGCATAACGACCATCAGGCAGGACAAAAATATTTCCAGGGTGCATGTCCGCATGGAAGAAGTTGTGACGAAAAACTTGAGTGAAGAAAATAATCACACCTTTGGCCGATAAATCTGTCAAATCGATTCCTGCTTCAATCAATTTTTCAGTTTCTGAAATACGAATTCCGTAGATTCTTTCCATCGTCATGACGCGTTCAGAAGTGTGTGACCAGTAAATTTCGGGGACATAAAGCAAGTCAGAACCGTCAAAATTACGCTTTAGCTGTGCTGCATTTGCCGCTTCGCGAATCATATCCAGTTCATCTAAGATGGTTTTTTCAAATTCGGCGACGACTTCAACCGGATGCAGACGTTTGGCAATTTTTACGGCTTTTTCAAAAAGACCAGCCAGAACATACATGATTGCAACATCTTGCTCAATGACCGGTTTGATGTCTGGCCGAACGACTTTCACCACTACATCTGTACCACTGTGCAATTTTGCGGCATGAACTTGCGCAATCGATGCAGATGCCATTGGGACAGGATCAAATTCGGCATAAGCTTCTTCAATGGGTTGTTTGAGTGCTTGCTCGATAATTTCTCGTGAATGATCTTGATCAAAAGGTGGGCAATCGTCTTGGAGTTTAGAGAGCTCAATTGCAATATCGTGAGGGAGTAAGTCTTTTCGGGTGGACAGTGCTTGACCAAGTTTAATAAAGATTGGTCCTAGTTCCTCAAGTGCTAGGCGAATGCGTTCACCTCGGTTAAGTTGTGAAGCACGTTTCCAGTTCCATGGCAAAATGCGATTAAGCCAAACCAGCCAAGCGTATTTGGTATTGGCCAGAACCATCTTATCGATTTCGTAGTGGCTCAATACTCTGTTGATTTTAATAAGGCGGAAAAATTGTTTTAAGGAATTCGTCATAGAAGCGCTCGAAGCAAGTAAATCAGGTTGGCGTTTGTTGTAAGGGTTGTTTTGTCAGATGTTTATTGCATCTGTTTGTTTATTTTCATTATTTCGGCTTTAGGCGTTTTGCACGCTGTAAAAGCGTTTGAGTTTGTTGTTCAAGTTCTTCTAGCTGAGTTTGCCAAGTCTGCATTTCTAAACGGCTTGGACCGATTCGAAGCTCATGTTTTAGATATTCTTCAAACATTTCGATTATTTGCCGGCCGGTAGATTTTTTATAGCGGTGCCACTGGCGAGTTTTTTGACCAATTTGATGAGCGATTAAATCCCCTGTGTACTGAGAGAGTTTTTCTTCCCAGTCCAGTTCCATGAGATTCAATGCACGTAAAAAATTTTCAGCAAGTTCATGGTTTCCTTGAATTTCGAAACGCTCAAATTCGATCTCTACAGGGTGCTCGCTCGCATCAATGAAACTATTTAAGCTTGCCCAATTAGAAATGCCAGCTTTAATTTGGCAGTCTGCTTGGCCATTCAGCTGACTTTGAACAGTAAGGCTTGATTCATTAATTAAAATAAATGCTTTGTAAGGCGCAGGTTGGACTTCAATCTCAATCACAGAAGGTGCTAATGAGAAAAGGTCCGCGGCTTGAAAAGCATCAAATGTTTTTGCGCTATTAAAGAGTGTTTCCAAGAGCTGAGCAAATGCAATTTGTCCACGAGGAATTGTCTCGGAAGCACTGAACGATGGTTCTTCAAATTCGGTCACAAGATTCTCCTTAGACACAAATGATTTTAATGCATTAGCTTGGAATCAGAGTGTTCACTCGGTTCAGTATTTCCAGCCACGGTGCAATGCGACAATCCCTTGGGTGAAGTTTAGATATTCTGCTTTATCAAAACCGGCATCTAACATCATTTTTTTCAGGGTTTCTTGGTCAGGGTGCATGCGAATCGATTCGGCTAAATATTGATAGCTGGCTTCGTCATTGGCAATGACTTTACCCATTTTCGGCAAAATATTGAATGAATAAAAATCGTACAACTTGGACAGTGCAGGGTTGGTGACTTTTGAGAATTCGAGCACCAATAGCTGTCCTCCGGGTTTGAGTACTCGGCAGAGTTCCGCTAAAGCGACGTCTTTGTGAGTAACGTTTCGCAACCCAAATGCAATGGTCGCAATGTCGAAGGTATTATCAGGAAAGGCTAGGGCTTCTGCATTGGTAATAGTGTATTCAACATTGCCTCCAATGCCTTCATCAATTAAACGGTCCCGACCCACGCGAACCATAGATTCATTGATGTCTGCCAGAACGACTTTACCGTCTTTGCCTACGCGTTTTGCAAAGGCTTTGGTCAAATCACCGGTTCCACCTGCTAAGTCCAAGACTTTATTGCCTGGACGAACACCACTTAAATCAATGGTTTGACGCTTCCATAAACGGTGAATTCCCATAGACATTACATCATTCATAATGTCGTAGTTGCCGGCGACTGAATCAAAAACACCTTTGACGCGTTTCACTTTGTCACTGACTGGGACTTCGCTAAAACCGAAGTCGATTGTGGATTTCTTGTCGTTCATAGTGGTTCCTTAATTAAGAGATCTTTGCATTCAAAGAGTATAAACAGGAGATCGTAAATAACCAAAATTGGCTAAAATTCTCCCTAGCATTGTGATTCCTAAAGGGCACTCGGTGCCTAGCTAGAAAGAATTTTTTCTCAATTTATGCTCTATCTCTTACTCATGTAAAGTTCTCTAAGATTTTGGCTTTTTTAGTGCGTCGAGTTCGGGATGAGAGTGACCGGCGCGCATCAGTTCACGCAAATAGTCCATCCAAAATTTATGCTGGTTTTTGCCAAGCTCGTAAAGTCGTTCCCAAGTATACAGCCCTGTGTCATGTCCATCATCAAAATGCAATTTTACCGCGTAATTACCGACAGGGGTAATGGCATCAATATTGACGTTTTCTTTGCCGACTTGAAGAACTTCTTGTCCTGGGGCATGACCAGTGACTTCTGCCGATTGAGAATAGACGCGCAAGAACTCGCAACTTAAATCAAAGTGTTCGCCATTATCGAAATGAATCTCAAGATAGCGGGATTTTTGATGCAATTTTATGTCTGTCGGTTTTGGATGGCTCATAGTAGGTAAACTCTACAGAATATATTGCGATAAATCTTGGTTAATTGAAAGTTCACCTAGACGCTGCTCTACAAATTCGGCATTGATTTCCAAAGTTTGACCTGACATGTCAGAGGCTTCAAAAGAGACTTCTTCAAGAAGGCGTTCCATAACGGTATGCAAACGGCGCGCACCAATATTTTCGGTTCCTTCATTCACTTGGTGTGCGATTTCTGCCAAGCGTTGAATACCGGCCGGTGTAAAATCGAGTTTGACGCCTTCGGTTTCCAAAAGTGCGCACGCTTGTGTGACGAGTGAGGCTTTTGGTTCGGTTAAGATCCGAACAAAATCTTCAACGCGTAACGACTGCAGCTCGACGCGAATTGGCAATCTCCCCTGAAGTTCTGGAATCAAATCAGAAGGTTTTGCTAAATGGAAAGCTCCCGAAGCAATAAACAGAACATGGTCGGTTTTAATCATGCCGTACTTGGTGGAAATCGTACAGCCTTCAATAAGAGGTAGTAAATCACGTTGTACACCTTCACGAGAAACACTGCCGCTTGAATTATCAGCGTTTTTAGCAACCTTGTCGATTTCGTCAATAAAGACAATGCCATTTTGTTCGACATTTTCAATCGCTTTGGACTTGATGTCTTCTTCATTCACTAGGGCGGCAGCTTCATCATCAATTAACGCTTTCATCGCATCTTTAATAGGCAGTTTACGTTTTTCTTTGCGTCCTTGCCCAAGTCCTTCAAACATGCCTTGTAACTGTTGAGTCATCTCTTCCATGCCTGGAGGTGCCATGATTTCGACTTGGCTCGGAGCGGTGCTTAAATCAATTTCGATTTCTTTGTCGTCTAAATCGCCTTCGCGCAGACGTTTACGGAATTTTTGACGAGTGTCGGCCATATTGTCGTAACTATCGGTTTCACGACCACGAGCAGGTGGAAGCAGAATGTCTAAAATCTTTTCTTCTGCGCGATCTTCGGCTTGGCGTTTGACCGATTTCATCGCTTGTTCGCGAGTGAGTTTGACCGCTGTTTCGGCCAAGTCACGAATGATCGAATCAACATCACGACCGACATAGCCTACTTCAGTGAATTTAGTCGCTTCGATTTTCAGGAAGGGTGCATTGGTGAGCTTTGCCAAACGACGTGCAATTTCTGTTTTACCAACCCCCGTTGGACCAATCATTAAAATATTTTTTGGTGTGACTTCGGTTTTTAGGTCATCCGCTAATTGACTACGACGCCAGCGATTACGCAGGGCAATTGCTACCGCACGTTTGGCTTCATTTTGACCGACAATGTGAGTGTCTAGACTGTGAACAATCTCTTTAGGTGTCATCATAGCGAGTGTAATCCTTAATAGTTGTATAGAGTAGCCGCCAGCAAATTAGTGGGGTTTTGTCGGGGTAAAATCAAATGAACGAAACCAGAAATGCTGACTGCTTTTAATAATGGGGGCATTATAAAACGATTCAAGGCGCTTTTGAGGCCGGTTTTCAGGTGCAAAAGCACTCTTCATTATTTAGAGAGGTTCCCTAGTAAACAGAGTGGCTTTTTTCACCGGCCGGTAAACAGTCAGATAGACTGTAAAAATGGTTTTTCGGATTGTATAACAGCATTCATCGGGTTTGCTAGAATAACGGTTTTAGAGTATGGAATGACGGAGATTGGCGTGGCGAAACTTGCTTTTACAAAAATGCAGGGGTTAGGGAATGATTTTATGGTTGTGGATGCAACTCAAAAGCCATTCGATTATTCTGTAGGGCAGATTCAGAGCTGGTCTGATCGCAACTTCGGCATTGGCTTCGATCAACTTTTGGTGGTTGAGTCAACGGATCGGTCTCAGGTGGATTTTCGATACCGTATTTTTAATGCAGATGGTTCCGAAGTTCAGCAGTGTGGAAATGGTGCTCGCTGTTTCGCTCGATTCGTGTTTGATAAAGGCTTGACGGATAAAACTGAAATTACCGTGGAAACGGCTTCAGGCATTATAGTGCTTTATATTGAAGGTGACGGTGTTCGAGTGAATATGGGAGTGCCCAACTTTGCGCCTGAAGCCCTACCTTTTACGGCTGAAAAACAAGCAGATTCTTATGCGCTTCAAGTTGAGGAGCAAACGGTGATGATTGGAGCCGTATCAATGGGAAACCCTCATGTCGTGTTAGAAGTTGAAGATATTCAACAAGCTTCTGTTGATGTTTTAGGGCCGTTAATGGAGTCTCATGCGCGCTTTCCTGAGCGAGTCAATGTTGGTTTTGCACAAGTATTATCGCCGACAGAAATTGCTTTGAGAGTGTATGAACGTGGAGCTGCTGAGACCTTGGCGTGTGGCACAGGTGCATGTGCGGCAATGGTGGTGATGCGCCTTTGGAATAAAATTGAAGACTCAGTTACGATTCATTTACCTGGAGGAGATTTACTCATCCAGTGGAGCGGTCAGCCCGAATCTCCGGTGTGGATGACTGGCCCTGCGGTAAGTGTGTTTGAAGGTCTGATTGAAGTCTAAAAATTATTAAAGTGATAGAAATTATATTAGGTTTGTCGGACACCTTTGAGTTTCGAGATGCTCCAAAAAGAATAATTAGAAAATGAATAGACTTAGCAAACTTAGTGCTTCGAGTGACATGATGGTTAATGAGACGAACTCAAACAGTGAAGTCGTTGTTGAAGAATCCAATAGTATTGAAAATTTGTCAGGTCATGCCTTGATAGATTTCGAGGTTCAAGTTGAAGAATACCTTCGACATAATCCCCGTTTTTTTGAGGGGCGAGAAGCTTTGTTGAGTGAAATGCTTTTATCACATCCTCAAACCGGTCAAACAGTCAGTTTACTGGAGAGACAACTTGCCATTTTGCGTTCTAAATCAGACTTATTTGAGACACAAGTAAATGAGTTTATCGGTCATGCCATGGCCAATACGCAAATTTTTGAGAAGATCCAAGCGTTCAGTGCTGCTCTGATGCGAACTCAAACTGACCAAGAAGCGATTGATTGTATTTATCAGCAAATGCAGATATTGTTTTCGGTCGATGAAACCTCTTTGCACTCATTTGATTTGCCCCATAAAAGTTTGGATGGTTTAAAGCAATTGGGGTTGAATCAACGTTGGGCAAATGCATTAGCGACCACTCTTAAAATAGATCGGCCTCTTTGTGGTGCGATTGAAGAGGCGTGGCGACAAGGATTGTTTTATCAACACGATTCGATTGCCTCGGTATGCGTCATTCCTTTAGGTGAAAGCTCGGTTTGGGGAGTGTTGGCGTTGGGAAGCCTTGATTTAAAGTATTCTGGGACTGAAACCCTGTTTTTGAAATTTATTGGGCAGATGGTGACCTCGAAACTGTCACATTTATTTGTTGAGAGTGTTTGATTTTGTTTGAAGGAGAGGATTGTGACGATTGATGATTTTACTAAAGCTTTACAGTCGTTAAATCGCTCTGCACATACTCTTAAAAATTATCGGAGAGATTTGCAATCCTTCTTAGCGTTTTGGCAGGTTAGTTATTGTCAGGATACGGAAATGCCATCCAATGACTTTATTGAGGCGTTTGATCAATGGTCGAATATTCAAACCACACACATTAAAGATTACCTCGCACACCGTTCTCAGCAAGGCGTGCATCCGCGAACGCTATCGCGAGAATTGTCCAGTTTAAGAAGTGCACTGAATTTTTTCTTGGAAAATGGTGTTGTCAGTCGAAATGTCGCCAAAAGTGTTAAAGCTCCGAAACAGCCTGCCCCTTTGCCAAAAAGTTTGGATGTTGACCAAACGACCAAACTGCTCTCGATTGGCGAGCAGGAAAATTCTATCAAAGCTTCCAATAATGATGCTCCTCAAATGGATAATTGGCAGAAC
Organism: Thiomicrorhabdus indica; assembly: GCF_004293625.1. NCBI lineage: Bacteria > Pseudomonadati > Pseudomonadota > Gammaproteobacteria > Thiotrichales > Piscirickettsiaceae > Thiomicrorhabdus > Thiomicrorhabdus indica. The sequence goes on along the minus strand of NZ_CP033040.1, from coordinate 2,290,672 downwards.
ATTCGAGATCAGGCGATTTTTGAATTGCTCTACTCTGGTGGCTTGCGTGTGAGTGAATGTGCTCAGCTGGATGTGATTGCGGTTGCTCAAGGGATCGATTCTGGTTGGGTTAAAGTTTTCGGAAAAGGGAGTAAAGAACGTTTGGCTCCGATGGGCTCGAAAGCAAAGAGTGCTATTAAGGTTTGGCTATCTATTAGAGCACTGCATGCAAAGCCTGATGAACAAGCGCTATTTGTCAATCGTTATGGAAATCGTTTGGGTGTACGTTCAATTCAAGCAAGCTTGGATAAACGAGCGCAGCAAGCCGGTTTGCCAACGAAAGTGTCTCCGCATCGTTTACGCCATGCCTGCGCGACTCATGTTCTCGAATCCAGTGGCGACCTTCGTGCAGTTCAGGAAATGTTAGGCCATGCGAATTTATCTACAACACAAATTTATACCAAGTTGGATTTGCAGCATTTAGCAAAAGTTTATGATTCAGCTCATCCCAGAGCAAAGAAGTAAGTTTATGATTGATTTTTGGGATGTCGCTTTTCGTAAGTACCTTTGGTTCTCGTACTAATGTTCCATTTCAAATAAATTATATGGGCGATTGAGCTCGAAAATCTTATCTTCAGAAGTTTATATACTGCTTATTTGCTATAGAATAGTCGCCAAATACGATTCACAGGTTTAGGAGACCAAGTTTTGACTAATCAAACTGAAAACTCTAGCAATATGAATAATTTTCGCGGTACAACCATCTTGTGTGCAAAGCGTGGTAATCAAATGGTCATTGGTGGTGATGGACAGGTGACACTTGGCCATGTGGTCATGAAAGGCAATGCGCGCAAAGTACGTCGCTTATATAACGGTCAGGTTTTGGCTGGGTTTGCTGGAGCGACCGCTGATGCGTTTACATTGTTTGAGCGTTTTGAAGCACGCTTGCAAACCCATAATGGACAACTAATGCGGGCCGCTGTAGAAATGGCCAAAGATTGGCGTACGGATCGCGCTTTACGAAAGCTTGAAGCGATGATGTTGGTCGCCGATCAAGAGAACATGTTGCTGATTTCTGGGACAGGGGATGTCATTGAGCCGCAGGAAGATTTCATTGCAATTGGGTCTGGTGGCAATTATGCCTATTCTGCTGCCAAAGCTTTGATGGATAATACCGATTTGAGCGCAAAAGATGTGGTTGAAAAAGGTTTAAACATTGCCGCGGATTTGTGTATTTACACGAACCACAATTTGACCATTGAAATGTTAGAAAAAGAAGCTTAAGCAAAGTCTACCGGCCGGTTACTTTCAGGGAGAAGTTTATGGCGAATGAGAAGATAGATGAAAAGGTGAATAAGAAGGCGAGTGATCAGTTTTCAGAGCAATCGGAAGGTGATGTAAAAAATGCTTGTGTTGATGCACGTTCTAATTCGATGGCAGAAAAAGTATTTGAAAACTTTTTATGGAACAGTCGGTTTGTCGTATTGATTGCAGTGGTGGCAAGTTTATTGACTGCTTTTGCACTGTTTTATATGACCTCGATTGACGTCTATTACACGATTGCGCATTTATCGCATTATCATGCATTGGATGATGCTGGACGTGTCGAGTTAAAAGCTCTTACAGTGGCTCATGTCGTTGCCTCGGTGGACGGGTTTTTATTAGGTGCCATTATGTTGATTTTCTCATTGGGTCTTTATGAGTTGTTTATCTCTAAGATTGGGCCTGCCAGTGGAAATACTTCGAGTAAGATTTTGATTATCAATTCACTGGATGATTTAAAAGATAAGCTCGCGAAAGTGATCTTGATGATTTTAATCGTTATGTTCTTTGAGCAAGCCATTTTCCTCAAACCACAGGAACCATTAGAGTTGCTCTACTATGCGTTGGCGATTATGTTGGTTGCGTTGGCGCTTTATTTTTCACATAAAGCCTATGAAAGTAAGCACTAAGCAGAGTATTTCTAGTCGGTATTTATTGGACAGGAGTTGTTTGTGATTGCGTTTCTGACCGATTTAAAAGCCTGACGATTTTTTAAAAGAACCAAGCAAATGCTTGGTTTTTTTGTTTGGATGAACGTATTCTACGAGCTGTTTTATTGAGTTGTAGTGATTGATAAATAAGGCTCGAGGAGTGACAAAACCTTTTGCAAGGCGCCTGTATTTTGTTCAAACGTTTGGAAGGCTATTTCTCCCCATTTGCTATTTGTTTTATCGTCAGTTAGAGCGATAAGCTGGGATGCTAGCCCTTCAGGAGTGTCGCAAATTTGAATCGCATTCTCATCAATAAACACCTGATAGAGCGCTTCTAGATTTTGGTAGTACGGACCTGAGAGAACCGGTTTTTGCCAAGCAGCAGGCTCAAGAATATTGTGTCCGCCGAAATTGACCATTGAGCCACCAATAAAAGCCGCATCACTGATTCCCATCCAAAAAAGCATCTCTCCGACGCTGTCAGCAAGGACAACCTGAGTCGTTTGCCTTAGTGTATGCTGTTCTAATGATTGCCAGTCACTGCGTTTTTCATAATGCCATGTTTCCCTTAGTAAGCTTTGTTCGACTTCGATAAAACGGTCAGCTTGCCGTGGAACTAAAATTAATACTGCATTTGGCTGTTTGGCTAAAAGCTTTTTATGTGCTTCAAGCATGAGCGCTTCTTCATCTTCATGCGTACTTGCTGCGACCCAAATAAAGCCATTGTGATGCGCTTTCCAAGCATTGGTTTGTTGGCGTAATTGGTCTGAGATTGATATATCAAATTTTAGGTTTCCAATAGTTTGCAGTTTATTCGTATTGACACCAAGTCGAGCAAAGTTGTCGTGATCCGCTTTGAATTGACATGCTATGGTTTCGATTTGATTTAATTTGTCGCAAAGCCATTGTCCGCCATATTTTTGATAGCTCTGCATTGAGCTGCGTTTTAGCCGGGCATTTACCAGTAGTATGGGAATGTTTAAATCGTGGCACGCTTGAATGAGGTTTGGCCAGATTTCGGTTTCGATAATCACAACCACCTTGGGTTGCAGTTGTTTTAAAAAACGTTTAACGGCAAATGGATAATCGAGCGGCAGGAAGCTATATTGAATACCGGCCGGTAGGGTTTTGACCAGCTGTTTAGCGCCTCGAACGGAACCATTCGTTAGGGTTAAAGGCATATCTGGATAAAGGTTTTGCAGTTCTGAAATAAGAGGGAGAACTGAACGAGTTTCCCCAAGAGAAACCGCATGGATTAGAACACCATTTTGTTTTATACCGGCCGGTAACTTTCCAAATTTTTGCGCAAAACAATGTTCGAGGCGCGGTTCAGTTTGGGCGGCTTTACGACATTTCCGCCAACTGATTCCAGCTACAATCGGCAAAGCTGAGTGAATGAGGGTGTTGTAGATTATGCTTCGCACGTTGATGCTCATTATTCTGTTGTTTATATTTTAGGCATTTATTTCAAGTCGTAAATCTGAATCACGCCCTGAATATTCCCCATTTCACCAACAAGTAAACTGGTGATTTTATTGTCACTCATCAATATTTCAGCTTCACTCAAACGCGCATTCGGTGAGATTAATTTCGGTCCATGGCTCATTAAATCTTGTGCGGTTTTTGCGGCTAGGCCAGAAAAATCTTGCTCCATTTGTCGACGTAAATCGCCGTCGGTAATAATGCCTTCACCTTCATTTACAATACAAAGGCCTAATCGACCTTCAGTCATTGTATGAATGACTTCCTGTGCACTGGCATTGGTTGAGACTTTTGGTAAGTTTTCAGTTTTCATTTCGTGTTTGACGCGACTGAGAAGTTTTCTGCCTAAACTTCCTCCTGGGTGAAAGCGGGCAAAGTCTTGCGGTTGAAATTCTCGTGCTTCCATTAAGGCTACAGCCAATGCGTCGCCCATTGCTAGGGTTGCGGTAGTGGAGGCGGTGGGGGCAAGTTGGTGAGGGCAGGCTTCTTGCGGGACAGCGATGTTTAAGTGATAGTGCGCGTTTTCCGCGAGTGTTGAATTGGGTCGGCCGGTCATGGCAATGACGATATTGTTATTGTCTTTTAAGAAAGGTAACAGTTTGATGACCTCTTCGGTTTCTCCTGAATTAGATAAGGCCAAGAAAATATCTTCTGGCGAAACCATGCCTAAATCACCGTGGAATGCTTCTCCGGGATGCATAAAAAAACACGGCGTGCCAGTGCTGGCTAGAGTTGCCATGATTTTTTTACCAATCAAGCCGGATTTCCCCATGCCACAAATCACAACTCGTCCCCGAGTTGACAGGATGGCGTCAATGGATTTATTAAAGTCATCGTCAAGCAGCGTTTTTAAATGAGTGAGTGCTTGCGCTTCAATATCGAATACACGTTTTGCGGTTTGTTGGTAATTCACTTTCATAGTTGGAATTTGAAGCTTTTATCGTCAGTTTGTAAAAATTTAGGTCATTTTAATATGAATTGAAGTCATAAAAATAGAGATAAGTAAATTAGAAGAATGAATTTGATCCGGAAGCTATGTTTGATATGACATAAGTACAGTGTTAAAAAACGAATTGGCTCACAATTTTAAGCGTTAATGTTTTTGATGTTACTTTTTTTGATTATTCTCAAGTATTCAGCGAATTTATGATGGATTTGCAAGCAACTTTGATTCTCAGCTACTTCCAATGAAGCTTTGGTGATACGATGGATTACGTGCGTGTTTTTGCGGAGGTGCTCTTCGATCTTCTTTTCATAAAACTGTCATTCTCCGATTGTCTTAATGTAGACAATAAGATAGTTTTGTATTCAAGCAGTTTTCTACGTAATTTTCAGGTAGGTGTTAGAGAATGTCTTTATCTGGGTTGTTTTTTGCTAGGTTTGATTGCTCGCAGGCAACAATGAAATATTCAAAACACTATCTGGTGATAGTTTTATCGTTGGGTTTGGCGTGAAATGAGAGCACAATGTGAATGGTTGAGTACAAGCTAAATATTTACCGGCCGGTTAAATAAAAAGATTTTTTGGTGCATATGCACTTAGTTGTTAGTCTGTCATCGACGAAATGGTTTTGGACATTCGTATCATTCAAAAAATGCTTGCAGAAGCGTTTGGATGCCTGATGATTCATATAGAGGATTTCCATGAAATATTATTGTGAAACAAAAACCAGTACCGAATTGACTCGTAATACCCTTGCATTGGTTTTAGCTGGTGGTGAAGGGAGTCGTTTAAAAGATTTGACGCGTTGGCGAGCGAAACCGGCTGTGCCGTTTGGTGGTAAGTATCGAATCATTGATTTCGTCTTATCGAATTGCGTGAATTCAGGGATTCGAAAAATTGGGGTTTTAACGCAATATAAGTCACATTCATTGATTCGACACATCCAGCGTGCGTGGAGTTTTATGCGTTATGAAGTCGGTGAATTTGTAGAGTTGTTACCGGCTCAACAGCGTATTGATAAAGAGTGGTACCAGGGAACCGCTGATGCACTTTATCAGAACTTGGATATTATGCGACGTCACTCACCTCAGTATGTAATGGTTTTGGGTGGGGATCATATTTATTCGATGGATTACAGCAATATGTTGCTTGCTCACGCTAACTCTGGAGCTGATGTGACAATCGGTTGTATTGAAGTACCAATAGACGAAGCGCGTGGTTTTGGGGTGATGTCCGTTGACGATTCTTTAGAAATTACCAAGTTTACTGAAAAGCCTGCAAATCCTGACCCGATGCCAGGTAAGCCTGATATGGCGTTGGCTTCTATGGGCATTTATATATTTTCTACGGAATTCCTATTTCAAAAACTAATTGAGGACCGGGATAACCCTGATTCATCGCGTGACTTCGGTAAAGATATTATTCCTTCGATTATTGATAGCCAGTATGTACAAGCTTATCCATTTGTCGATAAGGAAGAGAATCCGCTCTATTGGCGAGATGTAGGAACCGTTGAGTCTTTCTGGAAAGCGAATCTGGATCTATGTTCGATTGAACCCGAACTGAATTTGTATAACCGTGATTGGCCGATTTGGACCTACCAAGCTCAAATGCCACCAGCAAAATTCATTTTTGATGATGAAGGACGAAGAGGGGAAGCGATTGACTCTTTAGTATCTGGTGGTTGTATTATTTCTGGTGCGAGAATTAAGCGTTCTATTATTTCAAGTGGATCACGAATCCATAGTTATTCACTTATTAAAGATTCGGTGTTGTTGCCTCGGGTTGATGTGGGGAGAAATTGCCGTATTCAAAATGCAGTGATTGATAAAGGTACGATTATTCCTCCCAATACAGTAATTGGCGAAGATCCTGTTGCGGATGCTGAGCGTTTCTATCTTGAAGAATCTTCGGGCATTGTCTTAGTTACACCAGACATGTTCGGGCAGCGTTTGCACATTACTCGATAAGTTTTGATGTGTGTATGGTTGAGTAATGGAGTAAGGCGAGTTTATGAGTGAGAAAAAAGTTAAGTTAGTGGTCTGTTGGCACATGCATCAACCACATTATCGTGATGGTGAAGATGGTGAATATCACCTTCCTTGGGTGTATTTGCATGCCATAAAAGATTACACCGATATGGTTTGGCATTTGGAAAAATGTCCCGAGGCAAAAGTGGTTGTCAATTTTGCCCCTGTGTTATTGGAACAGTTGGATGACTACGCTCAGCAGATTGAGGAGTGGTTGGACAATGGTCAGCCAATGCAAGACCGTTTGCTTAACTTACTCGCTGGCGTTGAGCCGATTTCCGGCCAGCTGTCTCAGCGCCAAGAAATTGCGATTCTATGTCAAAAAGCGCATGCTCCAACCATTATTCATGCCTTACCGTATTTTCATGAAATGGTCGAACTGCTGCAAAACTGTGATTTGGTTAACGATGTATCGCATTGTGTTCAATTGTCGTATTTAAGCGAACAGTTCTTCATTGATTTGTTGATGTGGTATCACCTTGCTTGGATGGGAATCAGCTTACGCCGTGATGATCACCGAATTACATTGTTAATGCAGAAAAAGAAAAACTTTTCTAAGAAAGATCGCCGTCTTGTTATGGAAATTTTGTTTGATGCGATTCGTAATATTATTCCTCGTTACAAAGCGTTATTGGATCGTGGCCAAATTGAGCTTTCTATGAGTCCTTATGGGCACCCGATTGTACCGCTCATGTTGGACTTTAATAGTTTGCATGAATCCACGCCAAATGCCCCTTTGCCACAAGCGCCTGCCTACCCAGGTGGTGAGGAGCGTGCTCGTTGGCACTTGGAAAAAGGCCAAGAAGTTTTTGAGCATTATTTTGGTCAAAAGTCCAAAGGCGTGTGGTTATCGGAAGGGGCTTTGAGTTCTGAAGCTGTGAAGCTGTTAGATGATTATAACTTGCAATGGACGGCTTCCGGTGAAGGTGTTTGGCGGCATTCATGTGAAGCATCGCAAATTAATCCGCATTTGATTAACAGTAAAAAGGCTTTGTATTCTCCTCTTAAGCATAAAGATGCTCATGCAAAACTGTTCTTTAGAGATGATGGTATGTCGGATTTAATCGGTTTCCAATACAAGGACTGGCGTGCCGAAGATGCGGCGAATAACTTTGCTCAAAATATGACGAATATTGCTAACTTTTTGGGAGAAGAGGCTGACCAGCATGTCGTAAGTGTGATTCTGGACGGGGAAAATGCGTGGGAATACTATCCAGATAATGCTTATCATTTCTTAATGGCTTTTTATGATGTATTAAGTGACCATCCAAGAATTGAAATGACGACCTTTAGTCAGGCCATTGAGGATGGTTGCAAAGTGCGAGAGCTTCCCATGTTAAAAGCCGGTAGTTGGGTCTATGGTTCTTTCTCAACTTGGATGGGCGATAAAGACAAAAATCTTGGCTGGGATTTGCTGGTTGCAGCAAAAGAAAGCTTCGATAAAGTTATGGCAACGCAAACATTTACTGAAGAAAAGTCGCAGGCGATTATTGATCAATTAGCGATTTGTGAAGGTTCGGATTGGTTCTGGTGGTTTGGGGATTATAACAATGCTCAAAGTGTTAAAGACTTTGATCACCTGTATCGTTCACATCTTAAAAAACTCTATCAACTGCTTGAAGTAGAAATTCCCGAGGCTTTGAATCAACCGATTTCTCATGGTGGTCATGGGGTTGAAAACGGTGGCACTATGCGTCGAAATGCTTAGGGAACCTTTGATTGAATCAAATTAATTTCTGGCAACGCCAAATTTGTCAGGTTAAGGCGTGAAGTTGCAGCAATGTCTAGACCTTGCAAAACTTCATAACGCAGAGATGGCAGATTTGGCTAAGCCCTTGTGGGTGAGGCTTCCAGCCCACTTCTTTGTCGTTGTGACTCTTGACCTTAGAATAACTAAGGTCGGCGCGCCACGCCTAAAATAAGCGAGCTGGAAGTCTCGCAGAATTTCAATTTGATTCAATCAGAGGTTCCTTAGTGAAATTCGCCTGAATTAATAACGGTAAAAGGTTAAGAAAATGCCAAATCCTCCGACTTCAAAGAATTTTGGATACAAGCAGCGTCAAGCGGGTGTGGTTTTGCATATCACCTCTTTGCCGCAAGAAAGCAGTCAAACCGCCGGTTGTTTGGATCAAAACGCTTGGCGTTTTATTGATTGGATGGAAAGAGCTCAGCTGAAAATTTGGCAAATGCTTCCACTCAATGCTCCACATGATGATTTATCGCCTTACAGCGCGCTTTCAGCGTTTGCAATGAACCCGAGATTTTTACCGGCCGGTTGGAAATCGGATTTTGAAAAAGAGTTTGAAGGGTCAACAGACGCTTTTGAAACTTATTTAAATTCGCCTCCGCATTGGTTGGAGGATTTTGCATTGTTTATGGCGCTGCGTGAACATTTTGAACATCGCGCTTGGAACGAGTGGCCAGAGGCATATAAGTATCGGGATTCAAGTGCTTTAGAGATTTTCAAGGCTGCGCATCAAATTCAGTTATTGGAAATTAAGCAACAACAATTTTGGTTGTCACACCTGTGGCAAGCATTAAAAACTTATGCGAACCAAAAAGCCATTACGCTATTTGGCGATATGCCAATTTTTATCGCTTATGACAGTGCGGATGTGTGGGCAAATCCTGAAAATTTCAAATTAGACCAATCTTTAAATCCAACCGTCGTTGCAGGAGTACCCCCCGATTATTTTTCCGAAACAGGTCAACGTTGGGGGAATCCGCATTATGACTGGGAAAAAATGGAGAAAGATAATTTCTCTTGGTGGCATTTGCGCATAGAGCATGCATTATCACAACTGGATGTGTTACGAATTGACCATTTCCGCGGCCTTGAGGCAAGCTGGGAAATTCAAGCGGATGAAGAGACTGCAATGAATGGTGTATGGGAGAAGGTTCCCGGAGAACGGTTGCTACAGAGTTTGCAAGAATCCATGCCAAATATGCCTCTTGTTGCCGAAGATTTAGGAATTATTACACCGGAAGTTGTGGCATTAAAAGAAGCGTTTGATTTACCCGGTATGGCGGTTCTGCAATTTGGGTTTAATGGTTTGCCGGATAATCCGCATGCGTTAGATGAACAGGTTGAAAATTCAGTCGTTTACAGCGGAACTCATGATAATGATACGACTATGGGGTGGTTTGAGAGTTTAGAACCTGGAGCTCAGAATTGGATTTGGTCACAGCTAGAAAGTACTCACAAGGAATTGGAACAAGTGGGTGTGGATGTGCAAATGCCTTGGCCATTGATTATGGCTGGTCTGAAAAGTGTGCCCAATTGGTTTATAGCACCGATGCAGGATTGGTTGGCTTTGGGGGCGGAATCACGAATGAATACTCCTGGTACTATTGAAAATAACTGGAATTGGCAATTGCAAGAAGGGCAGCTTACCGAGGAACTTGCAGACAAAATCGCGACATTAATTCAATCCACCGGCCGGTCATAATTGAGCAAACAACGACTTTCAAAAAAGATCAGCATCCAAAAACTTCACTCCTTTTCAGAGAGTATTTCAGTTAAAGGAATCAAATGGGCAGCAATAAAATGACTTCAAAAAACATGAAAACCACCCAAGAAGATTCAAAATTATCTTCACCGGCCGGTCAAAACACGACAACTGGAAATAATGAAAAGAGCAGCACTGTGAAAGCAAAAAATCAAAAATGGGTGCCAATGGTCGAGCGTTTGGTTGAGCAACAATTGGTATTGAGACATGACATTGAACGTTTAGCACAAGGTTGCCATCATGACCCTTACGGTATTTTGGGATTGCATCAATTGGCGACTCTGAGCGGTAGTGCTTGGGTAGTACGTTGTTGGTTACCAAGTGCTGAAGCAGCTTGGCTGCCGGTGGATGAAGCGACGCGATTCGATTTGCATCGCATTGAGGGCAGTGATTTGTTTATTGTTTTTCTGGAAGAAGCTGAAAAACAAATATTAGGCCCGCATTTTTCTGTAGCGTGGCAAGAGAGTGACGAACAAGTTCATTCGGTCGTTTCACCTTATAGCTTTGTCCCGCAAATTGGTGAACTGGATACGCATTTGTTTTCAGAAGGACGTCATTGGCATGCTTACAACATGTTGGGGGCGAAACCTATGAAGGTTGATGGCATCTCTGGTGTGCGTTTTTCGGTTTGGGCACCAGCGGCAGAGCGAGTTTCAGTGGTGGGCGATTTTAATGGTTGGCATGGCCTTCGTCATCCGATGCGAGTTTTAGGAGGTTCAGGGGTTTGGGAAATTTTTATTCCGGGGCTTCAGGCGGGCGATCTTTACAAGTTTGAGATTCGCAATGCGCAGTCTGGTCGAGTGTTTACCAAAATTGATCCTTTCGTACAGTCTATGGAAAAACGGCCAGACACTGGGTGTTTGGTTTATGAGACAAGTTATCAGTGGCAAGATCAAAATTGGCAGTCTAAGCAACAGAGCTATGACTGGCAAAAGTCGCCAATTAATATTTACGAAGTGCATTTAGGGTCTTGGCAGAGAACGGATGATGGACGCTTTTTGAATTATGCAGAGATTGCGCATCGTTTGGTCGAGTATGTTAAGTGGATGGGCTATACGCATATTGAATTGTTACCGATCACTGAACACCCTTTAGATCAATCTTGGGGTTATCAAACCACCGGTTATTTTGCACCGACCAGCCGTTTTGGAACGCCAGATGATTTTCGTTATTTTGTCGATATCTTTCATCAGAATGATATTGGCGTATTTTTGGATTGGGTGCCTGCGCATTTTCCTAAAGATGAATTCGGCTTGGGTCGATTTGATGGCTCAGCACTCTTTGAACATGAAGACTCACGTTTGGGTGAGCACCAAGATTGGGGCACTTACATCTTCAACTTTGGACGCAATGAAGTACGAAATTTCTTGATTGCCAATGCGCTTTACTGGTTAAAAGAGTTTCACATTGATGGTTTGCGTGTGGATGCGGTCGCTTCCATGCTGTATCTGGATTATTCGAGAGATGATGGGCAGTGGCTACCAAATAAATATGGCGGTCGTGAAAACCTAGAAGCGATTGATTTCCTAAAAGAACTCAACCATGAAGTTCATTCACAATGCCCGGGTGCAACGGTGATGGCTGAAGAATCGACCTCATGGCCCATGGTGTCGCGTCCAACATGGATGGGGGGGTTAGGCTTTTCCATGAAATGGAATATGGGGTGGATGAATGACACTTTAGAGTATTTCTCAAAAGAAACGGTCTTCCGTGCATACCATCATAGTGAACTCACTTTTAGTCAAATGTATGCGTATTCTGAAAACTTTATTTTGCCGTTATCGCATGATGAGGTGGTCCATTTAAAAGGTTCGTTGATTGAAAAAATGCCTGGAGATGATTGGCAGCGAGCAGCGAATTTGCGTTTGTTATTGAGTTATCAGTTGCTGCATCCCGGTAAAAAGTTGTTATTCATGGGGTCAGAGTTTGCGCAATGGCAAGAGTGGTCAGAGTCCAAAGCCTTAGATTGGCATTTGTGTGATCAGCCTTTAAATCGCGGTGTTCAGCTATGTACTCGCCGGCTAAATCATTTGTATCGCGAACTTCCAGCTCTGCATGAAAGGGATTTTATAAGCGAAGGTTTTCAATGGATTGATTGTCATGACTATGAGCAATCCATCTTGAGCTTCCTTCGATGGAGTGAGCAACAACATTTAGTGTGCGTGTTTAACTTTACGCAAATCCCTCGAGAACATTACCGTATTGGAGTACCTTCTACCGGCCGGTATCAAGTGGTCTTTAATAGTGATGATGAACAATTTTATGGAAGTGAGTGGCTGCTAGAGGGATGTTTTGAAGCTCAAGAGTTGCCGTGGATGAATCAGCCATATTCGATTGAGCTTTCTCTACCGCCATTAGCGTCTGTTGTGCTGATGTTAGAACAGTGATTACCGACTAAGCCTTTGAACTAATTTGAAAAGAATGATGAACTTATGAAAGTGTTATTTGCGACCTCAGAAGCGCACCCGCTCATCAAAACTGGTGGCTTGGCGGATGTTAGTGGAAGTCTTCCAAAAGCTTTAAAAGCTTTGAAAAATCAAGTGCGTATTATTTTGCCAGCCTATCGGGCTGTGTTGGACAAAGTGGCTGATAAATCCCCGAAACACATTGCTCGTGTCGAAGTAGGCGGGTGTGGTCGTCACTATCAGGCGGATGTTTTGGAAGTGAAAGCAAAAAGTTTTCCTTCCCTTGGTGTTCCGATTTGGTTGGTAGACATCCCTGAACTTTTTGACCGGCCGGGTAATCCATATTTAGCACAGGATGGAACGGACTGGTGGGATAACGGTGAGCGTTTTGCCGTTTTTTCTAAAGTTGTCGCTGAAATTGCCATGGGGCGTGTTGGTGTGAAATGGCAACCGGATGTTGTGCATACCAATGATTGGCAAACAGGGTTGGTCAATGCGCTTTTGAGCCTTGAACAGGATCGTCCACGAACGGTTTTTACGATTCACAATATGGCTTATCCGGGTAATTATCCAGAGTCACTCTTTGCACAGCTGGAATTGCCTTGGTCTCTGTGGCATATGAATGGGGTTGAATTTTGGGGGCATTTTTCAATGCTTAAGTCGGGATTGATATATGCCGATCGAATAACAACGGTCAGTCCAACCTATGCCAAAGAGATTTGTTTGAATGAGTACGCTTATGGCTTTGAGGGTATTTTGCAGGAGCGCAGCCAAAAGGGACATTTGATTGGTATTTTAAATGGAATTGACGATCAGGTTTGGAATCCTGAAGTGGATGAGTTTATTGCCCACCAATACAGTGTGGAAAAAGGCCGAGTTTCTGCGAAAAAGAAAAATAAGGCAAAGTTGTTAGAGGAGTTTTCGATTCTGAACCATGTGAACGAGGAAGAGGTTTCTGCAAACTTTGATAGATGGTTGGAAGCTCCCTTATTTGGGTTTGTCGGGCGTTTGGTTTGGCAAAAAGGGGTCGATGTTGTTTTAGAAGCCTTGCCAAACTTATTAAAGCACACGGATGCTAACTTTATTTTTGTCGGTTCTGGAGAGAAATACTTCGAAGAAAAGTTGATGGAGTATTCTCAGCACTACCCAAAACGCATTTGGACTTACATTGGCTACTCGGAAAAATTAGGCCATGAAGTCGAAGCTGGGGCTGATATGTTCTTAATGCCGTCACGCTTTGAACCATGTGGGTTAAATCAGTTATACAGTTTGGCGTATGGTACACCTCCAATTGTAAACTTTACCGGCGGCTTAGCCGATTCAGTCATTCCTGCGACCAGTGAGAATTTAGCCAATCATCTCGCAACAGGTTTTGTATTTTACGAACCGGCTGCTTATGCGTTTGAGGAAGCTGTCCATTCTGCTTTAGCCTTGTTTGCCAAAAAACGCACATGGCAAAAGTTGCAGAAAATCGGTATGCAACAGAGTTTCGATTGGCGTAATAGTGCGCAGCAGTATTTAAAAGTCTATCAGGGAGAAGAATCGTGAGTCAGGTGCAGAATGCCCTTCCAAGCGAAGTTTTACAAAAACGCCAAGCCATGGTGGAAAAACTACTTTCTACAACGGGAATGTCAGTGGAAGATATTGAAGAGGATTTCCTGAAATATCTGTGTCATACCATTGGTCGAAATCTATCCTCCGAAAAATACTATATTTTTAAAGCTTTGTCTTATGCCACGCGCGACCGCTTAATGGTTTATTGGAAAAAGACTTGGGAAGCCTACAATCGTCAAAAAACAAAAAAAGCCTATTACTTATCTATGGAGTTTTTGATTGGACGTTCTTTGACGAACAATCTACTGAATCTGGGCATTGATAGTGAAGCCCAGCAAGCGATGTATGAGCTCGGGTTGAACCTAGAAGAAATTGAACATGCAGAGCGAGACGCAGGTCTTGGAAATGGTGGTTTAGGCCGGTTGGCTGCCTGTTTTATGGATTCCTGCGCAACGCTACAGCTTCCGGTAATGGGGTATGGACTTCGCTATGAATATGGCATGTTCCGGCAGGTGATAGAAGAGGGATATCAAGTTGAAAAACCTGATCATTGGTTAGGAGAAGGCCCTTATCCTTGGGAGGTGCAGCGTGCTGAATATACGCAAATTGTGAAGTTTGGAGGGGAGTCACGCTTGTATGTCGATCCGCAGACCAAACAAATGACGGCGCACTGGGAAGATGCCGAAATGATTGAGGCTGTGCCTTATGATGTGCCCATTCCTGGGTATAAAAATCATACGGTGAATACTCTGCGACTTTGGTCTGCCTCTTCACCCGACGGATTTAATTTAAGTGAGTTTAATGCAGGTTCCTATACGGAAGCGGTTGAAGCAGAAGCGAAAGCAGAAAACATCACCATGGTGTTGTATCCAAACGACTCCAGCGAAAATGGCAAGCAGTTACGTTTAAAGCAGCAATATTTCTTGGTTTCTGCTTCATTGCAAGATGTATTGGATCAGTGGAAACGTCAGTATGGAAGTTTGGATGACTTTGCTGATTTTAATTCTTTTCAATTGAATGATACCCATCCGAGTTTAGCGGTTGCAGAGCTTATGCGATTGTTGGTGGACAGAGAAAAAATGCAGTGGGATGATGCATGGCGTATGACCACAAAGATGATGGCCTACACTAACCATACATTATTGCCGGAAGCCCTTGAAAAGTGGCCTGTGGAATTATTTAAAAAGCTCCTGCCTAGACCATTAGAAATTATTTATGAAATCAATTCGCGCTTCCTGTCCGAAGTTTCTATGCGTTGGCCAGCGGATTTGGAGCGACAAAGACGTATGTCTATTATTGATGAACATAACAATGTCTGTATGGCGTATTTAGCAATTGTAGGAAGTCATTCTGTGAATGGCGTTGCTCGGTTGCATTCGAATTTGTTGAAAGAGGGCTTGTTTAATGATTTTTATCAATTGTGGCCGCATAAGTTCAATAATAAAACAAACGGTGTCACTCAAAGACGATGGTTAGCAGGTTGTAACCCAAAATTACGAGAGTTGCTGAATGGCAAGATTGGCGAACAATGGGTGACCCATTTAGATGAACTTTCTAAGATTGAATCACTTGCGAGCGATAAAGTATTTCGTGATCTCTGGTATCAGGTAAAACAGCATAATAAACAAGTTTTGGCGGATGCGGTTTTTGAACATACAGGGGTTACTTTGAACATTGAGTCTCTGTTTGATGTTCAGGTGAAACGCATCCATGAATATAAGCGCCAATTGCTAAACGTGCTGCATGTAATCCATCTTTACGCCCGTATTAAGCGTGGAGACACTGAAAACTGGACCAATCGTGTGGTATTGTTCGGTGGTAAGGCCGCTCCGGGTTATGCAATGGCTAAAAAGCTGATTAAATTGATTAATAATGTTGCACATGTTGTCAATAATGACCCGCAAGTTGGAGATAAATTAAAAGTCGTGTTTTATCCCAATTATCGAGTTTCGGTCATGGAGAGAATTTGCCCAGCAGCAGATTTATCAGAGCAGATTTCGACGGCTGGTAAAGAAGCATCAGGCACCGGAAATATGAAGTTCATGATGAATGGTGCTCTCACGATTGGAACGCTTGATGGCGCAAATGTTGAAATTCGAGAAGCAGTCGGTGAGGAAAACTTCTTTTTATTTGGCTTGCAAACACACGAAGTTGAAGAACTACGTCATCATTATCACCCTCAAAGCTATATTGATCGAAGTTTCAATTTACAAGAAGTCATGAAGCTCTTAACGGTTGGGCATTTTAACCAGTTTGAACCGGGTATTTTTGATGATGTGATTCACTCAATGACGTCACCCAGTGATGCTTGGGTCACACTTGCAGACTTTGATAGTTATGTTGAAGCACAAGAACAGGCCGCTGAACTCTATCAAAATAGAGAGTTATGGGTTAAGAAAAGTATTATTAATACAGCCAGAAGTGGTGTGTTTTCTACAGATAGAACCATGAGAGATTACAACGAAGATATTTGGCAGCTTGAGCCGATTACAATTAAATAAGTTTTTATAATATAAAGCGCTATTTAGCTTATAAATGAAGCCCGAATCTTGTTTGAGTATTCGGGCTTTTTTTATGCTGGATAAAACTTTTTAACCATTGTTTTTTATTAAATTTGTTATAAATAGATGCACTTGTGTTTTTTAAATGAGTATAAAGTGTGTTTAAATCAAAACAAATGGGTGTTATTTCTAGTCTGCTTGTCTCAGCGGTCGCAATTGTGGTTGTGTTGTGGGTGGGGAGTCAGCAACAAGCATTAATTTCAATATTTAAAAGCAAGCAGATTGATCAACGTTTTTTAGCAATGAAATTAGCCAAACAGCGTTTGATGCAGTTTGCGGTTCTACAGCCAGAAATTTATCAAACGAACTCTGATAGTACCTTAAGACCGGCCGGTAAAATGCCTTCGTTGGGATACTTTCCGTGTCCGGATTTAGACGGGGATGGCCTTTTGCTCAATACAGAGAGCAGTTGCGGTAATCCTTATGACAGCTTAGCCCCTAATCCAGATGCAACCGGTTTTGTACCCGACCCTGAGTTAAGTTCGGGTGGTGAAAATTGCGATGGCACTTCGCCATGCATGGGGTTTTTACCCAGTCGGTTTAAAAGTCGGTTTGTGTATTTTGGAAAACCGGCTAAATATTATTTGGTAGTTGATGAGCGTTTTGCCTATCAAAGCGCTTACTACAATACAGGTTCAAGCCAATACTTCACGCCTTTATCGGTTGACACCATCGAGAGTGCTTCAACGCCTCTAGGATTAAGTTTAGATAACACTGATGGCTACATTGCCCTGTTAATTGATGCGGGCAATAACGGTCTCAGCCCTGAAAACCAAGATGGTGATCGTTTTTTTATCTCTCCGAGTGCGCCTGTTGCACTGTCGCAATCAAATGACGATTCTGACTTGATTGTCGGTATTACATGGGAGGAATGGAAATTGTTAATAGCGAGAAGGTTATGTATTGAAGCCATGCGCTGGAAAGGTGAAGGCGAGTTTACAGGCTTGAGTACCGAGCAGCATTGGGCAAAGTCGTTTAATGATTCTAATCCCGCTTTGCCAGAATACAATCCTTTTGGTTCAGGCGTTGAGAGTTGGATTTCCAGTTGTACATTTAAGTAAGGTGGGTCAGTGAAGTATCGTTTTGGATTACAAAAAGGTTTAGGACTCTTGGACTTGAGTATTGCCATGGTGATTATCTCGCTGATATTTATGGCAGTGCCAAATGTCTGGACTCAAACTACACAGGCGAAAGGTCGAATTAGTCAGGACTTATTGATGTTACAACTTGAAGAATCGATGCACTTGTTTCTTCGAATAAATGGGTTTTTGCCTTGTCCCGATACGAATGGCGATGGTCATGAAAGTCGGAACACAAATGGAACTTGTAAAGATCGAGAAGGTGGCTTGCCCTATGCAGATTTCGGTTTTTCTGAAGCGGATGCTTGGGGCAACCCTTGGTACTACCGAGTGCATCAACGCACGGAAAGTTCGACATATATCAACCGAGTTTGTGAGCCGACCAGCGTTTTTGCGAGTAGTGGCAGTGAGGATTTAACCGATTTTTGGTTATGTCCAGAAACAGAAACGTTTTATTGCAAATCAGCGAGTTCAGCCAGTAATTGTGATTCGGTGTGCAATGAAACTTGTGTGGATAATGTATCGGCTCATCCCACAGATTTTCAAAATCGTCCTCCTTATTACCATCTTTCTACCCGGCCGGTAGGAACTTTAAAGGTGTCTTATGGCATTGAAATTCAAGATGCGAATTTTCAACCCATCGAAGAAGGTGCGATTGCGACGGTGATTTCATGGGGAGAAAACGGTTTGGGAAGTTATGCATTGACCTGTTCCCAATCTGATTTGACGACTGCGGAGCAGGAAAACTGTGATGGTGATACCGGTTTTGTTTTCGATGAACCTAGCCGAAATAAAGACTATGTTCTTTGGTTTGATATGAATCAAGCTAAGAATGCATTAATTCAGAGTGGCAGACTTCAATAAGTAAATTGACTTTTTTTTAAAGACTAAAGGAGTAAACTTAAATAGTTGACGTCTCAGTATTAACTTTGGAATCTATATGAAGCAAAGACGACAAACAGGTTTCTCACTGGTTGAAATTTCCATTGTTTTAGGGGTTTTAGGCGTTATTGTTGGAGGGGGTGTCTCCTCTTATAATGCATTTATCGATAACGCTTATCAAAATAGCACCAAAGCCAAACTTGAGCAGACCAAGCGAGCGTTATTGGATTATGTAACGGTTAATTATCATATGCCGTGTCCAGATAGTTTTGATGATGGCGATTATGATGGCAAGGAAGACCGAGAGCCAGATGGAACTTGCACAGCTTCAACAGGGTTCGTTCCTTATGGTGAGATTGGTCGAAGTAAAGCCGATAGTAGTGATGAATGGCACAATGTATTTGCCTATGGTGTCAATGCGGATGTGAATAGCCTTTCAGATATGTCGTCTAATGATGGCTCGACCACTCAAGAGTCTCAAGGCAATACCGAAGCAAGCTATTTTGCCAATCAAACGATTGTGCATAGTGTTGGAAATTCAGATATTTCATTACCCTATTTTGGTTTGGATACTCCTGTTACTTCCTCAACCGACTTTAGTACCTACACCAGTAACAGTTATACCGTTTGTAAACGCGACTCGGCTAAGTGCGCCAGCGCGTCAGATTATGAAGTGCAATCTATTCCAGCGGTATTGGTGGCGTTTAATGAAAATGGTGCTAATTTGGCTTTAGACACATGTGCTGGAAAAACTCTGAGTTTAAGAGAAGCAATGAATTGTACAAATACTGGGGCAAATGAGCGAAAGCTTTGGCGCGGTATGTTTTCAGATAAGGCTGCCGATTTCTTTGATGACCAAATCGTGACCATCTCCGCCTATGAAATCAAACAGCAAGTTTTGGATCGGTTAAATCAATTTACATTGAATTTAGGTGGTGATAGAGGTTCAGATTGGAGGTGCTACAAAATGATTGTTAATGAAGAGCTTTCCAATAGCAACCAGCTTAACATCAGTACTAGCGGTAATAATGCTTACTTAGTCACAAAAGATATGACAATTTCTGGTAATTTTGGCTTGAAAGCCGGTGATGATATTTTAGGTGTCTTGGGGTCGGTTGGGGCAATCGATGGTAAGGCTGGGACAGATTTGGTTGTGGTATCGCAAGACGTCTATTCAGGGCTTTCAGGTTTCCAGATAGTTGCAGCAAAAATCAATAACGTTGAATATATCTGTCATTATGAAGATTTAAACTCTTGCTATGATGTTGCAATGGGCACTTTGGTGAACCCAAATGATTCAGGGTATGAGATTTTAAAAGCTTTAGTGATTTCAATCGATTATGATCAAAACTGTGGTGCAGGATAAACCTTATAAATGGGTAAGGGAGATTAAGTATTGTTGAAAATAATGCAAAAGCACATTGGACATCAATCAAAACAACGCGGCTTTATAGTGTTGCTTATTATGATGATGCTTGTCGTTGGAGCAGCAGTTTGGTTTGGAACGATTTCTGGGCTTAGAGCACAGAATATGCAAATTCAAATGCACAATATGCATATTCGAGAATTACACCAAATCAAACAAAAAATGCTGACATTTGCGGTTATGCAACCGGAAATTTATTACTCTGAAATATCTGGCAGTCCAGATTTCGATGAAATACCTGGGATAGGCTATTTTCCTTGCCCGGATAAAAACGGCAATGGTTTACCGAATGATGGCTTTGATATTGATGGCATTCCTATTGCAGGTGTTGTTAATAATTGTGGCAGTAGTGATGGTTTTGTAACAGGTATTGTTCCAATTAAATCAAGTGACAACCGTTATACATTTGTTGATAACCCAATAGACTCTAATCTATATTGGTTTTCAGTCGATTCGAGATTTGTAACAAGTAATTCAATTTCTACACATAGATTTTTGCCCCTTAATTCAATATCGCCAGCGAATGCAAATTTAACTGTGGATGGGCGAAATGACATTGTTATGGTACTTTTTTATGCGGGTGACCCACTTGTAGGACAAAACAGGTCTTCTCTTTCGCAAAGCAACTATCTTGACCAAGGTAATGCCGACGATGATGAGAATTTTTTTACAAAAGATGGTGCACCAGATGTTTTTAATGATTATGTCATTTCAATTACACTGGAAGAGTGGAGAGCTGCAGTATTAAGCCGAGTTAGTAAGGATGTAACCAAAGATGATGATGGTGATGGCATAGCTGACGATGATAATAATAATGATTTGCCTGATAGAGGTGGGAATAATGTTCCAGATTTGTGTGAATCGAATAGGGTGAAGGATAACGCTAATCATTGGTTCAATCGCTGTGCATTTATTGCGGGGTCTGCTGATTTTATTGGTGATTGTGACTTAAGTGCTTTAGAAGATAACTTTAATGGGCAAAACTGGCATGAGTTTTTTTGTGAATAAATTACTGGGTTGAACATGAAGCAAAGAGGGTTCTCACTATTAGAGTTAAGTATTGCCATTGTTATTCTTGGCGTGATTCTCTACGGTATTAAGCTATCTCAGTCAAGTATTAGAGAGTTTGATAGCCATAAAGTGAATAAGCTTTTAATGCACGATGCGAGGCAGGTGTTGCTGACCTTTGTCCAGGTCAACGGTTTTTTACCATGCCCTGATACAGATACGCCTGCAGATGGGCGCGAAAATAGAAAAAATGATGATACTGATAATAGTCAAGCTTGTGTTCGACACTATGGTGGTTTGCCTTATTTAGATTTAGGTATAAGTGATAAAGATGAATGGTGGAGTGGTCTTTATTATTCAGTTAATCAAGATACAGATAATGAGGCGGCAGGGTTGGATGATATTGCCAACCCAAACGCATCTGCAAGTTACTTTAGTAATCGTTTTACACCAAATTCTGGATTCGATTTCAATACGCCACCTATTGGGGTTCTAGGAGGGCCTCGAAGAGGCAATGGTAACTTTGTTATCTGTAATGATGTTACAGCGAGTTGCGATGGCTCTACACCCAATGATGACATTATTGAACATGCAGCGATTGCCGTGGTAGTGAGCTATGGTGATAATGGCAATGCTCCTCGCAGCCCTTCAGAGACAGAAAATACTGACAATGATGATTATTTCTGGCAGGCTCGAAGAAATATTTCTTCAGGCCAAGAATTTGATGACCAATTATTTTGGCTTACTGGTTACGATGTTAAATACGCTATTATTCGTTCTGAAAAAGGCTTGCCAGATATGCCTGTTCCATCTCCGTAGTCTCAAATGAGTCATTCAATATCGACTGTTTGGAGGGGGCATGAAAATTTTTAGGGGAGACAAAATGAAAAAAAGTACGCAACTAGGGTTTTCACTTTTGGAGCTCTCTATTGTCCTTGCAATTATGGGCATAATTGGAGTAGGAGGATTACTTTCATATTCAGAGCAGCAAACACATGTGTATTGGAAAGAAGCGGACAATCGTCTTTCACTGGTTAAATCGTCTCTTTTAAGCTTTGTAAAAACGAACAAATACTTGCCGTGTCCAGACACAGATAATGATGGTTTTGAAGATCGTAACGGTAACACTTGCCAGGGACACAACGGTGGAGTGCCTTTCAATGATCTTCAATTATCATTAGCTGAAGTCTCCGACAGTTGGGGGAATAAATTTCATTACGCTGTAAACCAAGATAGTATCAATGTATTAACTCCTTTAAATTGTGGATCGCCACCTTGCGATTGTCCTCAGAAATCTGCCTGTTTCTTAAACAATAACGCACCACCTCAATTTGATTTAACCACTTTTCCTTTACCTGGTGTCGGTAATCAAGGTGTTGGAAACCTAAATATTTCATCTTCTTCTGACTTAGTTGGCGGGAATTTGATTGCAGTTTTGGTGGCTTATAACCAAGATGGAGAGGATATTTCTGGTGGTTCTAGCCAAGAAGATGAAAACCAGGATACAGACACTAGCTTTCTCCAACTAATTTATTCGAATAATCCGAGTTCATTTTTTGATGATCGTATCAAATCTATTTCAGCCAATGAATTAAAAGAGCAGCTAGACTCAGAACTTGACCCCCAAGTTGTAGACATTGGAGGAAGCGAAAATGTGACTATTATCGAACCTGAGGGTGAGGAAAATCTCCTGGCGAGTGATACTGTCGGTATTGCAGGAGGGAGTGGTGATGATGACCGCTTTGCATCTGAAATAGGGGTGAATGTGGTGTCAGGGGCTCTGGATTTTGGCGCTGAAAATGCAGGTCGTATGGTTACCGTATCATTTGATATGGAGGTGACAGGTGGATGGGAAGATGCAGATGCTTTAAATGAAGGGCAAGGGGCAGAATATAGTGGTGGAAGAATAGAAACTCAAGACCAATTTGTTGTGGCTTTTAATTCAGATGTAGATCAAGAGCTTTATGGTCATTCGGAAGATGGAACCTTGGTCGATTTGGATGATGGGATAAATATGCTTCTAGGGGAGAGTGGAAAAACAAAAGAAGAACTACAATCTGATCCGAATTATCAAGACCAATTCTTTTTTTATGATGAAAATGACGATAGTGATAACACATGGTATGAATACAAAACTTATAACGTACAGTTAGATGAGAATGGAAAGGTAAATATTGATTTTGCTAACTTTTCAACTCAAACATCTGAAAATGTTGATGTGAGTAATATTCAGGGTGCTTTATACAATGTACCACCCAAGGTTCCCAATTTCCCTGGAGATACGGTCTATGAAGAAGGTGAATTAAGCACAATAGAGCAAATAATTGCCGATAATAAACCTTAAAGGATTTAGGAGATTTAAAATGCGAAAAAGTGATACTAAATCTAAAGGGTTTACACTCGTTGAAATCTCTATTGTTCTTGGGATAGTTGGCATTATTGTAGCGGGAACGATTACTGGACTGAGCAGTTTCCAAAAAGTTAAATATCAGCAAGAATCTGAAAATAATCTTTCAAATATTAAAGAGCAGTTGCTCAAATTTTCTCAAATAAATAAGTACCTTCCTTGCCCTGATGCTGACAATGATGGACTAGAGAATAGAGTTACTGCTAATCCTGGTGCAGAATGTTCTGTGTCTATTGGTCTTGTTCCATTTGTTGATATTGGTTTAAGCCAAAGTGATACTTTTGATGGTTGGAATAACCCCATTCGATATGTTGTAAATTCCGAAGCAACGGATAGTGTGACTGTCTGTGATGCAACAGATTCAGCGAGTTTCTTTTGTAATAGAAACGACGATGGTGCATTTTTCTCTTTAGCCACCCCTCCTATCTATAATAATGATGGTAGTGGAAACTATTTTATTTGTAATGAATCAGCTACAGCTTGTTCAGGAACACCAAGTGATGCGCATTTGGTCACAAGCACGGCTTCTATAGTTTTAGTCGCTTATGGCGAAAACTTCAACTCAACAATGGTGACAACATCCCCTGATTGTTCAGGACTTTCCGGTGCTGAGAATGAGAATTGCGATGGAGATGCCTATTATCACCAACAAATAATTAGTGATGCCGATGGTGCTCAGTTTGATGATCTAATTGAGTACATCACAGGCTATGAAATTAAGTCAAGGGTGTTATCCCAAAAAATTACGTATAACCAGTTTGTCGGTGGCACGGGTGGCGAAACAATTCTTCAAGAAGAGATCCCTGATCCTACCTTTAGAAATTATTCGTTAAATGAGGGTGACTATCAGGCTTTACAGGGTGACGCTGGAGATGATGACCATGATGAAAAAAATCAAGATGTCATAGCCGTGGATCAGAACGTAACCACTGCTTTGGATTTAGGCAAAGGGGATGACTATGTTTTGATAGGAAATGATTTGTCTTCTGGCCTTACCTATGACAACAAAACTGGCATAATCAGTGATTATGGCTCAAATGCAGCACTTGATACAGGTGCAGGAGATGACAGTGTCTACATTGCTAATGATGCATTCTCCGAGGTTGATTTAGGAACAGGTAACGATAAGTTTGTTATTAGCGGAGAGCTACATGAGCTTTTAACTGCTGGGGAAGGTGATGACAAGGTCTGGATTCAAGCAGACTATTCCGGTACTGAGTCTTCTATGAGCACAGATGTAAATGATTCTACTCCACAAGATGTTGGAGAACCCGTTGAGTACGACAGTGAAAACGACGCCCAAACGGCAATCGAAAATTTTAATGAAAATAGCCCAGGTTCTGAAGAGATAAACAGAAATGGTAATCAAGAATGGTGGGTGTTGGATGATGGCTACCCTCAAGAGAATGGTAATGAAACAGTTTATATTTACAGACGCCTTTACTATTTTGAAGATTAATCTTTCAAGAGGAGGAAATCATGACTAAGTTAATGGTCGCACTAGGAATCATAATTCTTTCATTATCGAATAATAGTTATGCTCAATCAAAGACACCTTACTCTCAAGAAGAGTCGTTTGAGAGAACTGTTACGGAAACTCTAGACTTAGGTTTGATCGGTGTTGATCTTGGCCCTGGGGATGATGTGTTATGGCTAGGAAAGACCGAAGACCCTGAATCTGGTCGCGTGGATAAAGCAATCAATGGAGGTGATGGATTTGATACGTTGGTTCTCGAAAATATTGCTTCGTGGGGTGAGCTTACTAACCTGGAAAAGGCCAATATCGTTAATTTCGAGTTAATAATTTTTTCAGAATCTGGTGGTCGCCAAACTTGTAAGTGGGAAGAATGTGGCAACTAAGAATTTATGAACTGCTTAATTGTGGATGACGACCCAGCATTGCGAAGCATGCTGGGTTTTTCTTTAGAATCTGAAGGTTGTTCTATTTTGGAGGCAGCTTCAAGAGAGCAGGCGCTTGCGTGTTTGTCTGAAAACGATATTCAGGTAGTTGTGTTGGATATGGGAATGCCTCCAGCGGAGCATTCACCTGATGAGGGATTGGCGGTTTTGGACTGGCTGAGCCGTCATATTTCTAAAATTAAGACGATTGTTTTAACGGGGCAAAACGTCGAGGCTACCTCCTATTTGGCGCTTAAACATGGCGCGTTTGATTTTCTTGAAAAACCGGTAGATAACCTGAGTTTGTTGCAAGCTGTCAAAAGAGCCTGTCTGTTTTATGATCAAGAAGAAAAGCTTAAGGATCAAGAAGGACTACACAAGGTTTCAATTGATGTGTCCTTGGGCGAAGGCGTTAAGCATGTCAGAAATTCAGCAGAAGAGAAGTTGGTAAGACAGGTTTTGATGCAAACCCAGTTCAATGTGCATGAAACGGCTCGTTTGCTCGGCTTAAAGCGTGAAAATGTGTACTACTTAATCAAGAAGTATTCCATTGACCGAGATGACGAGGCTTTCTCAGATTAGCATGGAATGGATACAGGCCACTATTGAATTTCTCTCTTCCGAGGGATGGTTTCTCATTCTCCTGTTAGGCATTGTTTTGGTTGTTCTGGCGCTCTATTTTCGATACCAAACACTTAAATTAAGACACAGTATTTCGCAACTCTACAAAATTAACGAAAACTGCCAGCAAGATGCCTTGGAGTTTTTTCATCAATCTTGGCCACTTCTTAACCGTTCCGGTTGCTTGGAGCTTGAAGCGAATGTCAACTGGTTTGGTGAAACCTTTAAAATTTCCAAAGGCTCAACACTGGACCAAACTTACCTTTATGCATTTACTGCGTCCGTCGATGACATGAAATTTAAGGTGAGTGCCTATTTGTCTTATTCAGGACAGCAACCAGAAAGTATTGCTCGCGTTATTCTTATCACTTTTCAGCATATTCTTGAGCAGGATTTAATGCTCAAACAGTCGCAAATTCTTATTTCTCAAAAACGACTTGAGCGCTACCAATTGTTTGTTCAGCATGAGATTAAAAACATTGCGCAGTTCCTACAATTGCTTTCAGATCAAGTGCAAACCATCGAAGCTGAAGAGGCTTGTAACAAATTAATGAACCGCTTGAAAGCCTCAGTGCCGTTTATGGCACAAAGAGCGAAACGTACCTTATCGCAGACCTATCAACCTTCACAAGTTTTACAGAATGAATGGATCAATATTGAGTCGATGATTTTAGATATCGTGAAGGTGAATGCACTGGCTGCACAAATTAAAGGGGAAGCGAATGTGTATCTTCCTCGTGAATTGATGTTAGAAGTTTTTAAAAACATTCTAAATAACTTTCGTGATCATGGTTCAGGGAGTGAGGTGCTGAAAATTCGGGTGAAGAAACAAGCTGATGAACTCAGTGTTCAGATAGAAAGTTCTGAGATAAGTTTGCAGCAGGTTCCGATAGAACGGATGTTTGAACCGTTTTGGACGAATAGTGAAAGTGGCATGGGATTGGGGTTGTTTCTTGCAAGAGAGCTGCTCAAGCAGATAGACGGTTTGGTGACATTTCGATCAAATACTGAAAATCAGACATCTCTATTTGAAGTGAGTATCCCTATAAAAGATGTGTTAAATCAATAAATCAAATCGAGTAAAAAAAATTTACTCTGTTTTTTCTGGTTGAGATGGCTATTATGAAAAGCACACATACGTGTTTTTCTGTAAATTCATGAGAAGGGTCATATTATGAGAAACAATTTCAAAGCGAACGTTCAATCGTTGGCGAAAAAACAAAAAGGTTTCACGCTCGTTGAAATCGCAATCGTACTGGTCATTATCGGTCTACTACTGGGTGGTGTACTTAAAGGTCAAGAGTTGATTGAAAACTCGAAAGTAAAATCTGTTACTTCTGATTTTGAGAATATTACTGCAGCTTATTATGCTTACAGAGATAGAACTGGTTCATATCCAGATGATACGAGCAGTGATAATACCGATAGTACTGGAGTAACGCAGTTTTGGGATGATTTAAGAGATGAAGGTTTTTTAACGGGAACAGGAACTGGAAACCCTTCTCATGCTATAGACGGATATTTTTCATATGATACTGCAGGAACTAATACTGGTTTTGACAAAGCGATTTGTGCTGGAAATATTGATGGTTCAGATGCATTAAATATCGATACTAAATTTGATGACGGAGATGGACAAACTGGTGATATCCAAAACCAAGCTGATGCCGCATATGCTGATGGTACAGTTATTGTTCTGTGTAAAAAGCTTTAATTCCACAATACTTAAACTTCTATAATTTTAACCCGCTTCGGCGGGTTTTTTATTGTCTAAAATTTCTTATCGTTTCTTTTTCCGGCTTTATGTTAGAATACGCGACCTTGAAATTTTAAGAAAATGTCTAGGTTTTTCATTGACCTAGCGTTTTAATCTAGTTTTATTGGGATTGATTTCGTTTTCATTTTTTCAGCAGGGAAAGACTTTGATGGCACAGGACGCGTTGCAAACCACTTTGACAGAGACTCCATTCACGGGTGGTCTTCATGTGATTACCTATGGTTGTCAGATGAATGAGTATGACTCGGATAAAATGGCGAGTCTGTTGCAAAAAACCTATGGTCTAGAGTTGGTCGAGAATCCAGACGACGCGGACGTGGTCTTGATGAACACTTGTTCAGTGCGTGAAAAAGCTCAAGAAAAAGTCTTTTCTGAACTCGGTCGTTGGCGTAAATGGAAAGCGAAAAAGCCGAATCGCATTATTGGTGTGGGCGGTTGTGTTGCCTCACAAGAAGGCGATGTGATTCGTCAACGTGCGCCAGCGGTCGATGTGATTTTTGGCCCGCAAACCTTGCACCGTTTACCGGCAATGATTGATGAAGCGCTGCGTGTGCGTGGTGATGATTCGATTAAAAAGAAAAAAGCCGTGATTGACATCTCGTTTCCTGAAATTGAGAAATTCGATAATTTGCCCGAGCCGGAAGTCAATGGCGTGTCGGCAATGGTGTCAATTATGGAAGGTTGCTCAAAGTATTGTACCTTCTGTGTGGTGCCATACACGCGCGGTGAAGAGGTTAGTCGTCCGTTTGAAGATGTCATGGCGGAAATTCGCTCTTTGGCAGCACAAGGGGTGCGTGAAATTAACCTGCTTGGGCAAAATGTGAATGCGTATCGTGGTGAAATGGCGGATGGCGATATTGCTGACTTGGCGGTGTTAATGCATGCGATGCGTACGATTGATGGCATTGACCGAATTCGTTATACAACGTCACATCCAAATGAAATGACGCAAAGCATTATTGATTGTTATGCAGAAATTCCTGAGCTGGTGTCGCATTTGCATCTGCCGATTCAATCGGGTGCGGACCGTGTTTTGGCGCTAATGAAACGTAATCACATGGTGTTGGAATATAAATCCACGATTCGAAAAATTCGTGAACATCGTCCGAACTTGAGTTTGTCGGGTGACTTTATTGTGGGCTTCCCCGGCGAAACTTGTGATGATTTCAAAGAAACGTTGAAATTGGTGGAAGAATTAAACTACGATCGCTCATTCAGTTTTATTTACTCAGCGCGTCCGGGAACACCAGCGGCGTCTTTGCCGGATGAAGAGCCGATGGAGAAGAAAAAACGTCGTTTGTATTTCTTGCAAGAACAACTGAATAAACAGACCGCCGCGATTTCTGAGGGCATGGTCGGCACAATTCAACGAATTTTGGTAGAGCGTTTGTCGCGTAATTCATTTACAGAAATCGCTGGGCGTACTGAGAATAATCGTGTGGTGAATGTGGAAGGCTCGCCGGATTTAATTGGCCAATTTATTGATGTCAAAATCACTGAGGCTTATACCAACTCGTTAAAAGGTGAAATCGTTGCGACACCCGAGGCAGATAAGTTCGTTGCACCGCAGTTTCATGCGTTGTAAACTTTTCAAACTAGCACGTAAATCATAATTTCGTTTATTATTGTTTTGTACCGGCCGGTAAAGTTTTTCTTAAAATCTTACCGGCCGGTTTGTTTTTGTTTTATATTTCCAATGAGGCGTTTTTTTGACGGCATTACAAAGCATTGAATTTCAATTGTTCCCAGAGGACAACGAGCGGTTGCAAAACCTTTGCGGTTGGAATCATGAGCATTTAGGTCAAGTTGAATTGCGTTTAGGCGTAGAAATTAATACTCGCGGATTCGCGGTTTCTGTCACTGGTTTGCCGGAACGTCTAGTGAAAACAGAACAAGTCATTCGTGATTTGTATGAACAGACACAGTTTGAGACGCTAACGCCTGAAAAATTGCATTTGGTTTTGCATGAGCTTGGATTTGATGAAATGCAGGCATTGAGTGAAGAACAGCAGTTAATCAAAACACGTCGCAAAACCATTAAAACTCGCAACTTGAATCAAGCCAGTTATATTGCTTCAATCCAGTCACACGATATTAATTTTGGGATTGGACCGGCCGGTACAGGAAAGACTTATTTAGCAGTTGCCTGCGCAGTTGCCGCCTTGGAAAGTGAAAAGGTGCGTCGAATTATTCTGACGCGCCCTGCGGTGGAAGCCGGCGAAAAGCTCGGTTTTCTGCCTGGCGATTTAAGTCAAAAAGTCGACCCGTATTTGCGTCCACTCTTTGATGCGTTATTTGAAATGCTTGGTTTTGAAACGGTTGAGCGATTGTTAGAAAAGAACGTGATTGAAGTCGCGCCTTTGGCATTTATGCGTGGTCGTACTTTAAATGAATCGTTTATTATTCTGGATGAAGCTCAGAATACGACGACCGAGCAAATGAAAATGTTTTTGACGCGAATTGGTTTTGGTTCGACAGCGGTGGTCACGGGCGACATTACTCAGTGTGACTTACCTCGTTCTCAAAAGTCAGGTTTGCGCCATGTGATTGAGGTTTTAGAAGGTGTCAGTGGTATTGGTTTCACCTTTTATCAAGCCAAAGACGTGGTTCGTCATGCATTAGTGCAAAAAATTGTGCACGCTTATGATCGGTATGACCGAAATAAAGCCAAGCAAATTGACGCAAAAAAACGTGATAATACGAATCAGTAATCAAATTTTACCAGTCTAAATGTCTTTAAATTTTCACCGTTGTGAAAAGGAGTTCTCCATGTTAAGCGTTGATTTGCAATGGGGTATCGAACCGCTATCTATTCCCGATGTCGGACAGTGCCATAAATGGGTGCGCGCCGCTTTGCAGGGTGAACTTGCATACCAAGTGGTAGAGATGACTGTTCGGGTGGTGGACGAGGTTGAGAGCCAAGAGCTGAATCGCGATTACCGCGGCAAGGATTCACCCACCAATGTGTTGTCGTTTGAATTTGAGCAGCCAATGGGATTAGTTGAGCTTGGTGAAGAGCTGCCGTATTTAGGTGACTTGGTGATTTGCGCGGCAGTGGTTGAGCGAGAAGCCAAAGAACAAAACAAATCGCTTGAAGCACATTGGGCGCATATGATGGTGCATGGCACCTTGCATTTGCAAGGTTATGACCATATAGAAGAAAAAGACGCGCAAGAAATGGAAGCGCTTGAAATAAAAATTATGCAAAAGTTAGGGTTTGATAACCCTTATGAAGTTTGAGCGAAGTTTAAGCCATTGGTGAAATGTATAAAAATTAACCGGCCGGTAGCTTTTAAAAAAAATTTATTGATTAGGAAATCAAAATTAATATGAGTGACAGTAGTAACGGTCCTTCGTGGATAAGTCGTCTGAGTAAAGTGTTTTCAGATGAACCGGAGGGCCGAGAAGAAATTCTTGAAAAATTGCAAAATGCCCAAGAACAAGGGGTGATTGACTCCGATGCCTTATTGATGATTCAAGGTGTTTTGGAGGTTTCTGAGGCGCGAGTCCGAGACATTATGCTACCGCGTTTGCAGATTGTGTTAATTGATTTGTCCAAAGAGTTGGATGAAATTTTGGAAGAGATGTTGGAAACGTCTCATTCTCGTTATCCGGTGATGGATGAGGGGGAGATTGTTGGGGTCTTGCTTGCAAAGGATTTGTTTCGTTCATTAGTCAAAGGCGAAGTGAAAACCAAGGAAGATTTGCGTGCAATCTGCCGTGAGCCAAACTTTGTTCCCGAAAGTAAGCGTCTGAACGTACTTTTGCGTGAATTTAAAGAAGGGCGCAATCACTTGGCATTGGTGATTGATGAATATGATGAATTGGCGGGTTTGATTACCATTGAAGATGTTCTTGAACAGATTGTTGGGAATATTGAAGATGAGCATGATGATCATGATGAAAATATTAAAAAGCGAGCAGGTGAGATTTACGCGGTAAAAGCGATTACACCACTTGATCAGTTTAATGATTTCTTCAAAACGCAAGTTGATGACGGTAATAGTGAAAGTTTAGGCGGCTATGTCGCTAACATTCTAGGCCATGTGCCGATTGTTGGGGAAGAGGTTGAAGCCGAAAACTGGTTGATTAAGGTGTTGCAGGCAACCGATCGTCGTGCCGACTTATTTCAGGTTTCCCCTCTTCAAGCAGATATGCTAGAGTCAGCGAATGATGATCAAAAACCATTGGATGAAGCGGCTGTATAGTCTGGCGGCTGTGTGAAATAAGAGCCAAGCAAATGCTTGGCTTTTTTTTGTCAAAACAAAAGAAAGGGCAAAGTGTGACCAAGTTAATTTCCGTTTTTAAGTGGATGATTGGATGGTTTAAACCAAATCGAAATCAGATTTCGTCATTTGTATTAGGTGGTTTGGCAGTGACTGCGTTTGCGCCTTTTGAGTTTTCTCCCATTATTCTGCTGAGCTTGGGTGGTTTGTTTGCACTTTGGCTAGGTGAAAATACGGCCAAGCAAAGTGCCAAAACCGGTTTTTGGTTTGGCTTAGGCTTGTTTGGTTTTGGTACGAGTTGGCTGTTTTCCAGTATCTATATTTATGCCGATGTGTTTTTACCGATTGCAATTTTCTTAACACTCGCTTTTATTATTTATTTATCTTTGTTTACTGCGTTGGCGGGGTGGTTGGCCGCCAAGTTTCGCCATAAACCATTGTTGGCAGTGATTCTGGGTTTTCCTGCTATCTGGGTGCTAATGGAGCTTTTGCGAGGTTCGGTTTTTGGAGGTTACCCGTTTTTACTCAGTGGCAATAGTCATTTGCATACTTGGCTGGATGGTTATGCACCGGTTTTTGGGGTATGGGGTATGAGTCTTGCTGTGGCAATGAGTGCCGGAATTTTAGTGGCGTTACTAAAATATAAGCAGTGGTTATCGGCAAGTTTTTTACTGGGTTTTGTTTGGTTGGGTGGAGCAGGGCTTCAGCAAATTCAATGGGTTCAACCGGCCGGTGCAAAAGTTGATGTCGCTCTGATGCAGGGAAATATTCCGCAAGAGGAAAAGTGGTTGGCAGATAAGTTTATTCCAACCTTGAAAACCTACATTACTCAAACCAAATTGAATTTGGATGCTGATGTGATTGTCTGGCCTGAAACGGCAGTGCCAGCTTACTACTCAATTGTTGAAAAGGGCGCGCTTCATTCATTTATTAAAGATGTGCAGTTGCTTGATAAAGATGTCCTGCTGGGTGTGATTGATGACAAAAATGACAGTGATGAATATTTCAATGCACTGATTAATGTCGGAAATCCTGAAGACCGCTACCATAAACAGCATTTAGTGCCATTTAGCGAATATTTTCCGTTTGATGATGCCTTAAAGTTTTTAACGGGGTTGTTTGATATTCCTTACGCAACTTTTAGTGCCGGAACAGAAAAAGGCCAAGTATTGAATCTGGGTGGACAACCGGCCGGTGTCAGTATCTGTTTTGAAACGGCATTTGGTGAAGAATTGGCCAACCGTTTGCCACAGGCTAAGTATATGGTCACGGTGTCAAATGATGCTTGGTTTGCTTACACTTTTGAGCCGGCACAGCAGTTACAGGATGTTCAGATGAGAGCCTTGGAGTTGGGGCGTGAATTTGCCCGTGCCACCAATACCGGACATACCGCCATTATCGGCGTGGATGGTCGTATTAAACAAAAAATTGAGCCTTATGAAGAAAACGTTTTACGAGGTAAGGTTCAGCCTTATGAAGGTATGACGCCTTATGCTCAGTGGCAGCGTTTACCAATTGCATTTGTGCTGATTTTGATTTTTGCAGTGTTGTTTTTGGGATTGCAGAGGGTGAAAAATAGGCCTGAATAACGCGATTGTTTTTGGAGGTTTTGATGGTTGTTTTAAAAAGCGTCACAGAACAAGGAGGTTCTGTGACGATCGACTCATGGACGAGTTTAAAGAGTCTTTTTAAAACAATCTAGCATGATCTGTGCGCGGTTATTATTTTATTTTAGCGAAGCGGCTTTCAGTGTTTTTGCTGCTCAAACATAGGGTGGTTTTCATCTAATGCTGCCAGAATTCGCATTCTCAAAACTGTAATGTCGGTTGGGTCAGCCAGACTCATTGCTTTATCAATCAAGAGTTGCTCCAGTACAGGTAAGTCCATATCCAAAAACTCTTGCACACCTTGCTCAACATCATTTAGGTATTCTGCCAATTGTATGACATCGGCATGCACATCCTTTTGTACCTGCTCAAACTCTTTATCGGTCAGTTCGGCTAGATCGTGGTCTGCTTGTTCGGCTTTTTCAATGGCATGTCCGAGAACTTGCCAAGTTCGGTATTCAGCAATCATCGCTTGGTCACGGGCATGATTCAGTAGTGTGCGATAGGCTTTTAACATTTTATTTTCAGCCATGATTTTCTCCCAATTTATTGTGCTATATCTAATATAATACTGGACTTATTTATTTAATGACAGCAACGAGTTTACATGAAGTTTAAAGTTTTACCGGCCGGTAAAAAACTGCATGGAACTTGACAAAGGATTAAACGTAACGCCATGGCAGAGATGCACTACGAACCAAAAAAATTAGAAGCCGCCATTCAACAAGTTTGGGATGAGAACAAAACCTTTGTTGCCACAGAGGATGACAGTAAAGAAAAATTTTATTGTCTGTCGATGTTTCCCTATCCAAGTGGAAAGTTACACATGGGGCATGTTCGTAATTACACCATTGGTGATGTAATTTCTCGCTTCCAGCGTATGCAAGGCAAAAATGTGTTGCAACCAATGGGGTGGGATGCGTTTGGTCTACCTGCTGAAAATGCAGCAATGCAAAACAATCGTGCACCGGCGGAGTGGACCTACTCGAACATTGATTACATGCGTAACCAACTAAAATCTCTGGGGCTTGGTTTTGACTGGGACAAAGAGGTGGCGACTTGTCACCCAGAATACTACCGATGGGAGCAGTGGTTATTTACCAAGCTGATGGAAAAAGGTTTGGTTTATCGCAAACTGTCTGAAGTGAATTGGGATCCTGTTGACCAGTGCGTGTTGGCAAATGAACAAGTTGTGGATGGCAAAGGGTGGCGTTCGGGCGCACCGGTTGAGAAAAAAGAAATTGCACAGTGGTTCTTGCGAATTACTGATTATGCGGAAGAGTTGTTGAACGACATTGACCAGCTTGAAGGTTGGCCAGAACAGGTTAAAACCATGCAGAAAAACTGGATTGGTAAATCGACTGGTCTGCAAATCTCTTTCCCGATTGAAGGCAAAGACAATCAAACGCTGGATGTTTATACCACACGACCAGATACCTTAATGGGTGTGAGTTATGTTGCAGTGGCAGCAAACCATCCTGTTGCACATAAAGCATCGATTCAGAATGAACCTTTAGCGCAGTTTATTGAAGAGTGTTCGCATATCTCTACGGCAGAAGCTGATATGGAAACCATGGAGAAAAAAGGTTGTGACACTGGTGTGCGAGTGAAACACCCGATTACTGGTGAAATCGTACCTGTTTGGGCGGCTAATTTCGTATTGATGAATTATGGAACGGGTGCGGTGATGGCTGTGCCAGCCCATGATCAGCGCGATTTTGAGTTTGCCAAAAAATATGACTTGCCGATTACTCCGGTTATTTTGCCAAAAGGCGAGGAATCAGTGGATGTGTCTGAGGCGGCGTTCACTGAAAAAGGTGTGTTGTTTAATTCGGGTGAATTTGATGGTTTGAAATCGGGTCAAGCGCTGAATGCAATGGCAAAAGTGTTGGGTGAAAAAGGCTTGGGTGAAAAACAAACCAATTACCGTTTGCGTGATTGGGGGGTTTCCCGTCAGCGTTATTGGGGATGTCCAATTCCGGTGATTTATTGTCCAGCTTGTGGTGCGCTTCCGGTTCCTGAAGATCAATTGCCTGTTAAATTGCCAGAAGATTTAGTGCCAGATGGCGCAGGGTCACCTTTGGCAAAATTGGATGAATTCAAAAACTGCACTTGTCCGCAGTGTGGTGGTCGTGCCAAGCGTGAAACCGATACCTTTGACACTTTCTTTGAGTCGTCTTGGTATTACGCTCGTTACACCTCAAAAGCTTTCACAGAGGGAATGTTGGATAAAGACAAAGCCGATTATTGGCTGCCAGTCGATCAATATATTGGTGGAATTGAGCACGCGATTTTGCACCTACTCTATGCGCGTTTCTTCCACAAGCTGATGCGTGATGAAGGTTTGGTGTCAACCGATGAACCGTTCAAAAACTTATTGACGCAAGGGATGGTATTGGCGAGTAGCTGGTTTACCACCGATGAGTCAGGCAAGCAGACGTGGTATTCACCGCTGGATGTTGAGCCTGTCATGGACGATAAAGGCGCGGTGGTTAGCGGTAAGCTAAAGACTGACGGTACCGAGGTTCAGTATGGCGGCATTATTAAAATGTCGAAGTCGAAAAATAACGGTATTGATCCGCAAACGCTAATTGATCAGTTTGGTGCGGATACTTTACGTTTATACATTATGTTCGCTGCACCACCAGAGCAGACGCTTGAATGGTCAGACAAGGGTGTGGAAGGGTGCTCTCGCTTTGTAAACCGTGTATGGCGCTTAGTTCATGGTCATCTTGAAAATGATGTAGTTGCGGCTTCGACGAGTTCAGACGGTTTGAGTAAAGAAGCGAAAGCATTGCGAATGAAACTACATCAAACACTTCAAAAAGTGGCGGATGACATGGGACGACGCTTGACGTTCAATACTGCGATTGCAGCCTGTATGGAGTTGCTGAATGATTTGAGCAAATTTCAACCGGCCGGTGATTCGGATCGTGCAGTAATGCAAGAAGCGGTTGAGATCTTGGTATTAATGCTTTCTCCGATGACACCGCATATGTCGCAATCACTTTGGGAGTCGCTAGGTAAAGAAGGTTTGGTCGTTGATGTGACTTGGCCGCAAGTAGATGAGTCCGCTTTGGTCAAATCTGAAATTGAGTTGATGGTTCAAGTTAACGGTAAGCTTCGAGGTAAAATCGAAGTCGCAGCCGATGCTGACAAAGAGACGATTTTAGCAACCGCCAAAGCCGATGAAGCTGTGTTGAAGTTTACCGAAGGCAAAGATATGATCAAAGAAATCTACGTCCCAGGGCGTTTGGTGA
Organism: Thiomicrorhabdus indica; assembly: GCF_004293625.1. Taxonomy (NCBI): domain Bacteria; kingdom Pseudomonadati; phylum Pseudomonadota; class Gammaproteobacteria; order Thiotrichales; family Piscirickettsiaceae; genus Thiomicrorhabdus; species Thiomicrorhabdus indica. The sequence continues at coordinate 2,254,045 of NZ_CP033040.1, read as the reverse complement.
ACTTGGTTGTTAAGGGTTAAATTAAGGTTAATCGCATGATGAAATTGCCAGTGTTAATGGTTCTGTCGTTGAGTATCGGTTTATCTGGTTGTGGTTTTCATCTAAAAGGCCAAAGTGGTATTTCTCAGGCGATCACACAACAGGCTCATGACTATTGGCAAAACCATCGATTGTTGATTCATGCTTCGGCTGCACAGTCAAAGCAAGGTCAGGCGATTTTGTTGCAATTGGACGCTTTTGAAGTCAATTACCAGTTAGTTGACAGTAAAGAGAGTGCAAGTCAAAAATTTGAAGAAAATCATTCAGATAATGTTTGGTTAGAAGTGCCACCGGTTAACTTTCAATCAAGACAAACCGCACAGTCAGCGTTGGGTTCAACAACGGCGGAAATTTTGGTGCTGAAGCAGTCCTATCAGTTGTTTGACCATCATGGAAAGGTTTTGACCTCTGGAACGGTAACAACACAGCGAGATCGTCAGGTCAATCCACAAGCTCTTCTGGCTTCTGATTCAGAGAAACAAGCTTTTCTTGATGATATGTCTTGGGAACTTGCGGAGCAATTGGTGCAAAGGTTAAATGCCTATGCAGCAATTGAGTCACCAAGTCCAACTGTTGTAAATACACCTGAAGGTCGATAAATTGATTCTTGCGAGTGCTTTTCTTCGACAACTTCAATCTCCACAGTTTCAGCCGCAATCGGTTTATCTGTTGTATGGTGAAGAGCCGCTTTTTTTAAGAGATGCCACGCAAGGGTTAAAACAACGATTGCAGGAATTGGATTTCGAGCGTGGAGAAGTGTTTGATGTTGAGCAAGGTTTTGATTGGATGGGATTACAGATGGAATCTCAGTCTTCGTCTCTGTTTGCTCAGCAACGGTTTATTGTCCTGAATATGCCCAAAGGTAACCCTGGAAAAGAAGGCAGTGCGTTTTTTCAGTTTTGGGCAGAACAATCTGCCTCAAACTCCGAGATTTGTTTGATTGTTTTGTGTGACAAACTCGATTCTCGGCAAATCAAATCCAAATGGGTGCAAGCGATTGAAGGTTGTGGTGTGGTCGTTCAAGCCAAACAGGTTCCTGCTCAAGAAGTGCCTAATTGGATTCATCAACGCGCAGCGACAAATGGCTTGCAGCTCTCGCAGGAAGCCGCAAATATTCTTGCGGAGCGCACCGAAGGAAACTTGCTGGCGGCAGATCAAGAGCTAATAAAGCTTTCATTATTGCTTAGCACTGAAAATTCACCGGCCGGTCAAATGGTTCAGGTTGAGGCGCAACATATTGTCGACAGAGTCGAGGATCAAGCGCATTATCAATTGTTTGCACTGTCGTCATCGATGCTGGCAGGTCAGCTAAATGCTAGTTTACAGCGTTTGTTTCGTTTGCAACAAGAAGGCATTGAACCACCGATTGTACTTTGGCTGTTGACGAAAGAGTTGCGTGTGTTAATTGAATTGCAGCAGTTGTCGAGTCGAATGAGTTTTGCTCAAGCCTGTAAGCAAATGCGAATCTGGTCAACTCAGCAGAGCGACTATCGACAGGCGTTGAATAGAGGAACTGTTGAGGTTTGGAATCAGGCGTTGAGGTTGGCTTTGCAAGTGGATCGAAGAATTAAAGGCATTGAAAAAACGTTAAATGAATCAGAAATTTGGTTAGGGTTATCGGAAATTGTCGTGAAAATCGCTCAACCACAATCACCTTTATTGACCGCAAATAGATAAAAAAGAACAGGAAGCACTGTATGAGTATTGAAAATGTCCAATCCTACATGACGAAATTGGGTCAGCAAGCGCGCGCTGCTTCGCGTCAATTATTGCGTGCAGATACGAATCAGAAAAATTCTGCTTTATTGGCGATTGCAGAGCAAATTGAAACTCAGGCCAAATTTTTGCAGACAGAAAATGCAAAGGATTTAACCGCCGGTAAAGAAAATGGCTTGAGTGATGCGATGCTAGATCGTTTGGCCTTAACAGATAAAGCGATTGCAGGCATGGCCGAAGGTCTTCGTCAAATTGCTGGTTTGCAAGACCCTGTCGGTGAGATTTCGGATATGTCCTATCGTCCATCGGGTATTCAAATTGGCAAAATGCGTGTGCCTTTAGGTGTGGTTGGAATCATTTATGAATCACGTCCAAATGTGACGGTCGATGCGGCTGCTTTGTGTTTAAAGTCTGGAAATGCGGCGATTTTACGAGGTGGCTCGGAAGCGGCACATTCAAATCGCGCATTGGCTCAATGTATTGCCAGAGGTTTGGAAGAGGCAAACCTGCCTACGACAGCTGTGCAAGTCGTTGCGACAACCGATCGTGAAGCGGTTGGACATTTAATTGCCATGCCGGAATTTGTGGATGTGATTATACCGCGCGGCGGAAAAGGCTTGATTCAGCGGATTTCAGACGGTGCGCGTGTACCAGTTATTAAGCATTTGGATGGTATTTGTCATGTCTATATTGATGAAGCCGCTGACAAGAAAAAAGCAATTGATGTTGCCTTGAATGCGAAGACGCACCGTTACGGAGTGTGTAACGCTATGGAAACCTTGTTGGTTGCTGATTCTCGTGCGGCAGAAATATTGCCGGAGCTGGCGACCTTGTATGCTGAAAAAGGTGTAGAGTTACGCGGCTGCGCTAAGACCTGTGAAATTATTGATGCTATTTCTGCGACCGAAGAAGATTGGGCAACGGAATATTTAGCACCAATTTTATCAATTAAAGTGGTGGCTGATGTGAATGAGGCGATGGATCACATTGCTCAATTTAGTTCAGGGCATACCGAATCGATTATTACTGAAAATTTCACAACCTCACGTCGTTTCTTAGCTGAAGTCGATTCAAGCTCAGTAATGGTGAATGCCTCAACTCGATTTGCCGATGGATTTGAGTATGGCTTGGGTGCTGAAATTGGCATCAGTACTGACAAGTTCCATGCGCGTGGTCCGGTTGGTCTTCATGGCTTAACATCGCAAAAGTATATTGTTTTAGGCGATGGCACAATCCGTCAATAAGGGTAAGTTTTGCGACTAATCGGTATCAATGGTGGCACTTTCGACCCCATTCATTATGGGCATTTACGTCCGGCACTGGAAGCAAAGCAGAGATTGAATCTAGCGCAGGTTCGCTTTATTCCGTGTTATCAGCCGGTGCACAAAGGTCAACCGCAGGTCTCTGCTCAACAGCGTTGTGAAATGATTGGGATGGCGATTGAATCGCAACCTGGGTTCTTACTTGATACGATTGAAATTGATCATGGAGGGCCTTCCTACATGGTGCAAACGCTTGAAGTTTTAAAGCCGAAGTTTGCAGAAGATTCTTTGGTTTTAATGATGGGGACGGACGCGTTTGCTAAGTTTTGCTCATGGCATCAGTGGCGGCGAATTCTAGAGTTAGCAAATATTTTAGTTTTGCATCGACCCGGTCAAGAGATTTTAAGTTCTGCAACCGCGCAAGGTATGCAGGAACCCACTGAAGAAGAACAGCTTTGGTTGGACTTATGTGTAAAACAATATTCTTTACCGGCCGGTCAGATTCAGGAGTTATCGGTCACCCAGTTGGATATTAGTTCGACGTTGATTCGTCAAAATTTGTCCACTGGTTTAAGTGCAGATTATTTAACGCCTTATAGCGTTGTACAATATATTCAAAATAAAAAATTGTATCAGTCTGAATAAGACCTGATACAGATTTAAGAAATTCATTAGGAGACTAGAAATTAAATGAGTTTAGATTTAACACAAATAGAAGCACTTGCAGTTAAGACACTGGATGACAGCAAAGGTCGCGATATTCAGGTCATAGATATTGAAGGTGTGAGTTCGTTTGCAGATCGCATGATTGTCTGTACAGGGACTTCAACAACTCATGTGCGTGCGCTCGGTTCGCATCTTGAAAAGGCATTTAAGGATGCCGGTGAGCCGCCTTTAGGCGTTGAAGGTGGTCCAGAACCTGATTGGGTCTTGGTTGATTTGGGGAATATGATTGTCCATATTTTGACCGAGGGGGCGCGTGCCCATTATGCTCTAGAGAAGCTTTGGGATATCAAATCTAAAGCCTCGCGTTTGAATAAAGCCGGTGAAGAATAATACCGGCCGGTACCTTTTAGGCTTTTCTTAATGATTATTCACTTTATAACGGTTGGTCAGAAAATGCCTAAATGGGTGAGCGAAGGCTATAACGAATATGCCAAGCGTCTTCCCAAGGCTTGTAGTTTGAATATTATTGAGTTGCCGATGGCGAACCGAGGCAAAACGAACTCGGTGGATAAAATGAAAGCCGAAGAAGCTAAAAAAATTCTTGATGCAATACCGAAAGGTGCCCGTTTAATTGTTTTGGATGAGCATGGTCAACAAGTGACGACGAAAGGGCTGGCAAATAAAATGGAAGATTGGTTGGCAGGCGGTCAAGATATCGCCTTAGTTGTCGGAGGGCCAGACGGTTTGGAACAGTCTTTGATAGATTCAGCGCAATGGAAATGGGGGCTCTCTAAGCTCACGTTACCCCATCCAATGGTCAGAATTTTAGTTGCAGAGCAAATCTATCGGGCCTGGTCGGTAATAAATAACCACCCCTACCACCGTGAGTGAAAATGTCTTTTTTGCTCAATCTCTTTGTTGGATAAAAACTCGTGTACTAACTGTACACGTCGTCTTTATCCGCCTCGACCTTGATGCAAAAAATCTCATTTTCAAATTTTAATTTGCCACGTCTTTAGTCTTTATAACATTCTCTTTTTAATTTCTGATGCTTATACATTTTTTGCAACCTTAATTTCTACCCGCCGGTTAAGTTTTTGGTTGGCAGGAATGGGGTTGCCGATTTTGTCGGTATTGGGGGCTTTAGGTCTTGTGTCCGCATAGCCAATCGCTTTTAAGCGATTTCCATCCACATTTTGTTCAAGAAAGACTCGCAGCACACTAATCGCACGGCTAGATGAAAGTTCCCAGTTGGAAGGGAAGCGTACAGTGCTGATTGGAATGTCATCGGTGTGACCTTCAATTTCGATATTAAATTCTGGAAGTGGAAAATCTTTGATGTCGTTGGCAATTGCAGCGATGAGTTCACTGGATTTTAATCCCAAATCTGCAGAACCTGTTTTAAATAGGATATTTCCAGGAAGGTCGATTTTGAGATAGTTCTCACCGGCTTCAATCGCCTCAGATGGTAAAACTTGAAACTCCAATAAAGTTTCTGAAAGGTTGGCGCGTAAATCTTTCAGAGGGCTGATTTCAGTCTGCTCTTTTTTCTTTAATAGCCCCTGGTTGATTGCTTCAGAGACCTCTTCAAATCGATTTTGGTTGATCATTGACATGGATAGGATCAAAACAAAGAACCCCAAGACTAAGGTCATGGCATCTGCATAGGTGATCATCCACTCGTCATTTTCTTCTTTAGGCTTTTTGAGCTCGACCGGCTTGTAATCATAAACGGGTATTTCGTTCTTCATTTGAGGACTCCCATGACTTCTTTAGTGTTTTGCTACTTTGCGGAACTGGAAGTTAGGGTGGAGATAAGAATTCATTGTGTCTTGGATCACCAGTGGCGTTGCACCTTCCGAGAGTAAGACGATTCCTTCTGTCAGAATCAGGTTGCGTTGCGCTTCCAAGTCTTGTTTGTGTTCCAGTTTTCGAGCCGCCGGTTTGAGTACCAGCTGAGCCATCAAAACCCCGTAAAGGGTCGTTAACAGTGCGACCGCTAGGCCTCCACCGATTTTGGAAGGATCGCCCTCCATTGAGTTCAACATAATGATTAAACCCACCAGCGTTCCGACCATACCAAATGCCGGTGCCGTCGATGCCATCGTTAACAGGACTTTGGCTGGACGCATATTGCTCTCGTAAATAGATTCACGAGAGTGTTGTAGAAGATTGTATAAGTGTGCGCCCTTGTAACCCGAGAGCAAAAAAACGAATGATTGATTCAAAAAGCTGGTTTCTTCGTCTGGCAGTTCAATAATACGTTCAAGTTTCACCAGTCCTTGGGTACGAATGATTTTTGACCAATCAATGAGTTCACCGACATCTTCATACAGCTTTACTGGATTGACTTTGGAAGAGACCATGGTCGATAAGATCTCTTTAAAAGCGAGTGCGACATAGCGGCCATCATAGGAAATCATCGCTGCGGCAATGGTTCCGCCTATTACCATGAGTAAGCTTGAAAGGCTGAAAAACATCAAATAATTGTCGGTGTTAAAGAACACTGCTGATGCAAATAAGCCGATACCGAGAATGAATCCAAAAAGTGCGCTAAGTGAAATATGCATTTTATGAACAGTCTTATATAAGTTTGATTACGAATGAGTAAGAATAAAGCATAACAGCTTCTAAATTCGAGATTTTAAGGTGTAAAGTTGATTGAATCTGGTTAATATCAATTTTTTGAGTGGCCTATTAAAGGTTTATCAAGGTTTATCCTTGTTTGATGTTCGTAAATTCTTGACTTGTTTTCTTTTTTTTGCGATAATTCGCGCTCTGAAATTTTTTCAGTGGATGTAATCACAAGTAGTCATCGAGTTTTGTTTACGAATAGAATCGATGTTGTGTTAATTAGAAATAGTTAATGATAGGTCTACGGATCGTTAACACGTAAAACCATGGAGTTTTAAAAATGGCAAACTCAGCACAAGCCGCTAAGCGCGCACGTCAAGCCGAAAAAAATCGTCAACATAACGTAGCAATGCGTTCTGATATGCGTACTGCAGTTAAAAAAGTTCTTGCAGCGATTGCAGAAGGTAACAAAGAACAAGCAAATGAGTTGTTCCGTGTTGCCCAATCAAAATTAGATGGCATGGCGCGTAAAGGCATCATCCACAAGAACAAAGCAGCTCGTTCAAAAAGCCGCATCAACGCTCGCATCAAAGCAATGGCATAATTGCCAAGCTTTAATTAGCGTAAGCAAAACCGGAGTCTTCAAAGCCTTCGGTTTTTTTATACCCAAAATATACTGAGTGCTTTGCATTCATGTTGCTGTTTAAAATCTTACCGGCCGGTAACCTTTGTCATTATCTCTGTTAAAATCATGTTTTTTCTTGTCGGGTGTCCTCCTTGAAACGAATTATTAAAGCGGCAGTAACCGTTGGTAGCATGACCATGATTTCACGCATTTTAGGGTTTTTGCGTGATGTGATTATCGCTAAATATTTTGGGGCGACGGCGGGGGCCGATGCGTTTTTCGTTGCGTTCAAAATTCCCAATTTCTTTCGTCGATTGTTTGCTGAAGGTGCCTTTTCTCAGGCGTTCGTGCCAGTGTTGGCGGAGGCGAAAGAAAAACGGGGAAAAGAAGCTGTCAAGCAACTGGTTGATGCGATTGCTTTTCGACTCGGTGGTATTTTGCTATTGCTAACCGCTTTTGGTGTTTTTGGATCTTCACTTTGGATGATGGTGTTTGCACCGGGTTTTATTGATGACCCTGAAAAGTTCAATCTTGCTTCTGATATGCTGGCCATTACTTTTCCTTATTTGCTGTTGATTTCTCTAGTCGCTTTTTCTTCTGCGATTATGAACACCTATAGCCAATTTGCCGTACCAGCCTTTACACCTGTTTTTTTGAATTTAGTGCTGATTTCTTTTGCTGTATTTGTTTCACCGCTGCTTGAAATTCCTGTGATGGCGTTAGCTTGGGGGGTGTTGGTTGCAGGAGTGGTACAGCTACTGTTTCATTTGCCATTTTTGTATAAACTCGGGCTCTTACCGCATCCAACACGTAAAACTGATCCTGGCGTTGGTGAGGTTAAACGCTTAATGATTCCTGCGTTATTTGGGGTATCGGTTGCACAAATTAATTTATTGGTCGATACCATTCTTGCATCGTTTTTGGTGACGGGATCTGTTTCTTGGTTATATTATTCTGACCGCCTAATGGAGTTTCCGCTTGGAGTGTTTGGAGTCGCTTTGGCCACAGTTGTGTTACCAGGGCTGTCTAAAAAAGCAGCAAACGAAAACTGGCAAGGATTTCAGGAAGATTTAGATTCAGCTTTGCGTTTGGTGTTTTTAATCGGTGTGCCGGCAATGCTTGGGCTTTTGGTTTTGGCGCAGCCCTTAGTTGTGAGCCTTTTCCATTACGGAGCCTTTACCAATCATGATGTAAATATGGCAAGCATGAGCTTAATGGCTTATTCATTTGGTTTACTTGGTTTTATTTTGGTCAAAATTCTCGCGCCAGCCTTCTATGCGCGAAAAGACATGAAAACCCCTGTAAAAGTTGCGATTGTTGCTCTTGTAGCGAATATGGTGTTTAACTTGTTATTAATTGGCCCATTTGCACACGTTGGTTTGGCCGCAGCAACGTCGATTTCTGCCTTTATGAATGCTGGGTTGTTGTTTTGGTATTTGCGCAAGCAAAAAGTATTTGCACCACAAGCAGGTTGGTTCAAGCTAAGTGTTCAAATTGGATTGGCAAACCTAGCAATGGTTGTTTTCATTATTTGGCTGGATCCGCTTTCATATGAATGGTTAGAGTTTGACGTTTGGCAGCGTTTAGGTTGGTTAATGATGATTGTCATTGGTGCTATTTGTGTTTATGGCGCAGCTTTATTAGCGCTAGGCCTTAATCCTAAACGGTTTATTCGCAAGGCGTAATTGTGAGAAGGTTAAAACGTTCTAGGCTTGATCGGTTTATTGCGCATCATGCCCAAATCTCAATGCGAGAGGTTCAGTTATTGCTGGCAAAAGGGGCGATTCAAATTAATCGTCAACCGGCTGTGTCTAAACAGCAAATGGTGTCTCAATTCGATCAAATTGAGATTAATGGCCAACGGCTAAATTCAATTGAAGCGTGTTATTTGATGTTAAATAAACCGGTCGGAGTGTTAAGTGCGACGGTAGATACACAATTTCAAACAGTGATCGATTTCGTACCGGACGAATTTTGCGCGCATAAAGAAACATTACATTATGCTGGGCGTTTAGACCGTTCGAGTTCAGGGTTAATGTTATTGACCAATGACAGCTCTTGGTCTCGCGCCATTTCTGAACCTAGGAAAAAAATCAATAAACATTATTTGGTTTCTTTAGAAAAACCACTCAAATTCAGCGATATTGATGATTTTGCAAAGGGTTTCTATTTTGAATACGAGCAGCAGTGGACGCAACCGGCCAAACTAGAGGTTATAGAGACAAATGTTGCGAAAGTAGTTATAAGTGAAGGTAAATATCATCAAATTAAGCGAATGTTTGCTAAATGTGATAACCGTGTTATGAAATTACATCGTTATCGAATAGGTGATATTGTGCTTGATAAAAGTTTACCGGCCGGTGGAATTCGTGCGTTAACTGCAAATGAAATATCCAGTATTGGAAATTGCACAGAGTAACCGCTATTTGCGCTATAATTTCGCGCTAAATTTTTGATTTTATTCACAACAACTATTGACATTCATGCAACTGATTCGCGGTCTTCACAATCTAGCAATTCATCAAGCAAAGCTTGCTAAAGGGTGTGTGCTAACAATCGGTAACTTTGATGGCGTGCATTTAGGGCACCAACAAGTGTTAAACGCTTTGCATAATGAGGCTGTAACGCGAAATCTACCCAGTGTCGTGATGGTGTTTGAGCCTCTGCCGATTGAGTTTTTTTCACCTGAGAAAGCCCCAGTACGCCTAATGAATTTGCGTGAAAAATTGCAGGCATTTGATCGTACTGAAATCGACTATGTGATCTGTGTGCGTTTCAATGAAAAATTTGCGGGCCTAACAGCCGGTGAGTTTGTGCACTCTGTGTTAATTGATGGTTTTAATGTCAAACATTTGATTGTTGGGGATGATTTCCATTTTGGAAAAGGACGTGGTGGCGATTTTGCGTTCTTACAGAGCTTTGGTGAAAAAAGTGGCTTTAGCGTGGTTAAAATGCCCACTCATGTCTTTGATGGCAATCGAGTCAGTAGCACTCGAGTTCGTGCAGAGTTATCAAAACCAGATTTAGCTGCGGTTGAAACCCTGATAGGCCGATCTTTTTCATTCAATGGTCGAGTGATTCATGGTCAAAAGTTAGGACGAACCATAGGTTTTCCAACACTAAACTTGAACCCCAAACGTATTCAGATGCCGGTCCATGGGGTGTTTGCTGTAGAGGTTTTAGGGATTGCGGATAAGCCTTGGCCGGCGGTGGCGAATCTTGGACTTCGCCCAACTGTGGATGGCATACGTCCATCAATTGAAGTGCATTTGTTTGATTGGTCTGAAGATTTATATGGCCACCATATTGATGTGATTTTACGAAAGTTTATTCGCCCCGAAATGAAATTTAATGGTCTTGAGCAACTGCAGGCGCAAATTGCTCAAGATGCTATAAAAGCAAGAGAATTTTTCAAACTTTGAGCCGCGGTCTAACCGCTAATTGTGAAGAGAGTTATTGCATGAGCAAAGACAACAACCAAAAAGATTACAAGCCGACCTTGAACCTTCCGGAGACTGATTTCCCTATGCGAGGGAATCTACCTAACCGTGAGCCGAAACAGGTTGAGCAGTGGTTAAGTGATGACCTTTACCAAACAGTGCGTGAGCATATGGCCGGTCGTCCAAAGTTTATTTTGCACGACGGACCTCCATATGCGAACGGCAATATTCACATTGGTCACGCGGTCAACAAGGTCTTGAAAGACATGATTGTCAAATCCAAAGGGTTGAGCGGTTTTGATGCTCCGTTTGTACCGGGTTGGGATTGTCACGGTTTGCCGATTGAGCTGAATGTTGAAAAGAAAAAAGGCAAGGTTGGCCAGAAAATTGGCGCGACTGAATTTCGCCAAGAATGTCGTAATTATGCTCAAAAGCAGGTTGATGGCCAAATGGCTGATTTCCAGCGTTTAGGTGTGATGGCGGATTGGAAAAAACCTTACCTAACTAAAGACTTTAAATTTGAAGCTGATGAAATCCGTGCTTTGGCAAAAATCATTGAAAACGGTCACTTAGTCAAAGGCACCAAGCCGGTTTATTGGTCGGTTGGTGGTCGTTCGGCTTTGGCAGAAGCAGAAGTCGAATACGAAAACAAGCGCTCTAAATCGATCGATGTGCGATTCAAGGTGGTTGATGAAGCGGCTTTCTTTGAACGTTGTCATCATGTTGAAGACCATACTGGAGAAGGGCCTCTTTCGGTAGTGATTTGGACGACAACGCCATGGACTTTGCCGGCGAACCAAGCTGTCTCGATTAATCCCGAGCTTGAATACTCTGTGGTACAAGTTGAGGGCGAACATGGTCCAGAACGTTTGTTCTTAGCTGAAGCGATGATTAAAGACGCCATGGATCGTTGGGGCTTTGATAAGTACAAAGTGATTGCTTATGGTCGTGGTGAGCAGTTTGATTTGATTCGTCTGCAGCATCCGTTCTATGAGCGCATTGTGCCATTGATTTTGGGTGAGCATGTCACAACGGATGCCGGTACAGGCTGTGTCCATACAGCTCCGGGGCATGGTGTGGAAGATTTCGAGGTCGGTAAAAAGTATGACCTTGAAGTGGATTGCCCAGTCGATAACAACGGGAACTATGTAGCTGGTACGCCTATTTTCGAGGGCGAAAATGTTCTGAAAGTCGATGACCATGTGTTAGAAGTTCTGAAAGAGCATCATTCCTTGGTGCATATTGAAATTATTGAACACAGTTATCCTCACTGTTGGCGTACCAAAACGCCATTGATTTTCCGTGCTACACCGCAATGGTTTATTTCGATGGAAGCTGCCGGTTTGCGTGATAATGCGATAAAAGCGATTCCAGCAGTGGAGTGGGTGCCTGAATGGGGACAAAACAGAATTGAAGGCATGATTGAAGGACGACCTGATTGGTGTATTTCGCGTCAGCGTTTCTGGGGTGTGCCAATCACCATCTTTATTCATAAGGTTACCGGTGAAATGCATCCAAACACGGTTGAGTTAATGCAAAAAGTCGCCGAAATGGTTGAAGAGAAATCAATTGATGCTTGGTATGACTTAGACGTTGCAGAGTTCTTGGGCGATGATGCGGAAAACTATGAGCAGGTTACGGACATTTTAGATGTATGGTTTGATTCAGGGATTTCACATCAAACGGTTTTAAAAGAACGTGAAGAACTTTCTGCACCGGCAGATTTGTATTTAGAAGGTTCTGACCAACACCGTGGTTGGTTCCAATCCTCACTGTTGACGGCACTGGCAACTGATGGTGAAGCACCGTACAAACAAGTTTTGACGCATGGTTTTACCGTGGATAAAGACGGTAAGAAAATGTCGAAATCGAAAGGAAATGTGATTGCACCGCAAGATATTTCCAATAAATATGGTGCCGATATTCTACGTTTATGGATTTCTGCGGCGGACTACCGCTATGAAATGACGGTATCAGACGAAATCATTAGTCGTACCGCGGATGCCTATCGCCGTATTCGTAATACAGGGCGTTTCTTGTTGGCAAACATCAATGGCTTTAATCCTGTAACCGACATGGTGGCATATGATGACTTATTACCCTTGGATAAGTGGGCAATTGGTTTTGCGGCTAAACTTCAAGAAGAAATCCTTGAAGCTTATGAAAGCTACAATTTCTTGGATATTTACCAAAAAGTAACGCATTTCTGTTCGATTGAGTTAGGTGCTTTCTATTTGGATGTGATTAAAGACCGTCAATATACGTGTAAATCCGATGGTCTTGCGCGTCGTTCTGCGCAAACGGCTTTGTATCATATCGTTGAAGCGATGACGCGTTGGATTGCACCAATCTTGAGTTTTACTGCCGAAGAACTTTGGCGTGAAATCCCTGGAGAGCGTACCAAAACAGTGTTTGTTTCTGAATGGTACACTGCGCTAACGGCTCTGGATGAAAGCACAGAAATGAATTCAGCCTACTGGGCGAAAATGATGGAAGTGCGTTCTGCGGTATCAAAACAGTTAGAAGGTTTACGTAATGAAAAAGTTATTAAAGGGTCGCTAACGGCTCAAGTCACTTTGTATGCTGAAGATACGTTATATGCAGAAATTGCCAAACTGAGTGAAGAGTTACGTTTTGTGTTAATTACTTCAGAGGCGAAAGTCTTACCGGCCGGTGAAAAAACGGATGCGGCGATTGAATCTGAAATGGCAGGCCTATGGGTTGAAGCGACAGCAACTGAACATGCAAAATGTGCTCGTTGTTGGCATCACCGTGAAGAAGTGGGTTCAATAGAAGGGCATGAAGATCTTTGTCAGCGTTGTGTGGATAATACCGAGGGTAGTGGAGAAACACGCCACTTCGCTTAATTTTCAGACTGACTTCATCAAGCTAGTGGGTCACTTTGGTGTTAAAAAATGGTCACTTACTCATCGTAAGCTCACATTTTTTGCCTAGAAGTGACACACACTATCTTGCGAATTAAGTAGAAAATGTTTGAAACCATGCTACGAGAATTTTGGCAGCTTTCGCCTCGTTTTGAACTTCTCTCGACGGTTTTAAAAATTTCCAGACTTATTTCGACAATCTGATGAAACATTTCGGTGTTAAAAAATGGTCACTTACTCATCGTAAGCTCACATTTTTTGCCTAGAAGTGGCACACACTATCTTGCGAATTAAGTAGAAAATGGTTGAAACAATACTCCGAGTATTCATGGATGAACTTGCTGTGTCTTTTAAAGCGTCCTGTTTATGTGTGATTTTTAGAATGTAGAACAAGCCACGAAGTGAAAACTTGCGTGGTTTTTTATTATTAAGTTTATGGATAACTAATGACTTCAACGGCTTTAAAAACCTTATGGATTGCTGTTCTGGTAATCATTTTTGATCACATCACTAAATACCTTGCGGTGACAAATTTAACCTTTGGTGAGCCGGTTCCAGTGATAGATCATTTGAACTGGACGTTGGCCTATAACTATGGCGCGGCCTTTAGTTTCTTGGCCGATATGGGCGGTTGGCAACGTTGGTTTTTTGTGGTTTTGGCATTTGGAATGACAGTGTTTATGTTGTGGTGGCTTAAGAAGTTACCTGCCAAAATCACGACTGAAGTCGTGGCCCTAAATTTGGTAATTGGTGGCGCAATTGGCAATGTGATTGACCGAATATTAGAAGGGCGTGTGACAGACTTTATTGATTTCTATATTGGTGCTTGGCACTATGCCACTTTCAATGTTGCTGATATCGCTATCTCCTTGGGTGCCGCTTTATTGATATTTAGTGAGTTTTTTTTGAAAAAAGATAAAGAGAGTGTTGCTAAGTAAGTCTTAGCGAAATAGTTCAGTTAGAGATTGAAAAATACCGGTTCATGGCGGTGTTTTTGAGTTATTGGCGCTGTCTTGCGCTTGCTAATATTGGTTGTAGTTTTTGTAGGTGCTCTTTGAGATTGTCAGTGACAATCGTTTCTATATCTAAATGGATATGTTTATCTGATTCGAGCCGTTGTAATAATGCGGATTGAAGATTTTCATCGTAGCTTTCTAAATGAATCAATATCAGATAATTCGGCTCAACAAAAAAGCTCAAGTCATTGGTATAGAATTTTTTAAATATCTTGCCCAACATGTTCATGGTTTCAGAGTGTTGCTGATGAGTCTGCTCCAATAGGCTTGCAATGGTAACAATTTGCATTGCTTCAATTTTCATTCCTCGAAACTCCGACAAAGCTAACATGTCAAGGTAACGAACATCAAACAATCCGGTATTTTCATCGCATAACAAATATTGCAGTCTTTGAAGCTCTGTTCCAGAAGTCGGCAGGCTTCGTTTAAGGTGGTCTAGAGGTTCATCTTTCAATACATGGCTAGCAATATTGACAATTACTGGATCGAATTGACTCCCTTTATGTTTTTCGAGTTCACTAATTGCTTTATTAGCGGGAATGGAGGGTTTATAAATCCAACAGGAAGTCATCGCCTCAAAGGCATCCGCTACAGCAATAATTCGAGAGAGCAAAGGTATTTCTTCACCACTGATGCCATTTGGGTAGCCAGAACCATCAAAATATTCATGATGATGCAAAATTGTTTCATATATCTGTTGGAAGCCAGGTAAACGCTCAAAGAGCTTGGCTCCATACATTACATGGTTTTCTACCATGTTTCTCTCTTGTGGGGTGAGTATTCCGGCTTTTAATAGAATATTGTCTGGAGTTTTAATATTGCCTATATCATGGAGCATGGCGGCATCAACAAGGGTTGCGATATTTTTGGCATCGAGGTTTAGCGCGGTTGCAATTTTCTTTGAATATTTTGACACTCTAATTGATCGTCCAGCGGTCAGGACATGGCGTTTTTCTAACAGGTCGACGATTTCAAATAGTATGAACTTATAGTTTTTAGTTTTTTCTAATAATTGATGTTCATAGGTATCTCGACGGTTAAGAGTCGTGACGGATTGGGAAATGGTGGTTCCAAGTTTTTTGAGAAGTGTACGTTCTTCCGGTATTTGCTCCTGAGTGGTGAGCAGTATCATAAAGCCATAGGTATGACTATCTTTGTTTTGGATTGGCAAAAAAGTCGCGTGACTTAGTTCGCGTGATTGCAAATAGTCAATGATGGGCTGAGCAAAGTCTTTATTTTGTAAGTTGTCAACTGTAATAAGTTCACCATGCTTTAAAACCGTTTGGATTGATGCCTCTTGTTCAATGTTTTCATAAAACTCTTTAAGTTCTGGAGTTTTTAGACCATCTTTTTGAGCAATTTGTGAAATGTCGACATTAATCTGATTGTTAAAAGTATGAATATGAACAAAGCGATAGTTGTCGTAATGCATCAAGTTTTCGCAACTCGCGTATAGCAGCTTGTCAACCTTACCCAGACGATTGAGGTGGTCAATAACATTGAAAATCGTTTCGAGTAGTCCTTTTATGTAGGTTTGTTCTTTCATTAGATTTTCATAATTTTCAGTGAGATCGAGAACGGTGGTTTTAAGCTCCTCAGCATGCGTTTTAAGTTCCTGATGGCGTTTATTAAGGGCAATAATTGCAACTACAGTGGCAATAAATACTAGGATTGACAACATAAGGTTGTAAATGAATCGGTTACGTAAGGACGTAATTTCTTCATTTCGCTGAACACTGAATAAATAAGCGACTGTTTCTTGTTCGATATTCTGTAAAGGCACGAAATGACTGATAAAGCCGTCAAATCTAAAAAAACCACCAATCATCTCGCTGTAAGGTTTAAAGCTTTTTAAGTGAATCAGTAAGTCATCATCGGTTGAGAGTTCATCAATATGGGGGTTTAGGCGCGTGCACAACTCGTTATCGACTTTTTTATCCATAGCGTAGTGTTCGCCAAAAGGGCTTTGACGATAATTAGATTTTTCATCTGCAAAGACTTTTTCCCCAACAATATTGGCATCAAGCATAAAGCAATAGGTGCCTTCATAAACTTTGGATAATGAGTCTGTGAAAGCTTTCATCGATAAGCTGATTTCGACACTGCCTAAATGTTGGTTATGGTCGATAATGGGGTAAACAAATCTGTATCCATTAAAAATTCGTCCCTCTTCAAAACCATGAGAACGCTTCTTTTCGATATTGGCTTTTTTGACAGAGTAGCGAAAATCAAACAACAGGTCTCCAAATTTACCCGGCCGGTGCATTCGTAAAAAGCTTCGACCATCTGGCATATGAAAATGCAGTTGCCGAATTTTTGCGATTTTTTTTAGGCTTTCATATTTATTTGCCAGAAGTGCATGCAGCTGATTATGAAGTTGAATGAATTGATCTTTGGAGGTGTTTTGTGCTTGGTTAAGTATGCTTAAAACATCTTTTTGCATCACAAGGTTTTCGAATGTGACATCACTATTGATTTGGTATCCATGAATGATTTCTTGGTGTCGATCGATTTGCCGCTGATAGTCAGCTTTTAGGCTTGCGTTGATGTTTAGGTTGTATTGAAAGATGAAATAGCCGATGGCGATTGCAAAGAGAAGTGTCACAGGTAGAACAAAGCGAAGCATGAATTAAGTTCTCCTGTGTCATTTAAATAAAGAAGTTATTTCAATATCACGAATCTAAAATTATAACTCGTAAGGTTTCGGTAAAAGTTTTATTGAATCAAGTTTGGGGGTGAAGTGACATTTGCTTTTTTATTAGTGGGAGTTTGTTTCGATCACAAGACTCAGGAACTCTTCAGTATTGAGAGGTGGGGAGAAATAATAGCCTTGGAACACTTGGCAGCCGAGTGCTTCAAGCCAAATTACTTGGTTTGGGCTTTCAACACCTTCGGCAATTAAATCTAGCTTTAGTGTTTGGGCGAGTCCAATCATGGCTTTGACTAGTGCATGGCCTGTTTTATCGTCTTTATCTGTTAAGGCATCGATAAAGGACTTATCAATCTTGAGTAAGTTGAAATCCAATTTTTTGAGTTGTGAGAGATTGGAGTAGCCTGTTCCAAAATCATCCACGGCAAATTCAATCCCAAGTTGCCTTAGGCATTCAATATTTGAGAGCCATTGAGTAGATGAGTCGGCAATTAATTGTGATTCGGTTACTTCAAAACAAATCTGTTTAGGATGAATTTTATAGTGGTTAAAGCGATTTTGAATCCATGTAATTAAGTCTTGCTCGTATAGAAATTGGGCAGGGATGTTGATTGAGTATTTTAAGGAAGTTTTGAGTTTTTGGTTCAAAGAACGAATGTCGCTGAGAACTTTATCAATCAACCAATAGGTGATTGGAGTGATAAGTTGTGATTGTTCAGCCAGAGGTATGAAATCGACTGGAGAAATCAATCCTAACTCATGATCATGCCAACGAATCAACACTTCAGCTCCGCTAAAACGGCTATGAACAATATTAAATTGGGGTTGCAACTGGTAATACAATTGTTGGTGTTCTAAAGCGGTTTGTAGCTTATTGATCAAAGCATAGCGTTTGGACGTAGCATTCTCAAACTCAATATCGAAGCGTCTAAAACAATTCCTACCGGATTTTTTGGCTTCATGGAGTGCTGCTTCTGCACGTCTGAAAAGTGTAATGAAATCATCACCATCTTTAGGGTGTTTGGAAAATCCACATGAAAATTGAAGTTTTGCACCGATTAAATCTTCTTGAAAAGATGTGAGGAAGGTGTCTGAGAATTTTCTTAATAAACTTTCTAAAGTTGACAAAGAAAAGTTGGGTGCCATAACTAAAAATTCATCGCCTCCTATGCGAGCGATATGAACATTGGTGGGGAGTGATTGTTGGAGTTGGTGTGCAAAATGGTTCAGAATCCGGTTACCAATGTTGTAACCCAGAACGTGGTTGAGAGGTTGGAAATGGTCAAAATCGATGAGTGCAAAAACGGCTTTAAAATTCTCGCTTTTCTGATTCTTCCACTGATCCCAAGCTTGTAGGCTGCCAAAACGATTGCTAAGACCGGTTAACTCATCGGTTGAAGCTTTTTGCTCAAGTTGTTTTTGTGCATTGAATTGCTCAGTGATGTCATTAACTGAACCTGTCATATAAAGAGGTTCACCTTCTAAGTCCCAGTAAACCACGCGACCACGGTCTTGGAGCACTTTCGTTCCAGATGGAGTAAGGATTTGGTACTGATGCTCGAAAGTTGTGCCTTGTTGAACAGCCTGCTCAACAGATTGCCAAACTTGCGGTAAGTCATCTGGGTGGACTCGATTTGTGAAGTATTCTAATTGGTTGCTGGGCTCTGACCCCGTGTACTCAAAAATTTCTCGCCATCGTCTATTGTATTCAATTGTATTGGTTCTTAAATTCCATGACCACATGCCTTCGCGTGAAATCTCATAGGCAATGAGTAATTGATTAAACAGTTTGTCTTTTTCTTCACGAGTAGAGATGAGTTCAGCTTCATCAAGCGCAATTCCAACTACTTGGTTATTGTTTGTCTGCCGATAATACACATGAAAAAAGTGTCCATTTATTTGTGTTTGGCATTCAAATTCCTGACCATTTAAAGCGCGTTGTATATGTTCCATCATTGTTGGGTTGGTGGTATATACATCAGAATAGTGCGAGCCAGGTTTTTGGCTATTTTCAAGCCCGAGTTGTTGTAAACGTGAGCCACGAGAAAAGGTAAAGTATCCATCTGAGTCTAATGCAAAGATAAGGATTGGCGTTGAGCTAAGGACCTTGTCAAAAACTTCAAGTATATTATCAATGTTGGAAGGTTTGTTTTTCACAGGTCGGTCTCGGTTTAGCGCTCGGCAGATTGCAACAGTTGTCGCAATTTTTCCAAAACTTGCACCGATGGATGGCCATCGGCCGGAAGTTTTTGTGATTTTTGGAATGCTCTCAAGGCACTGCGGGTTTTACTCCCCGCAATTCCATCGGCGGTTCCAGCTGAATAGCCCAAACGGTTAAGACTGTTTTGGAGTTCTTTTAGTTCCGTTAAGCTTAAGTTTTTGTCATTGGCAGGTTGGGATTTTGACAGCTTTGGGCCTTGCTTGATTCTCTGGGAAAGATAGCCGACTGCTAAAGCGTAATTGTTAGAGTTGTTCCAACGTTTGATGACTTTGAAGTTATCAAACACTAAAAATGCGGGGCCGCGGTAATCACTCGGTAAAATCAGGCGCGCACGGTGCCCTGGTTTGGTTTTTCCGCTTGGGTCTTTGCCTTTGACACCTAAAGCTCTCCATTGTGAGATAGATTTTTCAATTTTTCCATCGGCAAGCGCGTAATCAAAATTTTTGGGAAGCTGTACCTCGTATCCCCAGGTTTCATCCGGATTCCAACCAAGTGACTGTAAAAAGTTACCGGCTGAGTGGAATGCATCTGGAAGGCTTTTCCAGAGATTGATTTTGCCATTGCCATCTCCATCAATGGCGTATTTTAAATAGTTACTTGGCATGAATTGAACTTGTCCCATTGCTCCTGCCCATGAGCCTTTCATATCTGATAAGTTGACATGTCCACGGTCGAGAATCTTCAGCGCAGCAATTAACTCTTTTGAAAAAAAGACGCTTCTTCTTGGATCGTAAGCAAGTGTTGCCAAAGACTGGATAATAGGTAGATTGCCTGTGTAACCACCATAGTTGGTTTCCATCCCCCAAAATGCAGCAAGTACCTCTGCTGGGATACCATATTTTTTTTCAACTGACTTTAACAGTCGTTGGTAGCGACGGAATTGAGCTAGGCCTTGAGAAACGCGAGTGGTTGAGACAGCACTATTTAAGTATTGAAAAAATGTGCGACGAAATTCTGGCTGCTTTCGATCAGAGGAGAGAACTTTGTCGCTAACATAAACGTCTTCAAATGCTTGTTCAAGTGTTCTGTTTGAAATGCCTTCCTGTAAAGCTCTTTGCTTAAAACCACTTAGCCATTTTTCGAAGCCTTGTTGAGCCACATTTGAATTAGATTGAGCTTGTACTGTTGAGCTTTGCACTGCCAACGTTAAAACACTTGCCATGAAAACCGTTATAAGAGGTAGGTCAAAAAAGAATCGTTTTTTTGCTCGAAACATAAGAGTCAATCCGTTGAATATTTGTTAAGTACAAGCCTGTTGAGCAACTATTCTACTGAAAGAGCCTCAAAGTAACAGTGAAAAACCAGTAAAATGAGAGGCAATTTTTTTTATGGCATCTTGCCAGCAAATCCGTTTTGAGAGTCGTCCCTATGTTGAATATGAAGTCATTAAGTTGTTTTGCCACTACTGCTGGTGGTTTAAATGAGCTTTGCCGTGAAGAATTTATGTCTTTGGGGGCAACTGAGGTTAAAGCTCAGCCTCGAGGAATTGCATTTCAAGCCGATATTGAAACGCTTTATCGCTGTTGTTTATGGTCACGTTTAGCGAATCGGATATTTTTGGTGGTATTGGATACCAAACTAGACAGTCAAGATGATTTGACGCCGACAATTGCCAAAGTCGACTGGAAAAAACATATGAGTGCAGAAGGCACATTCGCCGTGTCTTTTTCAGGAAAAGGATTAGGTATCGATCATAGCCATTATGGTGCCTTAAAAATTAAAGATGGCATTGTTGACTATTTTCGAGATTTTTCTGGTTCGCGTCCTGAAGTTGATCGTTACTCACCTGATTTGAGAGTTCACGGGCATTTAAACCGAAACCGTTTAACGCTTAGTATCGATTTGATTGGTTACAGTCTTCACCAACGTGGTTACCGAGAAGGACAACAGGTAACAGCTCCTTTAAAAGAGAATGTTGCCGCGGCTTTGTTAATGCGAGCGGGTTGGCCAGAAATTGCTTCAAATGGAGGGTGTTTGTATGACCCGATGTGTGGGTCGGGAACATTTTTGGTGGAAGCAGCGATGATGGCATCTGATCTGGCGCCGGGGTTGGAAAAAGCTGACCAGATGTTGCTTAATCATTGGAAAATGCATCAACCGCAGATTTGGCAAGATTTAATTACTGAGGCGCAGCATCGTGAGTCGGAAGGGTTGCGAAACCTTCCGGATATTTATGGTTCAGATGCCTCCCATAAATCGTTGGATATTGCGCAAGAAGCCATTGAAAATGCCGGTTATGCAGACTCTATCGAAATTAAACAGATGACCGTTGAACAGGGCAGAAAATGGGGCGATTGGCAAACGGGCTTAGTGATTAGCAACCCTCCTTATGGAGAGCGTTTGGGGGAGATTGAAGAGGTTAAAGAGCTTTATCAACATTTGGGTAATTACCTCAAGGCAGAATTTGACGGTTGGCAAGCGGCGATTTTGACTTGTAATTCCGAGTTAGGGATGTATTTGGGCATTAAAGCTAAGCGCTCTCATGAATTTGCCAATGGGCCTTTGGAATGTAAGTTGTTGCGATTTGATATTGCCAAAGAGTTTCATCGAGAACCTGCGATTAAAGGCGGTGCTGACATTGCAGAGCAGGTGCAAAAAACGTTTCCTGATTTGGCAAATTCTGAAGGTGCTCAGATGTTTGCCAACCGGTTGCGAAAAAACTTGAAACAGCTTCGAAAATGGGCGAACAGAACGAAAGCGTATTGTTACCGTGTTTATGATGCAGATATGCCGGAATACTCTCTAGCGATTGATTATTATCAAACTCTCGAAGAAGGCGAATGGCTGGTGGTCAATGAATATGCGCCACCTAAGACGGTGGACCGACAGAAAGCAAAAAAACGTTTGCATGAAGCCATGTCGGTGTTGCCGGATGTGATGGAATTACCGGCCGGTAAAATCATTTTTAAGGTACGCGAACGTCAAAAAGGGGCGAGTCAATATGAACGTATGGATGAGTCGAAAGAATACTTCACGGTCATTGAAAATGGCGTGAAGTTACGAGTCAATTTCCAGGATTACCTGGATACAGGATTGTTCTTAGACCATCGCGATGTTCGAGCCAAAGTAGCGGAATTGTCCAAGGGAAAATCTCTTTTGAATTTGTTCTGTTATACCGCTTCGGCCACAGCAATTGCCGCTGCAAAGGGTGCAAAAAGCAGCTTAAGTGTGGATATGTCGAAAACGTATCTTTTCTGGGCGCAGAATAATTTCTGGGCGAATCAAATTGATGACCGAAAACATATGCTTGAGCGTGCAGATGTCATTGCGTGGTTGGCAGAAGAAGCAGATAAATCGGCCGGTGAAAAGAAACAGTTTGATGTGATTTTTATGGACCCTCCTTCTTTCTCTTCCTCGAAGAAAATGGAAGGGGTGTTGGATATCCAACGTGATCATGGTTGGATGATTCGCAAAGCCATGCAGTTGCTAACACCAAATGGCGTGATGGTATTTTCAAATAACTTAAGAAAATTTAAGCTTGATGAATTGGTCGAGATGCAATTTGATGTTGAAGATATTACGCGCAAAACTATGCCGGAAGATTTTAAACGGAATCAAAAAATTCATCAGGTTTGGTTAATTCGCCCACATAAAAAAAGCCCAGACAAAGCTGGGTAAAACCTGTAGACCAGGTGGAGAGCGACATGAAAATAAATATCAAATTGAATATCAGTTTTTACAGATTATTACTTTGGTATTTGGATTTTATAAGTCCAAGGTAAGTTCGAATTTTTCCATCCATTTTCGAGTCGGAATCCTTTCTTGTCTCCTCGTTTGGTTTTGGAACCTTCGAAACCATCGGTCATTACATAGATGTTTTTATAGCCGTACTGGTCAAGCATTTTGGCTGCGGGTTGTGCTCTTGATGAGCCGGAGCGACACATTAAAATATATTTGGATTCTTCACTTGCGTTGAGTTTTGCGGCTGCTTCCTCAAATTGTGAAATAAACTGGCTGTTGGAGACGGATTTATAACGTAACTTTTTTTCATCGTATTGCGTGTAGTCAAACAGTACAGAAGGAATCATTATCTTTGCTAAATGAGTGTGACCAACAAATTGCCATTCTTCAGGTGTGCGTACGTCAACTAGAATTGCAGTAGGGTCTGTTTGAAGCATTTCGTAGGCTTCTTTAGAATCAACATAAAGCCCTTGTGGTGTTTGTTTTTTTGGGTCGTTAGGCGTTGGTGCGGCTGAAACTGAAAGGCTAAGCATCAGCACTGAGCTTGTTAGCAGTGTTTTTTTCATTCTAGGTTATCTCCTCTGATAAAGTAAATAAAAAGAGCAAAACCTTGCCATCCGCAGCTTAAAATTTCTCTTGTGTATTTCAACTTCGAGAAGTTTAATCTTTTCGGGAGCTTGGTTCTGCTAAGTGCCGAAATCATCGGCAATGGCTTCCTCCAAAGCCAAAATGAAAAGGTTTATATAATTTTTATGGAAGTTTTTATAAATTAGTATTTCTGTTCTTTTATTAATATTCTTGAACAATCCAATTATTGGATTTTTAAATAAGCCGCTCCATTTTTTTGTAAGGATGCAAGGTGGACGACCCCAGAAGGAACTGTTTCGACGCCTTGGTAGAGTTCACTGTCCTTCAGGCCAAAGTCTTTTAATGTGTTATTACACACCGAAAGTTTGACTTCTTTCATGTCGTGAAGATTCTTTAAACGGGCGCTGAGCTCTTTTCGTCGTTGATTCAGTTTTTCGCTGGTACCTGCTTTTTCGGTATCCGTTACAAAGCGGGCACCTAGTCCCACAAATACAATACTCACTTCATAGTCTTTAAAGGCATTTTCGTATTCAACTAACATGTTGTTCACTGAAGTGAGTGTTGCAGAAAAACGATCTGCTTGTGAAAAGTCTACGTGATAGACAACTTTCTCTAGTTCGTCTGCAAACACTGTGTTACTCGAAAGCATGGTGAATGTGATAGCCGATGCCAAAAAAAGTGCATTAAAATTTATATTTTTCATGACATATTCCTATTAATCGATTGTTGGTAACATTAAAAGAGTTCTAGTTCTGCTTGTGTGTATGCCACACTGACAAATTTTCCAAACTCTTCAAACCCAGCCGTTGTTTGTGCATGTTTTTTGATTCTAGGGTCTTTTAAGGCTAAATCTTTGGTTTCACTAATACTTAGCCCTTGTTCGACACCATTAACTGCATTCTCGTAAATGCCATTCATGATTTCTTGGTAACTCTTAAGTAAAGCCGTTTTCCCCGGCTTGCCGTGACCAGGCATTAATAGATAGCCTTTAAGGTTCTGATCAATCTCATTAAGGGTGGATATATAACCTTTAAAAGAAGTTTCGCTCGGGTTGCCGATACGGTTTTCCATAATAATGTCACCTACATAGAGGGCTTTGTCATTGACGATTTCAATCATAATATCTACAGGAGAGTGGGCTTGTCCGTAGCTATGGACCTTAAGTTTCACATTACCAAACTCAAACAACTGGTTATGTTCAACCCCTTCTGTGGGTGCAACGACTTGAGTTCCTTTGACAGCTCCCGAAGTGGCATTCATCATCTGATGAAGCCACTCGTCACCGATGGCATTTTGAATGGCGGTTTTAGCCTCAGGATGAGCATAAATTGGTGCATTTGGAAATGCTTCTTTAAAAGCTTGGTTACCAAGCCAGTGATCACCATGATAGTGACTGTTAAATATGGCAACTACGCTCTTATTAAAATGTTGTTTTATTGCACGAATCGCCATTCTGCCAATGTGAACCGATGTTCCCGTGTCTAAAACAACGATTCCTGCGGATGTGTCCACTAGATAAATATTTGCAAAAAAACCTTGGTTTTCAGCAGTTGGCCAAGCGCCTCTTGCATATAAAGCATAGATATGGTCACTAATTTTGATTGGGGTCACATCAGGCACAAAGAAATCGTCTTTTTGGTATGCAAGAACCTGTAATGGTACATTTCCCACTGCAACCGCTGCAGTGATTCCAAAAAAACGCTTAATTAAGTCACGACGTACAGTGTTTACTAGATCGTTAGATTGCATAGTTTTCTTCTTTTACTTGTTGAAGTTATTACCGAAGCTTTCCAATTTTGGATTTAATCGATGTTATGTTGATAAATGCTCATTCAGCGCCTAAGGTGTATCCCTTTTAGGAAGGTTTACTGGAGATTTTGGGTCTAGTAAGAAGGCTACGACATCGGCAATTTGCTCAGCTGTTAGTAAATGGCCTTCGCCATGACCGAATCGAGGCATTAGAGAGCATGGATTAAATGCCTTAGCATTAAAAATGTATTCATAAGTGTATTTTTGAATTGCAGTGCTTTGACCACGAATCTTGCCAAAATTGGTGAGACTTGGCCCCATGTTGCCATTTTGTGGGAAGTTTGGATCGACAGCATGACAGGCATAACAGTTGGCACCATTGGGTTTAGCAGGATTGTCAGCATCCGCAAAGCCCGGTAAGCCTATGCGACCACCGTGTGCTCCTTCTACCCAAATTTTTCCTTTTTCCCAATTTCCCATGTAATTGCCATGTTTTGGAAGTGTAATGGAGGATTTTTCTCGTTGTAGAATCTGCTTCACTTGAGCCCCGCTGGGACGATCCATTGTTTTGTTGCAAATCGTTAGTGTTGGATCTGTGAAGCGTTTCCACTCGGCATCGTTATTTACTTTAAAACTGGACTTTACTGCGGATAAAAATTCCGACTCGGAAATTGACTTGCCGCGATCTTTACTATCGTCTTCCTGTGCGGAGGCGATGCTTGTAAGAATGGCAATTAATCCAAAGCAGAGTTTTGCAATTGTTCTTTTGTTCATTTTTCTTTAAATTCCTTATTTGGTCATGGTTGAGAGTTTTGTCTCACTTAAGCTCGAGGCTTAATGCCTGGTACGGAGATTTTTTCTTCGCTTTGAGATGCTTTTTTGACTTGATATAGAATTAGGGCAGCGTCAATTTCTGAGCCTGTTTTCAGCCAAGGTAAGCGCATTGCAAGTATGCATCTTTGGTTTCTCCACCATTGCGTTCTGACGTTACCGTCTTTATTCACATAGGCAGGAAATGCCCCCATTACTTTTCCAGCCCTTTCGGGGTTAGTCATAATTGGCAGTTCAACCCCTCTTAGTATGCGACCAGGAGCGGCATGGCAGTGCGCGCAAGAAAGGTCCATTGAGCCCATTCGATGCCAAAACGTTTTTTTTCCGAGCTCATAGCTATGTTTTTCCTTTGGATGTTCAAGAGAAATTTGAAATTTCAGGCCATTTGACTTTGAGGCCACGAAGGTCGCTAGCTGAGACAAAGGGGAGACTCGGCTGTCTTCTTCGGCCGCATTGAGGTAATGAATTTGTAAATAGTGGTCTTCAATATCCTGATCGTTGAGTCCTTGCAGGGTTTTCATGCAGGTCATTAAACGGCTTTCAAGTGTTTCGACTTTATCTGTGTCAGCGAAATAGCGTGGTAATTGTGCGTAAGCACCTTCAAGCACGCCTGGACCGAGTCCAAAGTCACATTTTTCTAGACTTGCGTTTTTTGGCCCATTTTTTTGAAAAAAAAGTTCTTCGCCGTCATCAACCCAAAATTCACCTGGATTTCCATCGGCCAAAGAATCTCGATATTCAGAAAATTTTGTATCGTCTGAAGCTTGTACAAAGTTATGTGCACTCACTCCAGCTATTACCGGTAAGCTTAGCCCGATTGCTAGAATCAACTTTAAGTTGGGGTTGAATAGTTTCATCTTGAATTATTCCTCTTTTTTCACAATTTCAATTTTTTGAATACGTTATGTCTTTTAGGATATAACGAGAATCGTGCCAATTGAATCGATATAAGGTTTTAAGTCACTGTTACTTTACTAAAAGATTATTAAATTCAATATGTTATGGTTTTTATTGGGTTTGAGGGGACTGGTTATGAATATGGTTTTATGATGAGTTCCCTTTGAACAAGTTAATTTTGTGATTGCAAGTTGCAACTTTAGATTGCATAAAGCAATGTTTTTTGCGTTGTAATGACTAGCGGATTCATGGTTTTTAACTTCGTAATTTACGCCATAGCGTCGTTGGATTAATGCCTAAAGCCTTTGAAGCTGCCGATTTATTGCCTTGAAATCGTTCAAGTGTTTGGATAATCCAAAGTTGTTCAATTTCTTCTAAGGTTGCTTGCTCTGGAAATAGAGGATGTGGTGAAAAATGAGAAGAGTGTTTTTCATTGCTCGTTGAAAAATTCTTTTGTTGAGTAGTGAAAATTTCTGGGGGAAGATCATGTAACTCAACCCGATTTCCTTGGCATGAAATTAGAATTCTTTGAATGACGTTTTCAAGTTCTCTAACATTTCCTGGCCAATGGTAGCTTTGAAGGATATCCAAAACCCCAGGTGCACATGATTGCACTTGTTTTTTTAGTTTTGGAGAGTGTTTGAATAAAAAACGGGCGGCTAAATATGAGATGTCCTCAATTCGATTCCTCAATGATGGGATCTCAATAGGGTATATATTTAATCGGAAAAATAGATCTTCTCGAAAATGTCCACTTTTAACGAGAGGTTGTAAGCTTTGATTGGTTGCAAAGATCAATTGTACATCGACCTGAACTTCTGTGCGTGCACCTACTCTGAGTAATGTTTTTTCTTGTATAAATTGTAAAAGACGGACTTGTAATTCGGGGGATGCGCTGTTTATTTCGTCTAGAAAAAGAGTTCCGCCATCAGCAGCTTCAAGCAGGCCTGTTCTGCGATGAGCTGCACCTGTAAATGCCCCTTTTTCATGGCCAAATAATTCTGACTCAAGCAGAGTAGGGCTTAGAGCTCCGCAATTAACGGTTAAAAATTTTTGTTGATTACGCTCGCTTTGTTTATGCAGATAATTGGCAAGCACGCTTTTTCCAGTTCCCGTTTCGCCCATTAGAAGTACAGGTACGGGATGATTAAGTACTTGATGAATACGCTGCAAGGTTCGTTTCATGGCTGGACTTTCTGAGATAGGTAGGCTTTGAGAGTCAGTGGATTGATGAATTTCTTGACTTTGTTGTTGCCAAATTCGTTCACGGTGTTGGAGAAAATCATAAGCACGACTGAGAGTATTGTCGATTTGAATGTGATTAAAAGGTTTTATGACTACATCAAAGGCTCCACGGTGAAAGGCATTGATTGCTGTCTCAGTTTGACCAAGCTTAAGACTGATAATGATTTGTAGCTGTGGATTAAGTTTGAGGCCTTCCTGCCAGTGTTCATTAAAATTTGGTGATTGGGAGCAAAGCCAAAGTAAGTCAACATTTCGAGTAGTAGATGGGTTTAATGCGTTGATTTCACTTGAGTCAAAAATAAGAATTTCAAATTTAATATTGTTTTTTAAGGTAAGTTGCCTGAATTCCGATTCAATAGTACTTGGGATTAGAAGGCGAAGTTTGTTATTAATCATGTTCTGGCATCCG
Source organism: Thiomicrorhabdus indica (assembly GCF_004293625.1). Classification (NCBI taxonomy): domain Bacteria; kingdom Pseudomonadati; phylum Pseudomonadota; class Gammaproteobacteria; order Thiotrichales; family Piscirickettsiaceae; genus Thiomicrorhabdus; species Thiomicrorhabdus indica. The sequence continues at coordinate 2,225,551 of NZ_CP033040.1, read as the reverse complement.
TCTAGTTGAATTGTTTTGTTACATTTTAGTTAATCTAGAATATCAATATGTTTTTTAATACATAACGATATTCTAGTTAAAATTTCACTTTGGTAAAAGTGGTTGTCATTCTTTGTCTTTGTTAATGGTCAATAATGTGAGATGAATCGGGAAGAGTTTTGTTTTAAAAATCTCATATTGGGTTGGTAGAGGTTTTCCGCTCATTTTAAGAGTATGAATCTGCCTAATAGACTGAGCTGTTGCGATAAAACTAGATTTTTATGAGTTTTCGTGACGAGATGAGTTAAGGAAATCTTTGGGTAGCAAACCCTTGTTAAGTGAGTTGACTGTTAGCAAATGCTTGTCTTTTTTTGATTGCCGTAGGGTAGTTGACTGGATATAGAGAGGTTAGGTCTAAAGTGCCAATCAGATTTATGTTTGGTTGATTCGTTCACGATAGTTTAGTTTGGTGTACTTAGATTGGGCTTTATTAAAATTTTAGATCTTCATTGGATCTTAAATAGTGAAGGTTTGGTTAAGAAAAATAACCGGCCGGTAAAATTTTGCATCCGTATTTAAGCGATTTTTTCACGCATGACCTGTGTCTGGTCGGCTTTTTGATTGCTTTGATCCATGAATAAATTTGCGTCTTTAATCCGCCATTTTTGTGGGTCAAATAATTGCCAATCTTTGGGGTCATGGCTAGTGACGATCATGCTAAACGGGTGTTGTGCGCGTTCGACTCTTAACCATTCTAAAATTTCTTCACGCGTATCAATATCCAGCGCACTTAAGGGTTCATCCAATAATAACAAAGAGGGTGAACGCATTAAGGTTCGGGCTAATGCTAGACGTTGTTGCTGGCCACCGGAGAGCTGATGTGGATAGCGCTCTGTTAATCGGCTCAAGCCAACGGCTTTGAGTAAGGCTTGTGCACGTTCTTTGCTTTTATGAGCAAATAGCAACTGTTGACCAACGGTTTGATGTGGAAACAGTGCATACTGCTGCCACATCATGCCAATAGGGCGTTTATATACCGGTCGGTGAATTTTTTGTTGGGTTTGCCAAAGTTCTTGTCCCCACTGAACCTTTCCACTTAATTGACTCGGTAAGCCTGCTAAAGCACGCATTAATGTGGTTTTACCGCTACCAGATTCGCCTGTCAGCAAAATAGTTTGGTTTGCTTCAATGGTTGCAGACCACTCTACGGCTAAAGCGCCCATAGCACTTTGTAGAGTTCCTTTGAGCATGAAATGCAATGATTGTGGTGTTAAATGTGTAGAACTGTTCATAAAAGTTTCTAAATTCTATTTTGTGCAGGGTGTTAATCGCTTAGTCGTTGGATATTGACGCCTAGGTCTGCCGGTTTTGCATGATAGACAGAGCTTAAAACAATGCCGTCGACGCCGGATTTGGCATAGTCTTGAACATTGTCTGGATTCACCCCGCCGGCAATCAGAACTTTTACTGTTGGAAATTGTTGTTTCAGGTTTAGATTCCATTCAATGAGTTCATCAACCGGTACCTTATCAAATTGAATCATATCGGCACCGGCGTTCGCAGCTTGCAAAGCTTGAGCGTAAGTGTCACATTCCACGGAAATTTTCTTTTCACAGGCTGCAGCCTGCATTGCGGGAATTTTGTGGTTGAGAGTTTCTCTTCCGCCAATAACATTTAGATGATTGTCAAAGACCAAAATGGTTTCGGATAAACCTAAACGATGTGGATGAGCGCCGCCATTGAGAATTGCTTTGGTCATGGCCTTTTTCATCCCTGGAATATGTTTGCGTGTTACGAGTAACGGAATCTGTCTGACGGCTTCGACTTGTTTGACCATATTGGCGGTGAGTGTGGCGACTCCGCACAAATATTCCAATAAATTCATCGCTACTTTCCAGCCGCGATGCAGGACATCGGCACGACCAACGGCTTGAAAAATAATGGCGCCACTTTCGACGTCATGCCCAGATTGGGCGCAGTGCACAACTTTTGCGCCTAAGATTTCAAAAATGCGTGCCGCTTCTTCCATCATGGTTAGGCGAGTTGTGTGGCGAGTGCGAATGGTCAATTCTGAAGGCTGTTCTTCAACGCCAAGCAAGTGACTGGTTAAATCAACCAAAGGTGCATCTTCATTAATCCAAGCTTCGATTTCGTGGGTTTGAAAAAAAATCATAGAGTTTCTCTTTAATTGGGTTAGTAATTTTTGCGCCCTAAGCGACGTAGAACTATAAATAGGCTCATTGCAATCACCGCTAAAATCCAAGTAAATTGCATTGCGCAGTTAAAATCGCCATCTAAAACTGAGTTATAAATAGCAAGTGATAGGGTATCGGTTTGTCCAATCAAATTGCCGCCAAGCATTAAACTCATACCGACTTCGCCCATGCCGCGTCCAACGCCAAGCGTTAAGCCAGCGGCAACTGCAGGTGCAATACTGGGTAAAGTAATTGCCCAAAAGGTTTGCCAAGGTGATTTACCCAAACCATAAGAGGCTTCTACCAAGTAAGTCGTTTCGCTTTGCCATGCTGCTTGAATGGGTTTAATCATTAACGGCAGTCCTGCAATGACACTGGCAATCAATAACGCGCTAAAGGAAAAAATCAATTCAAATTGAAAGCCGGCCGGAAGCATCTGGTTCAGCCATCCATCACGCCCCAGTAAAAGTAAAAGAAAAAAACCGATGGCAATAGGAGGGAATACCAGTGGCAAGGTGACAAAGATTTCAAGCATTCCTTGCCCTCGCCATTTTGGACGACTCAGTAGCCATGCTAGGGGTAAACCAATAATGATTAGTAGAACACCGCTGAGCAACATAACCTTTAAACTGATCCATAAAGGTCCAAGTGAACATGACATATTAATGACCTGTTAATAACGTATTAATAACTGAGTCATTGCTGACACATCTGATAAAACATAGGTGATTTATAGACCAAATTGGGTAAACAAGGTTTTGGCTTGTTCACTTTGTAAAAAGGCTTTAAACGCCTTGAGTTCCAAATTGTTCTCGTGCCCTTTAAGCGTTCCAGCAACTATTTTAATCGGGCTGTAACCACTGTCTAAAAGTGTGTAGCCCCCAATACGGTCGCCTAAACCAATGGCATCGGTGAGATTAATAAAGCCTGCATCAACTTCTCGTGCGACAAGGTATGAAGAGACTTGCGGGACGGTCGAAGCTTGCATTAACACTTCACTTAAAGGGTTTTGTAGCTTGTTAGAAGTCAACCATTCGATTGCCGCACGTCCGTAAATCGCTTTTTTAGCATGTGGATGAGCAATACGGCTGATTTCAGGGTTGGTTAAGTCTTTGGTCGTTTTAATGGCAGGGCTGCCTTTTGCCCAAGCGATGACCAATTTACCTTTACCAATCGGTTGGTAAGCGGAGAATAGATCCGTTTGATTCAAAAACTTCTCATCACCTACCACCAGTGCAATTTTTCCTGAGGCCTTGGCCTGAGCCAAAATTTGACGCATATTACCGTAGCTGGCATCGACCGCTTTACCAGAGTTTTTTTGATAGTCATGAATGACAGCTTGCATCGGTTTTTTGTAGCCGCCACCCGCAACAATTAACAAATCGGCCGCAGTGACGATTTGGCTGAAAGAGAAAAGGGCACCAACCAGCGTTGCTCCCATAAGTTTGTGTAATAATCTAGATAGAGTTTTCATAAATATGTCTCTTATAGAGCGTGTTTAAATTTATATTGCACTTGAAAAAAACCGGAATAAGCCGTGTCATCCGTTAAGAATTTTGTGCCGTTGGCAACGGATTGTTTAATGGCCTCTCCTGGCATAAAGACACCTAATCCAGCTTGGAAGTTCCACTGTTTATTCATTTTATAAACGGCGGTCAGGTCGATTTCATTGCCGTAGTGATCGCTTGATGATTTTAGAGGGTTGTTGGCAGCAGTTGCAGTAGCGGCTTTATAAGCACGCCATGAATCTTCAACGACATCGGCATAAAATTGGTGATATTCTGCTTGGAATTCCCAATCACGGTGTGGGCGATAGTTCAGTAAAAATCCATAATCCGCTATATTCGACCACCCCATTAAATTCATTCGGCCATAGTATTTATCTGATGCGCCATAGGCTCCATCAAAACGCTCGTTTTCTGGTGTTGATTTGTCGTCACCGGTTGCAAAAGCATGGGTCGCACCAAGCATCCATTTTGGAGAGAGTCGGTAATTGATGTCCAGATTGTAACCATAGGCATCGACATCGACGCTCTTCGAAGTTGTTTTCAGAATATCGCCTTTTTGTAGAAGGTAGGTTGCATCGACTTTAAAGCCATAATCTTTGAAAACTGCTCTGGTTCCGTAGTAGTAAAGGTCTTTTTCTAAATAGTCATTACTGTCATCATTGAATTTAGTGAACAACATTGGCTCGATGACCAAGTTTTCAGATGCTTTTAAGTGGCCATAAAGCCCTTTTCCAGTGAAGCCGTGTCCATGTTCTAGGCTGAATTCGTTTGGATCATGTAGCATGGTTTTGCCATAAAATGCATCCACCCAGTGTTTTTCGTGTTTGAAACGAACCTTTGCGGCATCCCAAACCCATTTGCCGGAGTTTTTCCAAGCCCCAGGGCCAAAAACACGTTTATTGCCATAAAAGATCGCTTGGCGACCGACTTTTGTCGTTACAGCTCCCGCTTGATATTGCAGCCAAGTTTCACCCAACTCCATTGGATCGGATTGAGGATTGTTTTCAATACCGCCAAATTCGCTATTGACCCAATTTTTATCGTCAAAGCCCCAGCCCAATACTCGGCTGTCTTGCAGGCTAATACGGCCTTTTAGATGTTCAGAAAATTGGTGGTCAAGACCGACTCGAATCCGACTAAGAAGATAGCTATCTGAAGCTTCGCCGACTTTTGGATGGTTGCCATAAAATTTGTCATTGAGATTTTCTTGATGTTCCGCGCGCTCACGGATTTCAACAAATAACTCAGTGTTTGCGTGCGCTAAATTTGACAAAAACAGACCTGAACTCAAAAACAGAATTTGAATGTTGGGGGATAAAGTTTTCATAGGTTTTGTATTTTCTAAGTAAATTTAAGGATTTAAAAGGTTATGTAAATAAAGTAATATTTACTTTTGTACATATCGTTGTACGAAAAAAACTCCAAATTCCCCTTGGAGTTTTTTTATGTTAACTGGCTGGTGGTTGTAAAGGTTACCGGCCGGTTAATTTTTTCGTCTTAGTCTACTGCGACCATAACGTTTGAAGCCTTAACAACCGCATAAGCTTCTTTGCCCACTTCAAGTCCTAAGCTATCTGTTGACGTGTTGGTAATGATAGAAACAATCTCAACACCTGATGCGATTTCAATCACAACTTCAGTATTGACAGCACCTTTGTTGATCGCTTTTACAGTACCTTTTACTTGGTTACGTGCGCTAAATTTCATAGTTTATTCTCCATTGGATTGGTTTTGATATTTGAATAACAAATTTTGAGTTTAAAAAGAGGTCATAAAGTGCATTATTCATTCTCTTTAATACTTATTAATGCATTTGTCTTTTTGATAGCAGCGAGAATATAAAAAATTCATTAAATCAATTCAATTCATAACGGCGATATTTTTCAAATATTTTAGGATTTTATTTACTGTAGATAAGTGTTAAGTTGAGCTTAATGCGTAGAATTAACACGGGATTTTTACGTTATTACTTTAAAGAAATAATGGTTTTGAATTCTATGAGTCTTTGGTATGAAAGTCAATTTGATTAGGGTCTGTTGCCAATTCAGATTCTAGTGATTTTTGAAAAATTGATTTATGTATAGAAAAAATTTATAACTAGGTTTTGCTGTGCTACTATTTCAAAAAATTCAAACATTAATTGTTCACTCTGTAAGACATTTGGAGAAAAAATGAAATCACTACTTAAAATCGCAATGACATCTGGTTTAGTTTTGGCAATGGGCCAGGCTCAGGCCGGTATCTGTGAAGTGCCGACACAAACACCACAAAACATTCAAGTGACGTTACACACCACTTATATGCCAAACCTTTTGCCGGTGGTGCTAAATAGTGAGAGCAAGCTGGGGTTATCTGCCGAGCAGTGTAAAGCGTTTAATAAGTTTAAAAATGAAAAGGCACCGGGCGGAGCAAAATTGTCAAAACAGATTCTAAGCTTAGAGAGCCAGTCGCATGATGATGCCTTGAAAGGGGCGAGTTGGAAGCAATTGCAAGCACGCAATGATGAGATTCAAGCATTGCGAAATAAGTTAGCGAATGGGAAGATTAAATGTCATCAGTTTGTGAAGTCGCAACTCAATAATGAGCAATACACAAAGTTGATAAATGAAATTTACCCAGAATTTCTAAAAGGCATGAAAAATAAGGCCTATAAATGATTTCAGTTCATTATTGATGATGAACGCGAAAAATTTTAACTTTGTGTAAAAGTACTTCGCGATTTTTGAAACAAACTCTTAAGGATTCTCTGATCGAATCGGATCAATTTTTGGCAACGCCAAATTTTTCAGGTCAAGGCGTGAAGTTGCAGGAATGTCTAGACCTTGCAATACTTCACAACGCAGAGATGACTAATTTGGCTAAGCCCCTGTGGGCGAGTCTTCTAGCATGATTCTTTGTTGTTATGACCCTTAATCTTAGAATAACAAAGGTCGGTGTGCCACGCCTAAAATAATCGGACTAGAAGTCTCGCAGAATTTTAGTCTGATTCAATCAGAGGCTCCTTAAATCATTGGCTGATAAATTAACCCCAAATGTTGGATATCAACTTTGGGGTTTTTTATTTCTTATTTAACAGTAAATTCAACAAACTTTACCGGCCGGTAAATAGTTTTCAATCAAGTCTGTTTTGCTTTTGTTTACTTTTTCGTTCTAACATTGTGAAAATTGGATTAGGATAAATCCAACCGTATTGGGTAGAAGATTACAAAAAATCTCATTTCAGTTTTTATGTCCTTATTTGAAGTTTCACGAGAAAACATAAAGTAGAAGAAGAAAAAATCAGAGGGTGAAATATGCATCACAACTTACTGCTAAATAAATTACCTATTTTAGATGCGACGCAAACGCTGTTTGCTTATCAATTGAGTGTTACGCCGGTGCAAGGTGCGAAGTTGACGCTTCAAGATTGGCATGATGAAGCGAAGTCTTTATGGCAAGGTGTGACTGAAAATATTGGTTTTGACAAATTAACGTCAAACAAGCCTGTTTTTTATCAAGCGCCACTTGAAATGTTGAAATTAGACTTATTACCCAATATTGAACCGATTTCGAATCTCTATGTTGAGGTGAATGTGGATTTACTGGCGCACAAAGAAGCCTTGGAATCGATTAAAGAGATGATGCAGGCTGGTGTGAAAATTGCCATGCAAAATTATGAGCAGACAGAAGCGCATGACAAGCTTTTATCGATTGCAAAGCTTGTGAAAATCAACCAAAAGACAGCGAGTAGCGATGTTTTTAATACCATTTTGACTAAATTACACGATAAAAGTCTGGAAGTGGTCGTGACAGAAGTTGATTCAGAAGGGTTGTTCCAAACCCTAAGAGATAAAGGTGCAAAGCTATTTCAAGGGTATTTTTTCACTAATCCAGTTGTCTCCACGAAGAAAGAAATTTCCAGCAACAAACTGGCAATGTTAAAACTTTTGGCCGAAGTGAATAATCCTGATGTGGAATTTAGCGCTTTGGCAGAAACGATTGGTGCTGATGTTGGATTGACGCATAAACTGCTATCCGCTATTAATCACCCTCAGAATGAATTGCCTTACGTTGTGGAATCCTTGAAAGATGCGGTCAATTTCATGGGGCTTAAGCGTCTGAAATTTTGGGTCAATATGTTGATGATGTCGGAAGTGGATGATGTTCCAGAAGAATTATTGATGACGGCTCTGGTTCGAGCAAAGTTTTTAGAGATGGTGGCAGAAGCGATCAATCAAAAAGATCAGGCAGAGCGCTATTTCATGGTCGGGCTTTTCTCAACGTTGAATGCGTTTTTGAAAGAACCAATGGTTGATATTGTTGATGAACTTCCTTTGTCGGATGAAGTTAAAGTTGCTTTAACGGATCAGAAAGGTTCGATGGGTAAAGGTTTGTTTATTGCTCGTTCTATGGAGCAAGGAAATACCCAAGTCTTGATGGCTGGTTTTGAAAGTATGGATATTATGGCGATTTCCAACAGCTATATGTCTGCCAATGGATGGGCGTCGCAAACTTTGTCGAGCTTGAATTAAGGTGGAAGTGGGTTTACCAGAAAAGAATTGCAAAGCATTTGGCTTAATTTAAGGCTAACGATGGATTTCATATGTCTGTATTTGTATTTCTTGTGCTCGATTAACTTGATTTTAAACCAAATGTTTTAGGATTCTCGCGACTGAAGATAATGAGAGGAATCGGGCGATGCAACAGGCAATTCAATTCGATGAAGCGTTAATTAAGCGCTATAACCAAACAGGACCTCGTTACACGTCTTACCCAACTGCGTTGCAGTTTGATGAGTCGTTTGGAATGAGCGACTATGCAGCGGCGGCTAAACGAAGTAATGAGTCTGATCGTGGCTTGTCGTTGTATTTCCATATTCCGTTTTGCGACACGGTTTGTTTTTTTTGTGCCTGTAATAAAGTCTGGACGCGCGACCGTTCAAAAACTACACCATATTTGGATCGTCTGTTTAAAGAAATTGAAATGCAATCCAAATTGTTTGATTCAAGCCGAAAAGTCGAACAGCTGCACTGGGGTGGTGGTACTCCGACCTTTATTAATAATGATGAAATGCGTGCTCTGATGGATAAAACTCGTCAGCATTTTAATTTGTATGATGATGATTCCGGAGAATACTCAATTGAAATTGACCCTCGAGAGGCTAATCGAGAATCCGTGTTGTTGATGCGCGAACTTGGCTTTAACCGAATGAGTTTGGGGGTGCAAGACTTCGATGAAAAAGTCCAAAAAGCGGTGAATCGTATTCAAACGCAGGCAGAAACTTTTGAGGTGTTGGAAGGTGCGCGTGAAGCTGGATTTTTGTCGGTCAATGTCGATTTGATTTATGGTTTGCCACATCAAACTGAGAGAGGGTTTATCCGTACATTGGATCGAGTGCTAGAAGCACAACCGGATCGATTTTCGATTTTCAATTATGCACACATGCCAAGTTTATTCCCAACTCAAAAGAAAATGAATGAAGCAGATATGCCAAATCCAGACGAAAAGTTGGCCATTCTGCATGCTGCGACTGAGCGTCTTTTGCAAGCAGGTTATGTCTACATAGGAATGGATCACTTTGCGAAGCCCGACGATGAACTTGCGGTGGCTCAGCGCAATGAAACCCTATATCGAAATTTTCAGGGTTACTCAACCCATGCGGAATGTGATTTGGTGGGAATGGGGGCAACCTCAATTTCTTTGGTAAACAATACCTATGCGCAAAATCGTAAAAGTTTGGCAGAATATTATGAAGCGATTGATTCGGGTGAATTAGCCGTTTTTCGAGGAGTGCAACTGACCGAAGATGATGAATTGCGACGAGATGTGATTACCCGTTTGATTTCGCACTTTCATTTGAATTTTGAAGTGATAAATCAGCAATGGCAGATTCATTTTGATGAGTATTTTGCTAAAGAGATTCAGAACCTCGCACCGATGGTTGAAGACGGTTTGATTACGCTGGATGGCAAAGATATATTTGTAACCCCTAAAGGCCGTTTGTTGATTCGAAACATCTGTATGGTATTTGATGCTTATTTGAAGCCGGATATGCAGAACCGTTTTTCGAAGGTGATTTAAGTTCTTTTCCAAAACTTTTGTTGGCGACGTGCCTGTGTTGAGTTTTAAAAAGCGTCGCAGAATAGGAAGTTCTGCGCCGAGCGCCTCAAGGATGGGTTTACAGCATCTTTTTAAAACTCAACACAGGTACTTAGATTTGATACGTCTGACTTGGGAAAGTTAGTTTTCTTTCGGAAACCACTCACTAGTTTTGCCTGTCCAGTAATACGCTGTTAAGCCAATCCATTCTTTCCAAGCGGGTTCCAGTGCTTGTAAATGTCCATAAAAGTCAAAATCAATCCTTCTAAAATTTTCGTGAGTAGAGCGATAATCCGCAGGGTAAGGAATTACGTTAATCCGTAGTTTTCGAGCAATGCCTACGGAACGGGGCATGTGATATGCAGAAGTGACTAATAGATACCGGCCGGTTGAATTGGGTAATAACGGTTGGATGTTTTTAAAGTTTTCAAAGGTATTTCGCGATAAACGCTCGACAACAAGCCGTTCAGGCTCGATGCCTAAGCCTTGTAAAATCTGAGAACCAAGCGGTGAGTTTTGAGTGCTTAGCTGCATTTGTAGATGGCTGTGCATGGTCAGTTGTCCTACTCCACCGGTAAAAATAATCGGAGCTTTTGGATAGATTTGTGCCAGCTCCTGAGTGCTGATGAACCGGTCTCCAGCTAATCCAATTTCTTTTGAATTCCAACTGATACCGACGGAAACATCTTCTCCACCCCCTAAAATAATGATCCCGTCTACTGTGTCCGGTAAAGTTTCAGGTGCAAGAAAACGTTTTTCTAAAGGCTCTATGAGCCAATCACTGACTGGGTAGATTGAAATCATCAATGCAACAACGCTTGTGGGAATAAGCATTTTTAATGCGGCACTTCGACGGCCTAAAATTACAAAAACAGTTCCTAGGATAAACAAGAAAATTAACAGGTTGCTGGGGCTTAGGAGTGCCCAGGCCACTTTGGAGATAAAGAAAAATAAGTTATCTGTGAAGAAGTCCATAGAATCTCTGTGATAGGTGTTTATGTCTATTGTGTATGAGTTACTGCCAGCCGTCAAAAGGTCTTTTACAGAAAGCAGAAAGGTGTGTTCGAGTTTAGTTTTGACAAAACTGTAGTCGGGTTATAGAATGCGCATCGTGAGAGAGTGGCTATGTCCTGATTGGCATTGATTAGTCAATTGGATGTTGCTCGAGGTTACTTTGATTTATTCTGGTAATCAGGCTCTTGCCATTTATCTGATACTCTTTTAGATAAATTACATTATGGTGATTCTATTCGTCCCCTTGCGACGCTAGGTTGGAAACCCCGCCAGGTCCGGAAGGAAGCAACGGTACTAGCTGATGCGTGCGCCAAGGTCAGGCGGATAGAGTTGCCACCATTTATTAAGCACCTCATTTAATTTCTAAATTATCCATCTCCTTTAAGATTGCTTGTAATTAACTGCTATTTTAGCCTCTCTTCACGTTAGAATAACGTCTCAATTTCATACATAAATTATTGTTTTTCTCAGGGATAGGTCTATGAGTTATACGGTTTTGGCGCGTAAATGGCGTCCAAAGAAATTTGCTGAATTAGTCGGGCAGCAACATGTGATGCAAGCGTTGGCAAATGCTTTGGATCAAAACCGTTTACATCATGCTTATCTATTTACGGGCACGCGCGGAGTGGGGAAAACCACGATTGCACGCATTTTTGCCAAGGCTCTGAATTGCGAGCAAGGAATCAGTTCAACGCCTTGTGGTGTCTGTGATAACTGTCGAGCCATTGATGAAGGTAAATTCATTGATTTGATTGAGGTGGACGCGGCTTCAAAAACCAAAGTAGATGATACACGTGAAATTTTGGATAACGTGCAATTTGCAGCCACACAAGGCCGTTTCAAGGTATATCTGATTGATGAAGTGCACATGCTTTCAAAAAGCAGTTTCAATGCGTTACTCAAAACATTGGAAGAGCCTCCAGAGCATGTGAAATTTATCTTGGCGACAACCGATCCGCACAAGCTACCCATTACGGTTTTGTCGCGTTGCTTGCAGTTTAATTTAATGCGTTTAACGATTGAGCAGATTCAGAGTCACCTAGCTTATGTGTTATCACAGGAGTCTTTGAAATTTGAAGAATCCGCTTTGGGGTTGATTGCGAAAAGTGCGGATGGCTCTGCGCGAGATGCATTAAGTTTACTGGATCAAGCCATTGCTTACAGTGGTGGAGCGATTCAATTTGAGTCGGTGCAGACAATGCTGGGCTTGGTGGATCAACAGTTTACTATCCGAGTTTTAGAGGCTCTTGCCGACTATGCATCTGAGGATTTAAAAGCGGTCATCATGGATATTGGCGCAATGGGGGTAGATTACCAAGCCCTTTTGACTCAATTGATTGAGGCTTTACATGCGATTAGTTATCATCAGGTCTTTCAAGACGTGAATTTAAATTCTGGGCTGCCAGATGAAACTTTGACCGCCTTTGCTGAGAGTTTATCGGCGGAAAGAGTGCAAATGCTTTATCAAATTGCTTTGCTGACCAAGCAAGATATGTTGCTATCTCCGGATATCCGAATTGGCTTTGAAATGGGGCTGATGAGAATGTTGGCCTTTTCTCCCAAGGCGGTACAAGAAGTGCATACTCCAGACTCTCATGGATTTGGAAAATCAACGCCTTCTACCCAAATGGAGACTGTCCAAACTAACCAAAGTTTGAGTTCTACCATAAGCCAGCAAGGGCCTGTTATCACGTCAGAAAAACCTTCGGTTCATGCGTATCAAGGGGCGCAAGGTCCAAATGTTCAAAGCTCAAATACAGGGGCGAACCCCAGTAAAGACTCTTTAGATTCTGGATTGGCATCAGGAATCCGTCCTGATGAACCATCAATGATTCAAGACATGGGAATTAATGACGCTATGAGTCACCTTAGTTCTGCTCGATCTTTGGTTTCAAGTGCTGCAAAAAAAAAAGTTGAGCTAAGTGAAAACTCTGAAATTTTAAAAACACCTGTTGAAGAGGTCGTTCAGCCTCAACCGGTGAACCATTCTGAAATGTTGCAAGCGCGTTTACAGGCATTGCAAGCTCCTGCATCAGCTAAGTCTGACGACTCTTCTCATGCTAAAAGTGATTCCAAGGTAAGTGTGGGTTTGAGAGAGTTTAAAACGACTGACTCATCTTCGGAATCAAGCCATTCCTTAAATCAAGTTCCAGATCGTTTTCAATCGCAAAATGATGAAATAGCTGAGCCGCAAAATGGCTCCTTCCTTGAAGAAAAAGTTGATTTACCTTGGGAAGGCGAAAATCAGTTATCAACAAATAAGGCCGAGGATCACCATTTAAATTCGTTGGAAGATCTACCGAAAGCAAAAGCTGTTGATAGCACAGATGATGGTAGGGGGCAGTCTAATCACACCCAAAATGACATCGAAGAATCAGCTCTTTCAACGCAGGCGATGCAGCAAAATGCTTCCCAAGAGGTTCTTCAAGCAGAAATGAATCAGTCTGAAGACTTATCGCAGTTTTATGATGTTCCTTGGGTTGAAAACTCCGATAAAACTGAAGCTGCTGAAAACACTGGCCGGCCGGTAAAAAATAGTGTTGAAGGAGTCCAAGAGACTCGAGAAGTGGCGACAGATGTGAATTCTACGGGCATAGAAAGGATTAACTCAGCCACAGATACAAGAGTGCCAGAAAACATTGGTTTTAATAGCTTGACCGACTTTGAGCAAAGTCTTACGCCTTCCCAGAATTTAACTAAATGGATGCAATGGATTGAGGTGTTAAAATTTTCAGGGATGAAGCGAGAAGTGGCCTTGAATTCCATTTTATTACCGGCCGGTGAAAGTTTTAATTTGGCGCTAATGCCTGAACATGACTATCCTCATGTTGACTCGATAAAACAAGAAATCGCACAAGCTCTTAGTCAATATTGTAAATCAACTGTTGAATGGCAAGCTTGGCCGATTGCGCAAGAAAATTTATCAGAGACTCCTAGTCAATTTCTTGAAAGACAGTCCCAGCAAAAGCTTGAAAATGCCAAACAGTCCTTGCTGTCAGACTCAGCTTTACAACAGTTGGTCGGAGCGTTTGATATGCAGGTATTGGAGAACACTTTCTCGGTTAAAGAGTAAAATTTTCAGAAAGTTATTTTCAACAAAGACAAATTCAGTAATGCTTGATATGATTTTGAGCATTAAAGATATGATTTCTGTTTGCGATATGAACTTGTAAACAGGTTTTATTAATTAATTTTACAACAAAGGAAGACCCATGTTTGGTGGAAAAGGTGGTATTGGAAATCTAATGAAGCAAGCGCAAGAGATGCAAGAGAATATGCAAAAAGCGCAACAGGAAATTGCTGAGATGGAAGTCGAAGGTCAAGCCGGTGGTGGCATGGTAAAAGTTATCATGACAGGAAAGCATGAGTTGGTGAAAGTTGAAATTGACGATTCTATTATGGATGACAAAGAGATGCTGGAAGATCTTTTTGCCGCAGCGGTGAACAGTGCTTCGCGTCGGGTTGAAGATGTCACTCAAGAGAAAATGGGTGGTTTAACATCTGGTATGAATTTACCGGCCGGTATGAAAATGCCCTTCTAATTGAATTGGAATTGTTTGTGCAAAGTCCATTAATTCTCGAACTCATAGAGTCATTAAAAGTTTTGCCAGGTGTTGGCGGTAAGTCTGCCCAGCGCATGGCCTATTACCTGCTTGAACGAGATCAGTCGGGTGCAAAGCATTTGGCGACAACCATTTTAGCGGCTTTGGAAAACATTGGACATTGTCAAACGTGCCGGACTTTAACGGAGTTAGAGGTTTGTCCGATTTGTTCGGATGACCGGCGCGATGATACGGTTGTTTGTGTTGTAGAGACCCCGGCGGATATTTTAAGTTTTGAATCTTCTGGCGTTTTTAAAGGAAAATATCATGTGTTAATGGGGCATTTATCTCCAATTGATGGGATTGGCCCTGAAGAGTTGGGCTTGGATGTTTTGGAAAATCGTTTGCATGAAGGTGTAGTGAACGAGCTGATTATTGCAACAAACCCGACGGTGGAAGGTGAAGTCACTGCACATTACCTCCAGCAGATAGCAAAACAGAATGCTGTCAAAGTTACTCGATTGGCGCAAGGCATACCATTTGGCGCAGAGCTGGAGTACCTCGATCCCGGTACTTTAACCCAAGCGTTTTTGTATCGAAAAGAGGTGGATGAATAAATGATAAATAAATTGAAACTCTATATTGGCCTGTTGGTTATTTCTATGCTAACTCTGCAAGGTTGTGGAGGGCCTACAGAGGAGGATGGCGTAAATGCTGATGGCGTTACGGGTAGTGCTTGTGTAAGCGAGGAGGGCTTAAGCTTCTGTATTTCAGATTCTGTAACGGCTCAAGAGACAACATCGATTTCTTCTGGCAGTCATTTAAATGGAACTGTTCAGTTATCTTCTTTAGAAGGGTTTTCTAACAAAATAATCACTGTCGATTCATCTGTCGGAACCGTAAGCCAATCACCAATTAAAACCGACGCTAATGGAATAGCCCGTTTTTCAGTGTTACCTCCTGAGGGTTTAACTTCTGGTGCAAGTGTCGGCACAATCACTCTTCAATCAGAAACTGGTGAGAGTGCGTCATTAAATTTTGAGTTTGTATTTTCTGCAGAATCAGTTGAAGGTGGCTCTGTTGAATTTGTTGGTACCAGTAAAGATATTATTTCTTTAAAAGGTGTTGGGGGGATAGGTTATGGTGAAACTGCAGTAGTGACCTTTAGAGTTGTTGATACAGATGGAAATGCTGTTGAAGATGAGGAAGTTTTTTTCTCATTGGAGTCTGAATTGGGAGGTTTGACACTTTCGAGAAACATTTCTATTTCAGATGTAAATGGAGAGGTTTCAACCACTGTTAATTCTGGTACAGTGCCTGGGTCAGTGGTTGTAAAAGCCAGTTTATCAAGGGACGGAAGTAGAAGTACTTTTTCAAGTAACTTAACTATTACTACAGGTATTCCAGACCAAAATAGTTTCTCTTTGACTGCAGTTGATTTATCACCAGATGGTGCTTGGATGCTTGATGGTGTGACGACGCAGTTGAATATTCGTTTGGCAGACCAATTCAACAACCCTGTACCAGATAAAACTTCTGTTTACTTTACTGCAGAAGGTGGAAAAATCGATGCAAGTTGTCAGACAGTAAATAGTGGCTGTTCTGTTACTTGGGAAAGTCAAGAGTATCGCCCAGATGATCATCGTGTAACAATTCTTGCCTATGCGGTTGGCCATGAAACTTTTTATGATTCGAACAGCAATGGTTTGTATGATGAAGGAGAGATTTTTGATGATTTACCGAATGCTTTTCGTGATGACGATGAAAATGGGCGTTACAGTCAAACGGCAAGTGGTTTTTTAAGTAAAGATGAAAAGTATTTTGACTATGACGAAACAGGTTCTTTTACAGGTGATTTAGATGGTGATGTAATTCGAGATGGTGTATTTACAGGTTTGGATGAAGATAGTGATGGACAACCAAATGGAAATGGTCAGTATGACGGAGTTACCTGCGATCATGATTCTTGTACTTCGTCTCTGACTTATGTGTTTAATAATATTACTTTAATAATGCCTCAAGATAACCCAGCTGTTCATTTGTATCAGGTCACAGATACTACAAATTTTGAGAGTTGTCTGAATAACAATGGAAAACTTGATACAAGTATCTGTTTGAATGTTAATGGTCAGGCTTTAAATCTACAAGGGACAACAACTTTCTGGGCTATGATTGAAGATGGTGCCGTCTTGTGTGAAGATTCAAATGGAGCAAGATTTGCTTTGCCGACTAATTCAAGATTTGAATATGATTCATGTTCAAGAGTCATCCACTCTTCAACTGCAACAGGTAGTACTATCGATGTTGATAATGGGGGAATTGGAGAAGTTTTGGAAAAGCCTACTTACCCTATTCCTAATACGAATACTTACACTCAATTTTCATTTAGAATTAAACCAAGCGATGAAAATACTGAAGTGGAAGAAGGTGTTCTAAAAGTTAGTGTAACAACAAAGGGCGGTTTAGGGTTTGCATCAGTTGATTTAACAGATCCTGCGGATGCGATTGCTCCATAGTTTGTGAAAATTTCTAACTATAAAAAATCCCGCATTGCGGGATTTTTTTATGTGTGTAGCAAAAGAGGTTTTACTTTGCCATTAAGAACTCAAGTAGTGCTTTTTGTGCATGGAGCCGGTTTTCGGCTTCATCCCACACCACACTGTCTGGTGCATCAATTACATCGGCGGTAACTTCTTCACCTCGGTGAGCCGGTAAACAATGCATAAAGAGTGCATCTGGATTTGCAGCATCCATTACCGCTTTGTTGACTTGGTAATCTGCAAAGGCGATTTCTCTTAAACGTTGTTCGTCTTCTTGTCCCATACTTGCCCATACATCCGTCACAATTAAGTCACTGTTTTTAGCGGCTTCTAGTGGGTTTCGAATGATTTCACAGTGGTCGGCATTCTCTTTCATAATGCGATCTAGCGGATCATAGTTTTCAGGACAGGCAATATTAAGCTTAAAGCCGTATTGTGATGCGGCATTCATATAAGAGTGGCACATATTATTGCCATCACCAATCCACGTCACGGTTTTGCCTTCAATGCTACCTCGGTGCTCATAGTAGGTCTGCATATCCGCCAATAACTGACATGGATGATAATCATCTGTTAGAGCATTGATTATCGGCACGTTTGAATACTTTGCCATGGTTTCAACGGTTTCATGGTCAAAGGTACGAATCATGATGCCATCGACCATGCTAGAAATAACGCGCGCGCTATCTTCAATCGGTTCACCTCGCCCTAGTTGGGTGTCTCGTGGTGATAAAAACAATGCATGGCCTCCTAACTGCGTCATCCCTGTTTCAAAGGAAATACGAGTACGAGTCGAGGATTTTTCAAAGATCATTGCCAGTGTTTGATTTTTTAAAGGTTCAAAAATTTCACCGGATTTCTGCATTTTTTTGAGTTCAATGCCTCGCTTTAAGATGGTCGTTAACTCATCGCGATTCAGGTCTTTAAGCGTTAAAAAATGTCTTACAGTCATAGAAAATTTGCTTTCTTAAGCTTTAAGAAAGTCCTTAATTAATTGAGTTAAAGTCGTTACCAGTTCATCTGTTTGCTCTTGGCTCATAACAAATGTTGGTAATAAGCGGACGGTATCACCTCGTGTGACATTGATTAGTAGGCGTTTTTCTAGTGCTTGAATAACCAAATCACCACAGTTACGGTTAAGTTGAATTCCAATCATGTAACCACGACCACGAATATCAACAACGCCTTCAATGCCTTCAAGTTCATCCTTGAATCGTTGCAGTAGTATGTCACCTTTTTTTGCGACAAGGTCAATATGGTTGTGAATGGTTAATACATCAATGACCGCAAGTGCTGCTGCGCAAGCTAGAGGGTTGCCGCCAAATGTGGTGCCATGATTTCCTGGTGCTAAAACATTGGCCGCTTTTCCTGCTGCTAAACAAGCACCAATTGGAACGCCATTGCCTAGTGCTTTGGCAAGTGTCATTACATCAGGGGTAATATCACAATGCTGATGTGCAAACCATTTACCAGTTCGCCCAATACCCGTTTGAATTTCATCACACATTAACAACCAGTTGTTTTGATCGCAAATTTCACGTAAGGATTTTAAGTAACCCTTTTGAGGAACATGAACACCGCCTTCACCTTGAATCGGTTCAACTAAAATCGCGACAATATCTTTATCATCTTGAAGGTCTTTAATAGCCTCGACATTGTCGAATGGCACACGTACAAATCCTTCCACTAAAGGGGAGAAGCCTGCATGAACTTTATCGTTGCCAGTTGCAGAGAGTGTTGCGAGCGTTCGGCCATGAAAACTGTTTTCCATAACAATGATTTTGGGGTGAGTGATCCCTTGGTCATTGGCGAATTTACGCGCAATTTTAATCGCGGTTTCATTGGCTTCAGCCCCAGAGTTGCAAAAGAATACACGTTCCATACCTGAAAGCTTGAAAAGCTTTTCTGCAAGCTTTCGCTGTTTTCCAATTTGATAAAGGTTGGATGTATGTAAGATCTTCTGGCTCTGTTTACAAATTGCTTCACTAATGGCTGGGTGAGAGTGCCCTAGGCTACAAACAGCAATTCCGCTTAGAGCATCAAGGTAGTTGATACCTTGCTTGTCTTTCAAGATAGCACCTTTACCTTTCTTGAATTGCACAGGTAGGCGCGCATAAGTGTTCATTAAATGGTCTGACATGAATTTTCCTTAATCAAAATGCAAATGTGTTTGCGAAGACCAAAAATAAAAAAGCAACCTTGAAAAGGTATTTGTAAACGCTTAAGTCGAATGGAGTAAGCACTTATAAATACGTTTTCAGATGGTTGCCGGCCGGTAAATATTAATACAAAGAATTGATTTTAGCCAACCACACTAAAATTTCAAGTCATTGTGGATAAACTTACTGAGGTGTATTTTCAATGTAAGGTTTTTCCAAATGTTTGTTTCTAAATTTTCGATGTGAAATTGATAACCTCAAAATTCTCATATCATCTTTTTCTTAAATTCGCTAAAATTGACGGTTTAAATTTTTGTGAATTATTTGGAGATGATTCGATGCAAACTATGTCGGATAGAGATGGCCTGATTTGGTTAGACGGTGAAATGGTTCCTTGGCGGGATGCAAAGGTTCATGTTTTGACACACACTTTACACTATGGCCTGGGAGTCTTTGAGGGCGTTCGAGCCTATGAAGCAGAACAGGGAACGTCGATTTTCCGTCTTGACGCACATACTGATCGTCTGTTTAATTCTGCAAAAATCATGAATATGTCGATGCCTTATGATAAAGACATGATTAATGAGGCGCAACGCGCAGCCGTTCGAGAAAATGATCTAAAATCAGCTTATATCCGTCCAATGGTGTTTTATGGCTCAGAAGGAATGGGCTTACGTGCTGATAATCTGAAAACACATGTCATGGTTGCTGCATGGGAATGGGGCGCTTATATGGGTGAGGAGAATTTGACTAAAGGCATTAAAATTGCCACTTCTTCTTACACGCGTCACCATGTGAATGTCACCATGACGAAAGCCAAGTCGAATGGTCAATATATGAATTCGATGTTGGCACTTCAAGAAGCGACGTCAAATGGTTGTGATGAAGCCTTGCTGTTGGATGTAGATGGATATGTTGCTGAAGGCTCTGGTGAAAACTTCTTTATGGTGAAGGAAGGTGTTCTGTACACTCCTGAGCTGACTTGTTGTTTGGACGGAATTACTCGTAAAACCATTATGCAGCTTGCGAAAGAAAATGGCATTGAAGTGCGTGAAAAGCGTATTACACGTGACGAAGTGTATATTTGTGACGAAGCTTTCTTTACCGGTACGGCTGCAGAAGTGACGCCGATTCGTATGTTAGATAATCGTCCAATCGGGGAAGGTTCTCGAGGCCCAATTACTGAAAAGCTGCAATCACAGTATTTTGATATTGTTCATGGTCGCTCACCACAGCACATGGAATGGCTGACTAACGTTGCTGGTTAATCAAATTTAACGCTACCAAGGAGAGCCAGATGGCATCAAACTCAACCAATAGCAAAAAGGTGTATGAGGTCACGCATAAGGATTTACCTTTGCATTGCCCAACCCCTGAAATGAGTCAGTGGAACTCGCATCCAAAAGTCTATTTGCCGATTGAAAAAACAGGTAAAGCGAAGTGTCCATATTGTGGTGCGGAGTATATCCTGACGGATTTTGATCCAAATGCACCGGCTAGTCATTAATCTGCCAAGCTGATAAACAGAAAAGCCGCTAAATCAACAATTGATTGGCGGCTTTTTTAGTTTCTAGTCGAATGCCAAATCTAACAGCTCACATATCAAATGGTTAATAAATGTGTGGCCTTCTTGAATACGAGCAGTTTTATTACTTTTGACTGTAATGACTAAATCGCTATCGGCTTCTATCTGTTTGCTGTTTTGACCTACCAGCGCAATCGTAAAAATCCCTTTTTCTTTAGCTACCCGAAAAGCTTGAAGTACATTTTGGCTTTTACCAGAAGTCGTCATACCGATTAATATATCCCCGATTTGTCCAAGCCCCTGAACCTGCCTTGAAAACACTGTTTCAAATTCGTAATCATTGGGGTGGGCGGTTAAAATCGAGGTGTCGTTGGTCAGTGCAAGCGAAGCCAAAGGTTGGCGGTTTTTTACATATCTCACCATCAACTCTGCAGCCATGTGTTGTGCTTCTGCTGCACTGCCTCCATTACCGCACCATAAGACTTTCTTGTTATTTTTGAGTGCATGGATAATCTGTCCAGTGGCTTGTTCGATTTTATCTTGTTGTTCAATAACCGAATCGATAGCCAATTGATGTTCTTCGGCAATTTTCGTAAAATTTAACGACATTATGCATCACCTTTAGCATTATTTTGACTTGAGCGATTGTCATCCAAGCTAGTTTGAATGCGTTCAACAATATTGCTGGTGGAAAAACCGTCCCAAAAGCTTAAAATTTTCACCTCTCCACCATTTTCCCATACACAATCACAGCCAGCAATTTCATGCGGTTGATAGTCGCCACCTTTCACTAAAACATCGGGTTGTAAGTAGCAAATCAGGTCACGTGGCGTTTCTTCTGAAAATGGCACAACCCAATCGACAAAACTCAAAGACGCGAGAAGTTCCATACGGTTTTCTAAAGGAATAATTGGACGCGATGGACCTTTAAGGGTTTGCACCGACTCATCAGTGTTGACGGCGATAATCAGTTTGTCTCCTTGTTTGGCTGCCTCATCTAAATAGCGAACATGTCCAGAGTGCAAGATATCAAAGCAACCATTGGTAAAGACCACTTTTTGTCCCTGCTGTTGTGCCTGCTCAACCAATTCCTTAAGCTGCTCTTTGGAAGGAGAGACATAGCCTTGATGACGTTGCGATTGAGAAAATTGGTCATTCAGTTCTGCTATGGATGCCGTTGCAGTTCCGACTTTAGCGACGACAATGCCGGCGGCCATATTGGCCAAATTTACAGATTCTTGGAGGTTTTTTCCGTTTGCAAAAGCAGCTGCTAAGGTAGCAATCACGGTATCTCCGGCACCAGTGACATCATAGACGTCTTGAGCGCGAGTCGCGATTTTGTAAGGTGTATTGGTTTTACCGAACAGTGCCATGCCATGCTCACTTCGGGTGACTAAAAGGTGTTCAATTTTTAGTTTCTCGATGAGGTGTGCTGCTTTGATGTCAAAGTCATTTTCATCATTGAAGCTGCCTGTGATTTGGCAAAATTCAGACTGATTCGGTTTGATTAAGGTTGCTCCACGGTATTTCTCGTAGCAATCACCTTTCGGGTCGATAAAGGTTTTAATTTGAAGTTCATTCGATTTTTGAATGAGTCTTTGAACTTCATTTAGACATCCTTTGCCGTAGTCGGAAATTAACACGAGATCAAAGTTCTTAAGCAAGGGCAGGGTTTGAGTTGTAAAGATTAGGCTATCTTCCGGTGGGAGTGTTTCTTCAAAGTCCATGCGCAGTAGTTGTTGATGCCGGCTCAATATGCGCAATTTACGAATGGTTGGAGTACTGCCAAGATAAAAGTGAGTTGAAATTCCATACTGATTCAGTGCATTGGTTAATTCTTCACCAGCACTATCTTTTCCAATAACGCCTGCGATTTCAACCTGAGCCCCCAAAGCTTTCAAGTTTAAGGCGACGTTTGCAGCACCTCCTAAGCGAACTTCATCGTTTTTAATTTTTACCACTGGAACAGGCGCTTCTGGGGAAACGCGCTCACTTGGGCCAGACCAATATTGGTCAAGCATGACGTCTCCAATGACTAAAATCCTAGCGTTTGAAAAATCGAGCATGGTAAATCCTAAAGTTTTAAATCCCAGCGATTGTGGACCCAGAGATATTGTTCTGGAGTCATGCGTATCGCGGTTTCATAGAGTCGATGAAGTCTTGCAGTATCTGCAATGTCATCACCGCTTGGAAAGTTTTCGAGTGCCGGTAAAAATTCGACTTGATAGCGAACTCCCTGATCGGTTTGAATTCTGCGTGTAAACAGTGGGACGACCAAACATTGAGTCAGTTTTGCGATTTTGGAGGTTGCCGGATTACTTGGACAATTTTTGCTAAAAAGAGGCACTTGAACAGTGCCTTTCGCACGATATTTTTGATCGGGCAGAAGGGTCATGGCTTCACCTGATTTCAATATTTTGAGCATTTTTCGAGTGTTTGAATTGGCAACCGGTTCCACGGTTTCACCATTATCAAATTGAATGCTGCGACCTTTGGCAATTAAATAATCCATCAAAGGGTTGTTATGAGGGCGGTAGACAGCATGATAATGGGTCAAGAAGGAAAGGAATAATCCGGTCAGTTCAAGCGTGGTAAAGTGCGGCGAAAGTAACAAAACCCCTTTGTCTTTAGACAGTGCGGATTCCAAATGTTCCCGGCCGGTGAATTCCACAAGTGATCTTTCAAAGGCATTTGCATGGTTTGTTTTGTGGTCACCGTACCAAACTAATGCCATTTCGGAAAAACTCATGCCGAGTGATTCAAAATGTTGTTTGCAAAGCCGTTGGCGCTGAGCAGGCGTTTTTTCTGGAAAAGCGATTTCAAGATTTTTCTCAGCAATTTTGCGTCTTTTTCGGGCAATTCGATACATTAAACGCCCAATTAACCGGCCGGTGGCGAATTTGGCTGAATAGGGAAGCCAGCTAAGTAGTTTCAAACAACCGATGCCCAGCCATATTCCCCAATATTTGGGCGTTAAAAAGCGTTTGTCAAAAGTTGGATCTGTCGTCATTCAGAGAGATTTCCCGTTTGATAAAGTGTTGCGTAGTAGCCTTTTTTACCGAGTAAATGTTGATGTGTTCCTTGTTCTATTAACTTGCCGTGATCTAATACAATGATGTGGTCGGCATTTTCAATGGTGGTTAAACGGTGTGCAATCATAATGACCGTACGGTTTTGTTTGAGTTGCTCCATCGCCAATTGAATTTGTCGTTCGCTTTCGTTGTCCAGTGCGGAAGTTGCTTCGTCTAAAATTAGAATCGGGGCATTCTTTAGAAACGCACGAGCGATAGCAATGCGTTGACGTTGACCACCGGAGAGACTGGCACCATTTTCACCAATCATCGTATCCAAGCCGGCCGGTAAACTTTCAATAAATTCCCAAGCGTGTGCGTTTTGGGCAGCCTTAATAATGTCTTCCTCTGGAATGCCTGATTTTCCATAGGCGATATTTGCGGCAATGGTGTCATTAAACAGGACAACGTTTTGGCTGACATAAGCGATTTGGTCACGTAAAGAGGTTGTTTCTACATTATGAATATTTTGGTTTCCAATTAAAATTTCGCCGTCTTTAGGGTCATAAAATCGGGTAAGCAAATTAACCAAAGTGGTTTTTCCACTTCCTGAGGAGCCAACTAGAGCTAAACTTTTACCGGCCGGTATTGTTAATGAAAAGTCTTTAAATAAACGTTCATGACCATACGCAAACTCAATATTTTTAAAATAGATTGGCAATAGTTTGTTTTCAAGTTTCTGAGTGCCAGAATTGGGTTCTTCTCGATGGTCTAGAACGTCAAAAATACTTTCTGCAGCGGCCATACCGCGTTGAATGGTCGCGTTGATATTGGTCAAACGACGAATTGGGTCGAATATCATCACCATGGCGGTGATAAAGGCAATAAACTCACCCGTGGTTAACTGGTCGTTGGCAGACATGACTGAAGCGACATAAATGACTCCCGCCAGGGATACTGAAGCAATTAATTGTATGACTGGTACGTTTGCCGCTGCAACCCGAGCAGATTTCATGGTGTGTTTACGGAAAGTTTCCGAGGCGTCATCAAATCGGGCTTGTTCATACGATTGTGCACCATACATTTTGATTTCTTTATGACCTTTAAGACTCTCTCCTAATCGTTGAGTCAAAACGCCCATACTGGCTTGAATATTCTTATTGGATTTGCGCATGAGTTTACTGGCGCGGTTAAAGACAAGGGCGACAATCGGAGCGATGACGATAATCAATAGGGTGAGTTGCCACGTGGTGTAAAACAAAAAGCCTAGTAACCCTGAAACAATCAAAGATTCTTTAATGATGACAATCCAAGCTTGGCTAAGTGTAGCGCCTACTTGCGGTACGTCATAGGTGATTTTTGAGAGAAGTTTGCCTTCGGTATATTCGCGATGAGTGGTTTCACTCAGGCGTTGGATTTTGGCAAATAATTCTGAACGAATGGCTTGAATAGCTTTGTGGGCAACCCATTCTCCAGCGACTTTACTGGCATATTCGGCAAATCCTCGAACCATAAAAATCAAAATAATCAACAAAGGGATGGTTGTAATCGCTTCTTCATTTTTTGCAATCAAACTCTCATCCACGACATCTTTTAAAAGTGCGGGTAGCAACGGTGTCATAGCCGCAGTGATAAATAGTGCAACAATCGTAATCGCCACAGCCTTCCAATAGGGGCGGATATAGGTTAATAAACGCTTATAAAGTGCGATGGTTTTCGGGTCGGCAATCAAGGGAAACCTTTTTGGTGTTGGACGTAAATTTGTATCGTTTAGCAGATTGAAACCGGTATTATAGCCATCATTCCTAATTGATTAAAAATTCCTCGTGGTTATCTTGGCATTATGAGTGCATCTGTAAAAAAAATTCTAGTAGTTCGTATGAGTGCAATGGGCGATATTGTTATGGCTTCGCCTATTCTTCAGTCTCTTAAATCACTTTACCCTGACGCGAAGATTAGCTGGGTTGTCCAACCTGAATTTGCAGATGTTTTGCAAGGACATGATTTATTGGATGAGATAATTGTTGTCCCCAAAGGAAAGTGGAAAAAAGCGTTTAAAACTTTTCAATGGTGGTCACTTTGGCAAGAAATTCGAGCGTTTAAACGTGATATACGTGCAAAAAAGTTTGATTTGGCGATTGATTTACAAGGTTTGGCGAAAAGTGGGGCGATTGTTAAATGGTCTGAGGCTTGGCGTAAATTCGGACTGAATTCTCGTGAAGGATCGCAGAGGTGGATGGATAAAGTTGTTGACGGCAGTGCTGTGGATGGCGAGTTGATCAGTTCTGAATATCAAGCGATGGCACAATTTTTGGGGGATATGCGCCTTGATTTTTCGATGAATTTGCCTTCAAAACTGAATACGCCTAATTGGGCAAATATTCAATCGCTACTCGGTGAAAATTATATGGTGTTTTGCCCTTTTACTACTCGGCCTCAAAAACATTGGTTTAATAAATCTTGGCAACAGCTCACGAAGATTCTACCCCTAGGGGCACAAGTACCGGCCGGTGAAAAAGAGTCTTTTAAGATTGCCGTTTTAGGTGGGCCAGGTGATATTGAAGCGGCAGAAGATTTAATGCAGTCCATGCCAGAAAATGTGGTGAATTTGGTTGGCAAAACTTCGATACAAGAAGCTATTGCGGTGATTCGTCATTCGAGTGGCGTGATTGGTGTTGATACCGGACTGACGCATATGGGAATTGCTGAAAATAAACCGACTCTCGCTCTTTTTGGTTCGACTTTACCTTATTCGGATACACGGTCTGGAAAGTCTAAGGTGTTATATCAAAAAATGGATTGCTCGCCATGTCGTCGCAATCCGACCTGCGAAGGCCGGTTTGATTGCATGCAATCTCTTACCCCAGAACTTGTGGCGAATGAATGGCAGAAATTGCAATGAGAATTGTGCATATTGAATTAGGTAAGCACCTTTATGGCGGTGCCAAGCAAGTCACGTTCATTATGCGCGGATTGCGTGACGACTTTGGCGTGGAAAATGTTTTATTGGCCACCAGAGGCAGTGCGATTGCCAAAGAAATGCAGTCACAAGGCTTTGAGGTGATAGAGATACCGGCCGGTGGAGACTTGGATATTGGTCTCATTTGGCGAATCAAAAAAGTGATTCAGTCGGTGCAGCCTGATTTGGTGCATATTCACAGCCGCCGGGGGGCAGATGTATTTGGTGGACTTGCTGCAAAACTTGCAAAAGTCCCAGCGGTGATTTCTCGTCGTGTGGATAACCCAGAAAGTCGCTGGGTGACAAAGTGGAAATATGGTCTTTATCAAAAGGTAATTACCATATCAGACGGGATTCGAGAAGTGCTTTTATCGCAGGGTTTATCAAAGTTGCATGTCATTACGGTGCGAAGTGCCTTGGCTGATGATGCCACTTCCAGTTGTCATGCTCAAAAATTTCAACAACGATTTAATCTGACTGAAAATGCGTTCGTGATTGGCGTGGTCGCGCAATTGATTGAAAGAAAAGGGCATAAGTATCTACTTCAAATTTTGCCTGAATTATTAAAGACGCATCCGAATATCAAAGTAATTTTCTTTGGGCAGGGAAAATACCGCCAAGAACTGGAAATGGAAATTGAGCGTTTGAAGTTGCAAGATACAGTGCAATTCGCAGGATTTGTGCAAGATATGCCGGCGCTGTTTGGTTGTTTGGATTTAGTGGTGCACCCGGCCTTAATGGAAGGGCTAGGAGTCTCTTTGCTGCAAGCTTCTCAGCAAGGTGTGCCAATAGTTGCTAGCGCTGTTGGTGGGATTCCTGAAGCGGTGGAGGATAACGTGAATGGTTTGTTAGTTCCACCGGCAGAAACAATGAGTTTGCAAAATGCCATCATGCGTGTGATTGAAGATGAAGCCCTTCGCCGCCAGTTTGCTGATAATGCTCAGAAATTGATGAGAGAAAAATTTTCTGTTAGCCAAATGGTGGTAGGCAATTATCGGGTGTATCAAGCGATTTTATCTTCGTGAGAAGTGTTTGCTTCAATAGGCATGGCCAACGGATTGCCGAAATGTTTGAGCATGGCTTGAATTTGGATATCATTACCATCTTGTCGGACATTTTGTTTATAGAGTGCAAATTTTTGTGAGAATGGCCAGTGGTAAAATTCAAAATCATTGTCTGTTTTGAGTGCAACCTTACCATTTAAACGCATCATCCAGTAAAGCCAAATATCATCGCCATGCGGTGTAAGTTGTTTAAAGAGTGTTTTATTTGTGACTTCAGGAAGGAAAACATTCGGTGGATAGAGCACTCCGCCGACACCTGTTTGGAAGGTGTGGTGAGTACATTCAAGATTTTGAGCATTTTTTTGCCATTGTTGGTAAGACGAAATGTTACCGGCCGGATCTGTGGTAATTGTATGTGTACGGTTAGCAATGACTTTTGTAGGGTGTCTTTCATGCAACGCTAATAACATTGAAATGGCGTTTTGAGGATAAAATACATCGTCATCAAATGTGATAATAGTTTTTTTGGAAAAACTTTCTAAAGCCGGAATTATTTTTTTATAGGATCTCGTATCTTCGGTAAATTGAATTTCAACTAAGCCTTGTTCTTCAAGCTTTAGAACATTTTTTGGCAGCAGTGCTTTGTCTTCATGGGCAATCCATAAAAGAATTTTCTCCGCGGATACCTTTTGTTGAGCCAGTGACTTAAGCGTTAAATGCAAGCTTTTAAAGCGTGCCGGATAAGAGGTCAGGGATGCAATAACCCCTTTACTTGGCGAAGAAGTATAAGAACCGAAATAGTACCTCCATTGAACTGTTGCCCAGTTTTTCCAAGGAAAGAACATTTTTGCAAATTCTTTTTTTAATGACACGTTTTATGATTTCCTGTTTGACGATTGAGGGATTCATTTTACCTTAGGAAACTTTTTTATTTTGATAATGCCAGCTCAAAGAGTCCTTTCGTTTGCGTTTCAGGCTCTATTGCTCCTGTACGGTGCTGTGTTTTTTACATTTGATAGAATGCTCAATTTACTACCGTTGGTCTTGTTGTTGGCAAGTTTTGTTTTTATTGCTAAGCAAGGTAAGTCAATACGGGGGCAATTTTCTAGGGAAGAGCTTTGGATTTCTGGCACGCTTGTGTTTTATTTTCTTTCTTTTCTATTGGGTTTTGTGGTGCATTCTGAGCAGGTATCTTTACTTGAAGAGCCTGTAAAATTTCTGTTTTTTAGCCTCATTATCCTGTTCTTGTCTAGGATGCCGTTTCGAATTGAGTATTTTTGGGGAATGGTTGCTATCGCTTCCATTAGTAACCTAGTTTATGCACTATGGAGCGGCGGTAACTATAATTTTGAAGGTCGACTTTCTACCGATGTTTTTGATCACCCCCTGTATTATGGGAATGTATCCTTGCTGTTTGGTTTTGTGAGTCTGGCCGGTACTATTTGGGCACAAGGTTTGCAAGTCAAGGCTAAATGGGGTTGGTCAATTTTTTTACTGCTTGGCTTTTTAGCAGGCGTGATGATTTCTATTCTAAGTGGTTCTCGTGGCGGTTGGGTTGCGATACCATTTGCACTTTTTTTTGTGTTGTTTCACTTCGCGAAAATCTATCAAAAACAGGCTTTACTTTATTGGGGTGCCGCAGCCTTTGTAATTTTGATTACATTGTTTGTTCTTTTTTTTGATACACCCTTTCAACATAGAGTGCTATTAACCATACAGAGTTTACAGAGTTATTTTTTAGAGGATGATCCCAACACTTCTTTAGGGTTACGCTTTGAAATGTGGCAATTAGGTTGGCGTTTATTTCTTGAAAACCCGTTGCTTGGATTTGGGGAAGTTAATTATCTGCCAGAGTTGCAGCGTTTAATTCGTGAAGCAGCAATTACTCCAGAGCTTATTCATTACGAGCATTTGCACAATCAATACCTGCAAGCTTTAGCGTTTCATGGTGTCGTTGGATTTATCGCTCTAGTAGTCATGATGTGGGCATTTTTACGATTTTTTTCAAAACGTTTAGTTTCTTGTAATTTGGAAGTGAAATCGCTTGCGGTTGCTGGTGCAGTGAGTGTATTTTTATATCTGGACTTTTTCTTGAGCATTACTATGTTCCATTTGAATCAAAGCACCATGCCGTTTTTAATTTTAATGGCTCTGATGACAGGGAAATTATTATCTATCAATCGTATGGCAGCAAGCTAAGAGGATTTTAGTGAGTATTTGTTCCGTTTATATTGTTGCAACACCATGGAATTTTCTGAATAGCTTTGTGTTTGCTACAGATCGCCAAGATGAAGAGAGCTATTTGTTGTACGTCGATTTTACTTATGGTCAGGAAAACCCATTTTTACAAGCATTGGCTAAATTAGAAAATTCGCCCTTTAAGCAGGCTTGGGGGTTTCATGGAAAATATAAAGGGGCTTGGCAAAAATGGCGAAGACGTTTGGATGAAATTCAAGATATTCAGAAAATTATTGCGAAACTAAAACCTGATCAAGTGTTTGTGGGAAGCGATCGCAGGATTGAGTTTCAATGCGTTATGACGGAAGCGGTAAGGTATAAACCTAGCGTTAAAGGGATTTATTTAGATGAGGGTTTATTTAGTTACACTTGTCGCCAGCGTTCTCGGACCTGGCGAGATCGAGTTTTAGATTCTTGGATTAAGCGTTTAATGTATCCGGTTGATTGGAAACACCCAGTCACTGTTGGTGCCAGTGATTGGATCACTGAGGGTTGGCTGCTGAAACCCGAAAAGGCGTGCAAGCTTCTTAATCAAAATGTGGATGTGCATAAAATTCCTCTGGAATATTATTCAAGTTCTAATTTAAGACCTTTGCTAAATGAGTTTGTGTCAGCTGAAGAAGAGTTATTGTTACAAAAATCTTTCGACTTGCTGGTGATTTTGCCTCATCCATCAAACTTAGGTAAGGCTTTGCGACAGCAATATATTGATTATCTAAATACTTCTGATTGGCAAAATATAGCGGTCAAAAAACATCCTAGGGATGTCTCTGATTTTGAATGGTTAAAGAATGGTGTATCGAGGTTGCAAGCAAGTTCGATTGATTTACTACCTTCAAACTTGCCGTTGGAATTGATGTTGCCGATATTATCGTTTAGCTGTGTAGTTTCAGCTCCCTCTACAGCTCTGTTATCCGTTAAGCTTCTTAAGCAAAGGGTTCTCATTGAGGCTCTGGTCGATGAGAGTGATCCGATGGACAGTGTTTTACAAGATTTAATCTCTTAATTTTATGGATGAGATATGCTTCATGTTATTTGCTTAAAATGGGGAACTAAGTACGGCCCCGATTACGTGAACCGTCTTTATAAAATGGTCAAAAATAACCTCAATATCCCTTTTGAGTTTCATTGCATGACTGAAAATTCTCAAGGAATTGATGATGAAGTCTTGATTGAGAATCTTGCGGACATTGGTTTACAAGGGTGGTGGTATAAGCTGTTAATTTTTCAGAAAGGTTTTTTGGGGTTGTCTGCTGAGGACAGAGTTTTATTTCTTGATTTGGATATTGTTATTACGGGCCCGTTAGATGCTCTGGTTGAGCACAGCGAAAGGTTTTGCATAGCATCTG
This sequence comes from Thiomicrorhabdus indica, assembly GCF_004293625.1. Lineage (NCBI taxonomy): Bacteria > Pseudomonadati > Pseudomonadota > Gammaproteobacteria > Thiotrichales > Piscirickettsiaceae > Thiomicrorhabdus > Thiomicrorhabdus indica. The sequence continues at coordinate 2,194,450 of NZ_CP033040.1, read as the reverse complement.
ATATTAACGAAAAGCGCTATAACAGTTCGGTGATGTGTTTTACCGCCAACCAATATAGTTTTATTTGGGACTCTTTTTGGGTGCAGAAATCTTGGATTGTTGAGCAGATGCATGGTGACCAAGACTGGATTGAATATGTCTTTAAAGATGCAGTTATCTATCCGAAAACACTTATCAAATCATATAAAATTGATTTGAATGCCAAGACTAAGTACTCCTTTGGTCGTTTAGGAAAGCTATTGCGGAGGCATTTTCAAACCTTCTTACCCAAAGGTAGTGTGCCTTACCCACACGGAGTCAGTATTGTTCTTTTTCATGGTAAACCTGATCCGAAAGATGTGATGAATGGCCCCTATGACAAATATCGACAAGCTTCTTGGATCTCAGAAATCTACGAATCTTGATTCAAGTGCCATTGAAAAGGATGGAAAGCATTTACCTTTAGCGGTTTGAGTTACCAAAAGTTATTATCCTTGCTCTTTGTTTTCAACTATATATGCATTAGCAATTTACTTTTTAGAAGGAAGTCTATGACATCAAATGCAAAAAAATTATACCTATCAGCCATCTTTCTTTTGCTGTTAATGGTTGGCGCTATCTTAGCTGCCCCGAATGAATTATCGAAGTCTATGTTAAGCGAAAGTGGTCCGATTGAAATTGTCGCCGCCGTCAGTTATTTGTTGGTCTTGGCATATGTTTTCAAGAAATTTACTTGGGATTATGCAAAAAAATATCATTATTTTTTAATGATTCTTTTTATGTTTACTCTTCGAGAGCTGGACTTTGATAAGCGTTTTACAGAAATTGGGATTTTAAAGAGTAAATTTTTGGTGTCAGATCAAGTGCCGATTTTGCAGAAGGTAATTGGGGGCTTGGTGTTATTGATCTTAATCTATGCGGTGGCTCGGACGCTTTATCATCACTTTATGCCGTTGCTAAAAAGTGTGTTAAAGCCGGAGGCTTACATGGTTGGTATTTATCTAGGGATTGGGTGTGTTGTGGCTTCTAAGACGTTAGATGGTTTGGAGCGTAAACTGCATGGGGTTGGCTTTGAAATCAGCAATTGGTTTACTCAACACGCTTCGCATATAGAGGAAGTTTTAGAGATGTTTATTGCTGTATTCTTTTTTATTGCGTTTAAATTATATGCACAAACTCCAAAGTCATACCAGTGGCTGAGAAAATCATCTTGATTGAAGCATGTGCTAAAGTTTTGATTAAATTCCCGTGTCATCCCCATCTTGTAAAACGATTTTGATTTGTTTTACCAGAGCTTGCGCCATGCGTTCATTCTCGGTGAGTGGTTCATGACACCAAATGGGATCAGGCCAAGCTTCATCGTTTTCATTTCGAAAAACTAGGTGAAAGTGCAGCCATTCACTTTTGTTGCCAATCTTAGCAAAGTTGTAATGGCCACGGCCTTGCGCTTGTAAGCCATTCGCTATTTTTAAAATCTGACCGTTCAGCATAAGCATTGCGCTGGTGTTGGTGAGAGGTGCTTTAGGGATGAAGATTATCCAAGGAATTGCGGTCGGCTTTACCAGTATCGAGAAGAATGGTAATTCTGCGACATGAATTGCTGAAAACAATTCCTGTAAGTTTTCTGGTCTATGATCTTCAACAACTTTGTCTAGCTCTTTACCAAGCTCCATATCTATCACCATTTCAACCTTTATTTTGCACAAATTTTAAAAACTTATGAATGAACTCTTAAGCTCGCAACATTCTACCGAAGGAGAGGGTAGAATGGCGTATTAATTTATTTTTCGGTTCTGATAGGTTTTGTTTTGAAAAGGGTTTATCTCGCTTCCAACTCCCCTCGTCGTCAAGAGATTTTAAATATGATGGGGATTCAGTTTGATGTGGTTTCTGCTGAAATTGATGAGTCAATCGACTCTATAGCACCGCCGAGAGAATTGGTCGCACGCTTGGCTGAACAAAAAGCACAGTCGGCAATTCAGCAGCACGGTGTTTCACCGGCCGGTTACGTGATTGCAGGTGATACATTAATTTTCTGTGAAAATAAAGTGATGGGTAAGCCTAAAGATCAAGAAGATGCTCGCGAAATATTGCAAACATTATCCAATCAAACTCACGCAGTTTATTCAGCTGTCGCCTTAGCGCATAATGATACTATTCATGTGGCCGTCAATAAAACTGAAGTGAGCTTTTGTGCTCTTGAGCCAGAAGACGTTGAACGTTATTTGCTGACGGATGAGGCTTATGATAAGGCGGGTGCTTATGCGATTCAGGGCTATGCGGCTCGGTGGATTACAGAAATAAAAGGCAGCTACCATGCGGTGATGGGGTTACCGGTTTATGAGCTTGAACAATTATTGAAGCAAACAGAATTTTATAATTTGAATTATTGATTCGAAGAGTTAAATAAAAATAAAAAACTTATGTGTGCACACATAAAATAAAGGCTACAACGATGCACAATGAAGAAAAAATTTTAGTCAATGTTACTCCAAATGAAACTCGGGTTGCTTGGGTAGAAAATGGCGTTTTGCAAGAAGTTTGGGTGGAGCGAGCGAACAAGCGTGGTTTAGTTGGCAATATCTATATGGGTAAAGTGGATCGAGTTTTGCCGGGTATGCAAGCAGCATTTATTAACATTGGGCTTGAACGTGCCGCGTTTTTGCATGTTTCGGATGTGTGTCATCAGGCTTTGGGGTGTGAGGATGAGCAATGTGAGGATATTGCAAAACTCTTGCATCCTGGACAAAAGATTATGGTGCAAGTCGTTAAGGACCCTTTAGGAAGTAAAGGTGCTCGGATTACGATGCAAGTGACGATTCCATCTAGAATGCTGGTTTACATGCCAATTGAAAAAACGCTCGGTGTTTCTCAGAAAATTGATTCATCAGAAGAACGTGAACGTTTGCGAGAAGTTGTTAAACAGATTCCAGAATTTGAATCATCTGAAGGTGGGTTTATTGTCCGCACCGTTGCTGAAGGCGTAGACTTTCATGAAATGCGTGCTGACATGATGTATCTGCAACGCCTTTGGGGGGATATTCAAGAGAAAACGCGTGCATCAAGAAAGCCAACTATTATTTATGAAGATTTACCGCTTTATTTGAGGATTCTTCGCGATGTTCCAATGGATCAGATTGAAAAAATTCGTGTGGATTCCACAGAAACCTTGAAGAAAATGCAGGGATTCGTAGAAATGTATGTCCCTGAGTGTTTGAATCGTTTGGGCTTGTACCAAGGTGAGCGACCGATCTTTGATTTATATAATATTGAAGAGGAGATTCAAACCGCTCTGCACAAACGAGTGAATTTGAAGTCAGGCGGCTATTTGATTATTGATCAAACAGAAGCAATGACCACCATTGATGTCAATACTGGGGCCTTTGTCGGACATAAGAATTTAGAAGAGACAATTTACCGAACTAATCTTGAAGCCACGCAGGCCATTGCTCGTCAGCTTCGGTTGAGAAACTTAGGTGGTATTATCATTCTTGATTTTATTGATATGGAAGATAAGCAACACCAGCAGCATGTTTTGTCCGCTTTAGAAAAAGAGTTAGCGAAGGATCGTGTTAAAACGTCAATAAGTAGTATTTCAAGTCTTGGTTTGGTGGAAATGACGCGCAAACGCACGCGTGAAAGTTTAGAGCGAACCTTGTGTGAGCCTTGTCCTGTCTGTAGTGGACGAGGTTCTGTCAAAACGGCTGAAACGGTGGCTTATGAAATTTTCCGTGAAATTACCCGAATGGCGCGTTCATTTGATGCATTACAGTATCGAGTGATTGCTGCAGAATCAGTGGTCTCACAAATTATGGATGAAGAGTCGAGCAGTGTTGCGGAGCTTGAGGCATTTTTAAATAAGAGTATTCGTTTTCAAGCGGAAAGTTCTTATGCGGCCGAGCAATATGATGTTGTGATGATGTAATTGATTACGTTAGATGTTCCCATTCCAAACAAATGGAAACTCTAACGATCATTCTTAGCATGCTAAGGGCATAAGTGAGAGGTTTCTCAATTGGTTAAGTTCACATACAGATTTTTAGAGGTCATTTTTGCACTATTTATTGTGTATTTACTGATTACTCGTGGTTTTTTGACTTGGCTTCAATATGCTCCTGAACAATTTACCTCTGCCGTTAAAAGTTTCATTGGCGTGGAATTGAGCTATGAATCTTTGGCGCTCGACCAACATTGGCTCGGTTTTGAATTTGAAGCGAAAAATGTTTCTCTTAACTCAGAGCGTTTTCACTTTGACGCTGAAAAACTGTCAGCCGATATCAATCTTTTTTCTTTTGCACTTCCTGCGGCTGCGGCTGGTGACTATCTTTATGTTGAAAATGCTTCGCTTGAGAAGCGCTCATCGTTTGTAAACTCTTCCGAAAGTAAGCTGGCTCAACTTTCGGTTAGTCGAGAAGATTTACATCAAAAACTATTAATCCCATCCACTATTCGAAGCTTGTGGAAACAAGTTTCGATTAAAGATGTTCGGCTTACTCTTCAGCAAGAATACCCGGCCGGTATACATTTAAAAAGTTTTGAATTGGCCAAATCTTCAAGGATTTCATTAGTATCAGAGTTTGGTATGAAATATGGTGAGGTGTTGGATTATGAACCATTTAGTTTAACGTTAAACGCCAGTCAAAATTCTTTTGGGGGAATTGGAGATGGTCGATTAAATTTGGTTTCTTACCGGCCGGTAAAGATTCAAGGGTTGGTATCTCTGTTACCTGAAGAATGGCAGGCTATTCTTCCCAAAGGAGATGTTCTTGTTGAAGCAAAAGCAAACTTTCAAAATTCAAAGCTGTCAAAAATAGAAATGAACTTGAACGGTAGCTCATTCGACTGGCCTCAAAATGATGAGCTTCTTCCAAATTCTGCGGGAGCAAAGCTTGAATGGGTTCTAGAAAATGATGTGCTTTTTGTAGGTCAAGATGATTGGCATATTCAACTGTTAGGCCTTCAGTTAGATCAAAAATATTTAGAGTCGATTTCGCCAATTGAGTTGAAAGTTGATGATGATTTTATTGACTTCGATGCGAAAAGCTTAAATATTGAACCTTTTAAAGTGATTACGCAGGCACTCATTAGTGATCCTAAAATAGCTAACCTTTTCGGAAAAACAGCGCATTTATCCATCCAAAATCTTTCTGGCAAACTTAACTGGCAAACTCTTGAACTGAAAAATTTACATTTCTATTTGAAAGAATTAGCGGTGCCATTAACCGATTTTCCTAGTTTAGCGATAGAAGAACTGACTTTTGATAAAACAGGTTCTGAGGTTATTTTGCAGACATCTAAGCCGGTTTGGTTAGTTGATACTCGAGTTCATAAGGATGCGATTAAAATTCAGCCGACCTCATCAATTGTTATAGATTGGCGTTCACCGACACACTGGCGTGTGCAGCCATTCCATCTAGCGATTGATGAGTTTGATCTAGCGATCAACAGTGCTCGAATGAATAACTCAAAGATATCGTTTGATTCTAGCTTTGAATCGAATCGTGCCAAGATTGTCATGGAGTATTTGCCATATGTATGGATGGGGCAGCCTCTTCAGAAATGGTTGAAGAATAGTCAAATAGATGGCGAGGCTCTAAAGGCTCGTATTTCTATTGATGCACCATTTGAAGAGTTTTTGACTAATGGTCATGGATTTGAAATGTCTGGTGTCATCAAGTCTGCGCAACTTAACTTTGATTCAAATTGGAAGAGCCTACAGAATTTTGATGTTAATTTTTTGTTGCAAGAATTTGGTTTGAATTTCACAACTGCTAAGGTTGCTTTAAACGAAGAATTGTTTGCAAAACAAGTGAGCGTGGCCATTTCGGATTTGCGGGAAAAAGATATAGCGGTTGAAATTTCTGGCCAAGCTGAAGGTGAAATAAAATCGGCTGTTGAGTATCTTCAAGCGTCTCCTCTTGTAAAAACACAAAAATTTAATGACTTTTTGAGTGAGTCTTTAATATTGACTGGTGAAGGCGTGTTTGATATCCAATCGATTTGGGTTCCGGTGTCTGGTTATAAAGAGAAAGTGTCGCAAGTTGATATTGCTATTGAATTGAAGCAGGTTGGAGCACTTATTTATGATTTGCCAAAAATTTCAGCTATACAGGGACAAATTCAGATTCAAAGAGAGTCTGTAAAGGGGTATTTGCAAGGGCAAACCTTAAATGGGCCTGTCGATATTAAATTAGATGGTGATCAAGCAAGCTTAGGTCTTGAGATTGCAGGTGAGGCGGTTGATCAAAATGAGTTACTGTTTATTGACCCTGTTGCGTGGTCTGCGAATGTAGACATTCCTTATCAAGCAGAATTGGATATTTCTGTTTTGGGGAGGGTAAATTGGCATAAGTCCGCTAGTGGTATGCCTTCGCCGCTTTCAAAAAATGATTTGAACGCGCCTTTAACGGTTAAAGGCATTGTTGAAGAAAACAAACTGATCTTAAATTTTCAGTCTGAATCTACCGGTTTAGCAGCGATTCAAGTTTCAGACCAATCAGGTAAGAAAACAATAAATGGAACAGTGTTGCTGGCGAATCAAGCAGACCATTTATCTGCATGGGAGAATTTTGATGGTCAATTCAGTGATTATTTAACCATAAAAGGGTTTATTCATCAGTTTTCGATTGATGAATGGTGGAAGTATTCAAAGCAGTTTCAGCAAAGCTATTTAAAGGAATCTAATGATTCTAGTTATGTTGTAAATTGGGGAAATAGTCGTCTTGAGATTGAAAAGCTTAGCTTTGATTCCTATGAGTTTCCTAAATCTCAGTTAAGCTGGCAGCCCAGAGAAGAGGAATTGGTTTTCCGGTTAGTAGGTCCTAAAGCCGATATTGCAATTGTTAAAAAAGCAGATTCAAGTCTAAATGTTCAAGTTGGAACGATTGAATTGAATCCAAATAAAAGTAAAAAAGACATTTCACTAATTTGTTCAGAATCCGTTGTTGCGCAAGATATTCCTGAAATTTATTTTTCTGCAAAGCAACTTCGTTTTAAAGATTATTGGTTAAAGGATTTAAATTTTAAGTTGTCTCCGCATAGTGAGGGTTACTTAGCAACTGGAATTAATGGAACCTTGGGAGAGAGTGCAGGTCATATTTCAGGTGCTTACTCTTTTAGAAGTGATCGTGCGGTTAGTTCGTTAGTCCTATTTTTGACATCATCTAAGGTTCAAGCTCTCACCAATTATTTAGGAATTAATAAAGGGTTTACTGGAAAAGAGGTAAAAGGGAAGTTGCAGCTCAGTTGGCAAGGAGATTTAGCCTGTTTTGATTCTCAGAAATTAAAAGGACCGGTGGACTTTAAAGTAAAAGATGGTGTTATTGAGGACGTTGAGCCAGGTTTAGCAAGATTGTTAGGCTTGTTAAGTGTTGAATCGATTATGCGTAGATTAAAACTAGATTTAAAAGATATAACAACGAAAGGATTCGTATTTGATGAGATTAATGCAAAAGGTGAATTCGATCATCAAACTGTCAAACTAAAAAGCTTAAATGTAAATGCGCCTTCCGCACAGGTTGAAGTAAATGGTTTGCTCTCTCTAAAAAATGAAACATTTGATATGCGTGCGCAAGTCACACCATCGCTAGGCAGTTCAATTCCAACTATAGCTGCTGCTGCCGGTGCAGTGAATCCCTTTGCAGCTATTGCTGTGTATACTTTAATGAAGGTACTTCCAAAAGTGAATGAAGAGTTAGTGACATTTAAATATAAAATTTCTGGACCTTGGAAAGAGCCAAAGTTGATACCTGTGACGATTCAATAATAAGCATTTAAAACTTAGCGACTTTATATAAACCCGTTTTGAAAACATTCAAAATGGGTTATTTGGTTTATGGAAGCCTAATGAATGGATTCATTTACCGGCCGGTCAGGATTGGTTAGGGGAATAAAAAGAGTTTAAAGCGTATTTTGTGAATAAATCTGTGGATAAGTTTGTATAAAGAGGATGTTTTTGTGGGTAAGTAATGGAGTTGAAATTAATTTAAACTTTTTTCAATATTTTGTAAAAAAAGACTTGCGTTCATTTTAGAAATCCCTAGAATACGCACCTGTCTTGAGGGGCAGCGGAAACAAAGCCTTCTCAGAGATGAAAAAAATTGGTGTTAATTGTTTGATTTGATTGAGGATTTTGTTTCTTGATTGAATTTTAAAAGCAAGCAGTTAACCATCGCGATTCTGGTTTGAATGTGATGAAAATTTTTTGAAAAAAGTTTGAAAAAACATTTGACAAAAGATTTTAGCTTCTCTAGAATACGCGGCCTACCAACGAGTCACGGTTTGAAATCAACAGTGACTAGGTTGTGGATAAGTTCTTTAAAAATATGGTAATTCAGAGATAATTTATGTGGAAACTTCTTAAGTGAGTACGCATAAAAAATCTCGAAAACTGACAAATATGTAACTGGTAATAAATTTATTTATTTATCATGCAAACTTGTCAATTCCGAGTGTTTATATCCGGAGACGGAATTTAAATATATCTAGCAAGATTAAACTGAAGAGTTTGATCCTGGCTCAGAATGAACGCTGGCGGCAGGCCTAACACATGCAAGTCGGACGGAAACGATAGAGAGCTTGCTCTCTAGGCGTCGAGTGGCGGACGGGTGAGTAATGCTTAGGAATCTACCCAATAGTTGGGGACAACATGTGGAAACGCATGCTAATACCGAATGTGCTCTACGGAGTAAAGGTGGCCTCTACTTGTAAGCTATCGCTATTGGATGAGCCTAAGTGAGATTAGCTTGTTGGTAAGGTAAAAGCTTACCAAGGCGACGATCTCTAGCTGGTTTGAGAGGATGATCAGCCACACTGGGACTGAGACACGGCCCAGACTCCTACGGGAGGCAGCAGTGGGGAATATTGCACAATGAGGGAAACCTTGATGCAGCCATGCCGCGTGTGTGAAGAAGGCCCGAGGGTTGTAAAGCACTTTCAATTGGGAGGAAGGTAGTATCGCTAATATCGATATTGCTTGACGTTACCTTTAGAAGAAGCACCGGCTAACTCTGTGCCAGCAGCCGCGGTAATACAGAGGGTGCAAGCGTTATTCGGAATTACTGGGCGTAAAGCGCGCGTAGGCGGACTGTTAAGTCGGTTGTGAAAGCCCTGGGCTCAACCTGGGAACTGCATCCGATACTGGCAATCTAGAGTTTAAGAGAGGGAAGGGGAATTCCTAGTGTAGCAGTGAAATGCGTAGATATTAGGAGGAACATCAGTGGCGAAGGCGCCTTCCTGGCTTAAAACTGACGCTGAGGTGCGAAAGCGTGGGTAGCGAACGGGATTAGATACCCCGGTAGTCCACGCCGTAAACGATGTCAACTAGTTGTGGGGCATATTAAAATGTTTCGTAACGTAGCTAACGCGATAAGTTGACCGCCTGGGGAGTACGGTCGCAAGATTAAAACTCAAAGGAATTGACGGGGGCCCGCACAAGCGGTGGAGCATGTGGTTTAATTCGATGCAACGCGA